>JAFZWG010000056.1 GCA_017617395.1 Lachnospiraceae bacterium
AAATATATGGAATTTTTAGGAATTTTTAAATTGTATTTTAGGTTCCGGTTTTATGTTAAACCCACAAAGGATTGGTAGCGCACAGAGAACCCTGCCGGCGGGATGATCTGTGACGACTGAAAAAGGGGGAGCTTCATCGCCTCAAGTGGAGCGAGTAGGCAAGGGGACAAGCCCGGAAAGGAAAAGAATGAAACGACGGAGAATTTTACTGATTGTGACGGCCGTCGTGTTGGTCAGTGCGGTGAGTGGTCTCGTTTTCGCATTGTCGCAAAGAGACAAGGCAGGGAAAGAGAACACAATCGAGAGTGAGAACAAGAATACGATCGAGAACGAGAACAAGAGCGAGAGCAAAAGCGAAAGCGAGGGCGAGGGCGAGAATAAAAGCGAAGGCGCGGGCGAGAGCAAAAACGAGGCCGAGATCAAGATTGAGTACGAGCTCCCGGAGGTGCCGGAGGGCAGCATTTTAGTATGGCAGCGAACAGCGGAGTACAAGGATTCTGTTCTTGCGGGCGAATACACGTATGATGAGTACGGCCGCTGTGTGAAGAAAGAGATGTTTGTCTTCGGATATCCCGATTGGTTAAAGGAAACAACAATCGAGTACGATGAAGTGACTCACCAAACGACAGAAACAAGTCTGTACGCATATGATGACGGAAGGATTTATCAAAAAGAATGCCGGGTATATTCCGGGAATGGGGACGTAATCAGCTCCTGCGAATGGAGAGTCGAGGAAGACAGGTTCGTTAAGTCACTTGGGAGATTCTACGAACCTTCTGCTGACGGAAAATACGAACACATTGCCAATGTCTGGTATGGCGATGGATATGTCGTGCAAGTGGAATGGTGGGAATACAGTGAGGACAGGAGGTCGCGATTCTACAGAGAGGCTGACTTAAAAGATTCGGAGGAAAAATGCACGGACAATGATGACTGGCCGACGATACGGGCAGCGGCAGAACGGAACGGAGTCCTTACAGCGGTGGAGGAGTATGACGAGCAGGGACGAATCGTAGCGAAGTTTGATGTCTGGAACGACGGAACGCGCGAGCAAGTAGTCGGTACTGTTTATTTTGATGACGGATCAATGAAACAAACTGATCGCAGCCTTGATTACTGCATCATCTACTCGGTTGATCCGGATCGGGTATATCCGGTCAGATATTGGGATGCGCAGGGACGCTTACTGAGGGAAAACTTTGTGCATGAAGATACAGGGAAGGTGCTCGGATCCATTGAATATGAGTATGAGGAATTGCCCTCAGGAGGATATAGGCAAAACAGGTACAGTACAAGGGAAGGGGTACAACGTAAGCTGACAGGGTTCTGGGAATACGACAAAAACGACGCGGAGACCAAGACTGTCGAGATTGACGATGATGGTCAGGAAGTAATTACGCATCTCGTGACGTTTGATGATCAGGGACGGGTAATCCGGGAAGAATGGCCTTCGGATGGTATGATTGAATGGAAGTACGACCAATACGGGAATTGCGTCAAGATAAAAAACCGGTCACCTTGGCGCGGAGGAGGAACGACAACGGAATACGTATACACCCCGATTGTTCTGGAGAAGGACAAGGTCGCTTACGCCGAGTCATTTTACGATTTGTTCCGAAATCATGAATCCTGATCGGGAAGAATACGTTGTCGGTCCGGCTGTCTTCCGATTTTCATCGGGACATACGAAGGATGACAAAAGCAGAGATTGCGGTCGTAAAATTTTACGGCCGCGATTTTTTGTGTGGTATAATAACGCAGGAAGATCAACTTTTTTAAAAATTACTGACATTTTTTTCGGCAAATGCAACCGTGAACACGGATTGTCGGATGATAGGGTGAGGGAAGGAAATTCTTTCACGAAAAAGGGGGAACAGCATGACTGACGCAGAGATTGTTGAATTGTATTTCAAGCGGGATGAGCGGGCGATTCAGGAGACCATGAATCGGTATCAAAACTACCTGATGAAGGTTGCAATGCAGATCGTGGGGGATGAGCAGGACGCGGAGGAGTGCGTGAGTGACACGTACTACACCGCCTGGAATTCCATGCCCGACTACCGGCCGGAAGTCCTCTCCGCCTATCTCATCAAGATCACGAGACAGAAGGCAATCGACCGGCTGCGGTATCGGCAGCGTCAGAAGCGTCAGGGGACGGAATACGCGGTTTCCTACGAAGAACTCGGCGATGTCATCGAAGATCCTGCCGCCGCAGGAGACGATTCGAAAGACGACCTCTTAAGGGAGGCGATAGTCCGGTTCCTTCGGGATTTGCCGACGGACGCCAGACACCTGTTCCTCGGAAGGTATTTCTACTTTGACTCCCTCAAGGACACGGCCGCATACTGCGGAATGAGCGAATCGAAGGCCAAGAGTATGCTCCACCGCACGCGCCGGAAACTCAAGAAGTTTTTGACAAAGGAGGGCTTATATGAATAGAGATCAGTTGCTGGACGCCATCGGAAACACCGGCGAGTCCATGCTGAAAGAAACCGAACAGCTCCGCCTCAATGCAGCAGTTAACGATGCGACGGTCACCCGTAATGCTGTCGCGACCACGCGCAGACCTGCCCGCCGGAAAATGATGATTCTCCTGGCGGCCTGCATGATTCTTCTTCTCGGCACGGTTGCCGCTTACGCCGCAGGCTGGATCGGCGGCCGCGGAGGCAGAGCCGAGACCGGAACGAACGAGGAAGGCGAGGCATTATTTAAGTACTACCCGAACGAGGACATGCGTGTTCCGATCACGGCAATCACCGGCAATATTCTGAACTGCACCGCGCAGATGAAGGAGAACTGGCGCATTCTGAGCGCCGGAAATCAGCTCACACCGTACGCTGCCCCGCTTCCGGATTCGTCCTCGATTCCGTTCATCGTTTCCACGGGCTTTAACACTGTCACAGAAGCAGCGGCTTATATCGGATATGCAGATATGGTTCTTCCGCAGTTTGCACAAAACACCGCACCGAGCTATGCGTATGTTCAGGCCATCGGAACCGATCCCGTAGAACCGCATGCTCTTTTGTCGGCACAGGAGCCGGACTATCTGCTCTGCTGGATGAAACTCGAAGCGTGTTATGCGCTTGACGGTATAACCGTATACCTTGACAACTACGTCATCACGGAAGCCAACGAAGAACCCAGAGCAATCCTGAGCACCGCCATTTCCAACGTGCCTCAGGAAGTGGAGTTCGTCTCCGATACCGCAACCGCGAACAACCGCGAGTTTGTTGTCATAACGGAGCAGAACATCGATGGCTCCGTGGACGAAGATGTTGTCCGCAAGGAGTACATCTGGGCCGAGAACAAGGTGGAATACCACCTCTCCATCCGCTACGATGTCAACGACGAGACGACAGCGGCCGCCGAAGCAATCATTGCAGATTGGATGAACAGCTTCCCGAACGAGTAAGCATTTTCATTGTTTTTATCTCCACAGGAAAAGAGGGTGCCCTTTCATCGGGCACCCTCTTTGCTTTCTCATTCCTGATAGTCAAATCGCAACAGATTGTGGTTGTAATCGTAGTAGTAAATGCAGTTCGCCTCGGTGTCCATCGCAACGTATTTGCCGTACCAGAGGTCCTTGTAGCGCTCGGAGTCCGCGTTGAAGGAATACTTCCTGCGCGCCTCGAACGACGGACAGCTGCCGACATCGAACGAGTCGGGGTTGAAGCCGTCGCGGTTTTTGCGGCGCTCGTCGGTGAAGAGGAAGTACGCGAGGTCCGGCTCGTAGTCCTCCGTCAGGCCCCACGTCGGGTCGATCAGGAAGCCCTGTCCGTCGATCGTGACGTACACCCACGCATGCGAATCATCACCGGCCTTGAGCGCCTCGCCGCCGGACTCCTCCACGTCGACGCCGACCTGCAACAGCAGGAACTGGTACAGCTTCGCGATCTCGTTGCAGATACCGGTCTTCTCCATGAGGCAGCGATAGCCCGACTGCTTCTCCATCCACTCGGTGCAGTGCGCAAGCATCTCGTAATCGTAGGTGTAATTCTCCGTCATGTACTCGTACAGAGCGAGCGCCTTCTCAATGTCCGAGTAATCATCGCGAAGCGCATCGTTTAAGATGTCGCAGATCATCGTCTCGAACTCTTCCTGCTTCTTGAGGTATTCCTCCTTCGGAATCCGGTAGCAGATCTCGACCCAGCCGTCCTTGTACTCACCCGCGTAGGTGTAGATCGGTCCGACAAGGTTGAAGAAATAGCCGAGCCGCCCGAAGCACCATCCCGCGGTGTCGAAGTCGAAACACTCAAAGCGGTCCTCGCCCGCGCGCAGCGCATCCACGTAGTTGAACAAGGCCTGGCGGCGCTTCTCGCCGTGCTCTTTCAAATAGAATTCGGAAAATACATGCGGCTGAAACGTGTAGTGTCCGCCCTCTCCGTTGTTCTCCATATTTTCCGGGTGAACGGTCTTCGACTCGCCCGCACGAAGCACATCGGGATTGTTCTTGACGCCGATGATGAAGGAGTTGACGAAGTCGAGCTCACGGAGCATTTCCGGCCCGGTCAGAGGCTTTTCCTCATGCACCGCGTCGGGGTCGATCACAAGTCCGTACTTCTCTTCCGCTTCCTTGCGAAGCTTCGCGAGATTGTCCGCAAATGCTTCCCCGGTCAGCTCGACGAGCCCCGAGATCGGCGCTGCGCTCTTCTTCGTGTCCCACAAAAGAAGCCCGTTCTCGCCGTCCTTAGTCATGTAGTCAATCAGCATCAGGCCGTCCCCGAGCATGCCGCGCGTCCGGATGAAATCCAGGTTCGGAATGTCCCTGATGCTCAGGCCGGAGGACATTGTCCGGTTCTCCACATCGTAGAGACGGTACTCGTTTTGCCATGCATTTTCGTACGTAAAATCCGCGGACGCGCACAGGCAATTGCCCTGCAAAAACTCGATCGCCTCGCCCGCCTGCGCCTTGGAAAATGCAAACATACCGTCGGCTTTTCCGACCTTTCGAAAGCACCACGTCGACGCCAGCCGGTCGATCTGCCACATGTTGTGGGAACCTGTGTACATGCTGACGGTCTTCTCCTCCCCGTCGTCCGCATCGTTTGCGACAATCTCCGCCGCGCCGCCGCTTACGGGCACGGACAGATAGCGGAACGTTCCGTCCTTGTCGTATCCGGAGATGTAGTATCTCCCGTCGCGCTCGCCGTGGAACATAGACAACATGATCGTCGGGTCGAACGTGATCGTCGCGGTCGTCTTCCCTTCAAGGTCCCTCACGTCGATCCGGCCCTCGTCCCGGAACACCGTCAACACACGGCCGCTTTCCGTGATCGCGAACGCGGGCACGTGATTCTCGTCCCCCGCCACGACGCGAAGCTCCTTCATCGTGTTGTCGTAGATGTGCAGATCCGCCGTATCGAGATCCTCCAGGATTACGGTTCCGCCGTCGAGCACCACCCGGGCCGACGTCGTGAACGAGGGCATCACGCTGTACGATTCCGTGCGGATTCCCGGCGCAAGCAACACGAAGATGTTCTTCGAATTGTTGGCCATACCCTCGGTCTCTTCCTCGTCCGTAACCTTCACGGGTTCGTTGAGCCACATCAGTGCGTACTCGCCGCCGAAGGCCGTTTCGATCACGTAGCGGTCTTTGGTAAATTCCGCAACCGGAACACGGTAGATATCGTCCCTGCCAAACGTTTCGTACGTCGCACGGTAAAAGCAGACCGTCGGTGTCGGGGTCGCCGTGGCCGCAGGCGTCGACGTCGCGGACGGCGTCACGGTCACGTCGGTAGTATTGTTCTTTTTGTCCTTCCCGCAGGCGGTCGCAACGACCGCGCACAGAAGGATCAGTGCTGCAAGAATGCCGATTTGCATTCGGTTTTGTTTCATTTTTCGCATAAGTTTCTCTTCGCGCCCCACGCGCGATTCTCCTTTGGGCCGTTTCGGCCGGAATTCGGTTTCATTTTTCGTTTACATCACACAGAGTATTGCATCAGTCCATCGACAGGGCCGGGTATCTGCTCCAGTCCGCCATGCGGTCCGCGGGCTGAACGATGCCGGTCGCGCGCTCCCAGAAGAGCGGCTCCGTGCTCGCCGCAACGCACGGGAACGCGGCGCGGATGACCGCACACACATCTTCCGCCTTCTCGCGCAGGTGCGGGTAGGCGTCAAGCATCTTCCGGTTCTCGGCGTAGAGCTCCTCCATCAGTGTCGCGCGGTCCTCGAGCTCGTTCCACATGCCGTACGTGCGCGTGTACCACACGTCGTTCGGGTCGATGCCCCGCTCCTCGACGCCGTACCACCAGGCGCCGCGGAACACGCCGTCGTTGACGGGCTCCGAATCGCCGCGCGTATACGGATACTTCTCCGACGTCCGCTCGGCAGCCCAGTAGTTGTCCCAGTTGATTCCGTTCTCAATGCAGTAGTTGAAGATGCGGTGCTCCAAAAGGTGCATCGTCTCGTGCGCAAACGTCGTCGGACCGCCGTCCAGGCCGGTCTGGGCGAATGCCACCGCAAGGTTTGCGGAGTACGTCTGCACGCAGCCGCCCGCGGAAAATCCTTGCATCCCGATGCTCTCGAGGCTGTTCACCAGATACATGTCAAGGCCGTCGCGGTCGTCGGAGAGCATCTCCCGCCAGATTGTCTTCGGATACAGTTTCAAATAGTACGCCACCGTCTCCACGTACCCCAGGACCTTCCGTTCCGACGTCATCGGCTCGATCGTATACCACGGGGCAAAAACGCACTCCTCGACACTCTTTTTGTCGTAGTGAATCCGGATTCCGTACTCCTCCTCGATCTCCGCGATGCGCTTTGCGATATGCTCGGCAACCGGTTCAACGGCAACGAAAGAAACTCCCTCAATCGGCTTCGCCGTCTCGCGGTTCACATCCCACAGCAAAACGTCCGCGCCCGTCTCCGTCCGGCCCGCAAACAGCACATAGCCGCGGTCGGTCATGCTCTTTGCATAGAGATTCGTGTACTGCGGCAACTCCTCCGCCAAAAGCTCGCCGCAGAGCGTGCGGGCATCAAAATCATAGACCCGGAAATCAAGCGCGCGAGGCGCCCCCACAGCGGTCTTGACAACACCGTTCTCCTTGTCGCAGCGCTGGGCCGCTTCCCCCCAGGTGAGGAACCGGACTCCGCTCCACTTGCTGATGCCCTCGCGGAACGCAGCCTTCGGAAAATACAGCTCATTTTCCGTGTCTCCCAGCTTGTGAATGTACCACAGGACATCGGCGGTCTCGCAGGCGAGTATGCCCTCGATGTCCGTCCCTTTGGGTTCTCCCGCAATCGGTGTCAGCTCCGTTGCCCCCGGAAGAAGCACCAGCGGCTGTACGAGGTAGTTGGAATCCATTCCGCGGAAATACCGCACGCCGTCTGTAAGGCAGCAGTACGAATAGACGGAGCTGTCGCCGGCATAGGTGTATTCGCCTACGCAATTCCCCTGCAAGTCAATGGCAGTAAGCGTCTTTTGCGGCGCTGTGCAGACAACCCAGAGGAGACCGTCCTCCGAAATGTCGAGGAGATACCCCTCGCGGCCCTCCTTCGGCGCCACCGTGCCAACCTCCTCGAATTCGCGGTTGTACACGCGAACCAGCTCCGAATCCGTATCCTCCATCACAACCGTTCCGTCCGCCAGAAGGCGCGCGTTGCTCTCCCGATACGAGGGGATAAAGCGGCGTGTCAGGTCCGGCCTCCCCAGATGGAACAAAACATACTCGCCCTTCATGGTCTCCGAAAAATACTCCGGGTCACAGAGGAAGGCGAGCACGTAGTCGCCCGCGGACTGCACATCTAAAATCTCGATCTCCGACTTCCGGTCCGCAGGGTTCACTCCATCTTTGACCGCTCCCTTGCCGACCGTGCCCTCAAGCAGGCGGTACACTGTGCTCTTGCCGACCGTCTCGTAAAGGTCCGAAAGGACATAGTCCTTCGGCTCGCGCTCCGGCGTCGGTGTCGGTGTCTGCGTGGCCGTCGCTGCCGCCGTCACGGTCACACTCGTGTTGTTCTTTGCGGTGTCCCTGCCGCAGCCGGCAAGAAACGCAAGATACAACAAAAAGGCCGGTAGTAAAACGCCGACCCTGATCTTGGTAAGCATCGTATTCATTTTTCGCATACGCTTCTATTCGCGCCCCACAGCGCGAATCTCCTTTTGTTCTTTAGACTCCGGTCTTCGTTTTCCCTTTTATCCCCCATGGGTCTCTTCGAAGACTCCCCCGCCGGGAAATCTCACTCCTTGTCCGCCGCGCTCCCCAGCGCGTCGCGGAAGACGGTATACGCTCCCGAGGTGTTCCACAGAAGCCATCCGTCATAGCCGGCGTCGTACGTCGCACGGATCTGCGCGTCCATCGCCTTCACACCGTACTCGACATGCCCGGTCAGCCATGTCGCGGTAAATGCCTGCAGCCACGGGCGAACGACCGCACATCGTCCCTTCGCCATGTTGGAGGCAAGCGCCTTCTTCGAGTCGCGCATCGCGTTGTAGATCAGCTCGTACGGCTGCGCATCAGGCACTTTCAGATTGTAGTAGCCGTTGCTGTAACTCGAGGGGTACACCATCGGGCAGATGTAGTCGAGGTACTGGCACAGCTCGGCGTAGTTCTGGCCGACCGCTGCCGCGTCCGTATTGCTGCTCATGACGATGCCGTACACATCCGCGGAGACGAACAGCCCGAGCGGCTTTAACTGCTCGCACGCGTAGCGCACGAAGCCGGTGATCGCCGCCTGTTTGTTCTCTTTTGTTAAGCTCTTGCCGTATTTGGCGAGCTTGACCGTGTTGTCCGTGGAAAATCCGAAATAGTCGAAATTGACTTCGTCAAATCCCATCCGCGCCGCCTCGCGCCCGATCTCCGTCAAAAACTCCCACACATCCTCATTGAACGGATCGAGCCACGCATAACCGTTCTTATCCTTCGCGATCGTTCCGTCCCCGAGCCGCAGCGCATACGACGGTGTCTTCTGCGCCGTTCTGCTGTCGCGGAAGCACACGACTCTCGCGATGCAGTAGATGTTCCGCGCCTTCAGCTTCGAGAGAAGCATCGTCAGGTTCGGGATCAGATTCAGGTCCGTGTAGCCCTTTGCACGCAAAAGCTCCGACTCCACCGAAGCCGTGATCGCGCCGTTGTCGCCCTTGAGGTCGATGACAACCGCATTGACCGCGGTGTTGTCGATGATCTCCATGATCTCGTCGAACTTCTTGTTGAGGGCGTCCGCCGTCAGATACAACCCCTTGACGGTGCGCGGGATGCGAGTGTCGTCAAAGTCCTCCATCCACGTGTCCTCCGGCGACGAGCTGCCTGCATAGCGGTCGGTCACCAGACGGTACGGCGTCGCCAGATCCGTCTCGCGCCCGCGCATGTCGGTCACCGCCACCGTAGGCGTCGGCGTCGGCAAAACGATCGTCTTTTTCTCGGTCTTCGCGATATTGTGAAAGCCCGCAAATGCCGCCAGGGCACACAGAACAAAACAGCCGAGCGCGCCGAGGATCTGCCGCTTCAGGCGAGCCCTGCGCGTGCCCGACCACCGCCCCGCGGTCGTCGCCTTCGCATATCTGTTACGCTTCTTCATACTTCCTTCTCGTCCGAAACCGCCTCATCCGCCACACTCTCATCCGGCTTGCTCTCATCCGGCTTGCTCTCATCCGGCTTTCCGGGCACATAGTCGTCCTTGTGCACGCGGTTGTACGATGCCGCCATGACCCAGCCGAAGATCGGCACAAACACGATTCCGAACAGGCCGGTCTTAAAGAGCGGCACGCCCTCCTCGCCGGAAAATGCGCCGATGAACGTGATAACGATGGACACCAATACCAAAAGTAACGTGATGCTCAGCACCACAATCGGAAATTTCTTCATAAACGACCCCCCTCGCTTTTCGGATTGTCTTGTCAGGGTTTCCGTGATACAATAGCGTTGCCGAAGCGCCCGGCGTTTCGGACTGATTCGGGATTTCGGAGTGCCGCCGCCAAGAGCGGTCCGCCGGAATAATCCCGGGAAAGCAGGTGCACCGTGTTACCGAAGGAACCCGCAATGCTCGTCAGCGTCTTAAACCTCCGCCTGCGCGATTGCGACGTCACGCTCGCGGACATCTGCGCGGATGAGGACATCTCCGAGGAGGACCTCGTAAAATCCCTTGCCGACGCAGGCTACCGCTACGACGAGGAGCAGAAATGCTTCCGATAACCACTACCCTATAAGTTTATCATAAGAAACTTATTTGTCAAGAAAGCCGAAGGAGGATTCATGAAACCGCCGATCCGCTATCTCTACTCCGGAGGGCAGGGCGAAATCGAGGAGAAGCGCTCCCGCTTCATCGCCACGCTCGCTCCGGTCACAACGGAAGACGAAGCCGCCGCCTTTATCGAAGCGCAGAAGAAACGCTACTGGGACGCGCGCCACAACTGCCAGGCGATGGTCATCGGCGCGAACAACGAGCTCACGCGCTGCAGCGACGACGGCGAGCCGCCGCACACGGCCGGCCGCCCCATGCTCGACGTTTTGCTGCATGAGGAGATCCACGATGCGTGCGTCGTCGTGACGCGCTACTTCGGCGGAATTTTGCTCGGAACGGGCGGGCTCACGCGCGCCTACCGCGAGGCCGTGCAGGCAGGACTTGCGAACTGCGTCATCGCCACGAAACGGCAGGCGGTCCCCGTCACGGTGCGCACCGACTACACCGGTATCGGCAAGATTCAGTACCGCACCGCGGAGGCCGGCTACATCAACCTCTCGACGGATTACGCGGACCTCGTGACCGCCGTCTGGCTCGTCCCCGAGGATGACTGCCCCGCGTTTTTGACCGCGATCAACGATGCCACCGCGGGCAAGGCAGATGTCTCATTTGCCGATCCCATCTGGTATTCCGAGGCAAACGGAAAGCTGATTTTGCCGTCGTAGGGACTCATTTTCCGCGGAAAATGCCCGAAATTCCACAAAAAGTTCGGTTTTTCGTAAGGGAAATGTAACACTTCCTTAACGTATGGAAATTGCCAAAACAAGGTCGGTTGTGCTATAATGGCCCTGCAGTAAAAGAATCGCGGGCGGATTTTGCCGTCCCGCCGAAACCGGAAATCCGCTCTGGGGGGAGCGGGGAAAGGATCATGTAAGCTATGAATTACAGTCACTACAATATCGTGAGGAAGCAGAAGTATCTGCGATCGCCCGGCCGACGGGTGTACAGCCTTCTGCGCATCTGGCTGTTCCGGATCTGTATCGTCGCGATGGCGTTCGTTCTCGTCGCCGGGTGCTTCGGCGCCTACGGTGCGTACAAGGGAATGATCGACACAGCGCCGAGCATCGACAGCATCAGCGTCAACCCCGAGCTCTTCGCCTCGACCATCTACTACAACGACGGTAAGACGAAGATCGTGGATCTGGCCGGTGTCGGCACCAGCCAGGAGTACGCTCCGATCAGCGAGATCCCGCAGGCAGTCCGCGACTGCTTCGTCGCAATGGAGGACGAGCGATTCTATGAACACAACGGTATCGATATCCGCGGTATCTTCCGTGCGGCATTTTCCGTTGTAAAGGACCGCGGCCTGAAATACGGCGCGAGTACCATCACGCAGCAGCTTTTGAAGAACCAGGTGTTCTCCGGCGGTAACGAGAAGAGTTCCGTCGACAAGGTCGTCCGTAAGGTGCAGGAGCAGTATCTCGCCGTACACCTTGAGGACAAGCTGGAAAAGGACACGATCCTTGAGTACTACCTCAACACCATCAACCTCGGCAACGGTGCCTACGGCATCGCCAGCGCCGCCCAGAAGTACTTCGGCAAGAAGGTCAGCGAGCTGACGATCTCCGAGGCGGCGGTCATCGCCCCGGTTGCATACTCGCCCACCTTGCTGAACCCGCTCCGCGATGAGGAGCGTAACCGCACCCGTCGCGAGAACTGTCTCAACAACCTCCTGAACGCAGGCTTCTGCACGCAGGAGGAGTACGACGAGGCGATGCGCGACACCGAGAACGTTTACGCGAGACTTCAGCAGTACGCTTCGCTCACCAAGACGAAGGACACGGCACAGTATTCCTACTTCGTCGACGAGCTGATCGACCAGCTTCTGATCGACCTGCAGGCGAAGGGCTATTCCGCGGCAGCGGCCAACACGCTTCTGTACACCGGCGGTTTGACGATCATCACCACGCAGGACAAGGAGATTCAGGACATCATGGATTCGTACTTCCTTGACGAATCCAACTTCCCGAACATCGTCGGCAAGGGTGACACCGACGCCGGCAAGGCCGGTTCCTACTACGAGCTCTCGAAGAACTACGCGCTCTCGATTGTCGGTGCGGACAATGCTACCAACAAGCATTATCATCTGAACGACCTTCTGGAGTTCTATAAGGATTACCGCGACACGAACAAGGTATTCTACCACGAAAAGAGCGGCAACCCCGGCATCAGCGTCTACACGACGGACGTTGACACACTGAATGCCCTGATCGATCACTTCATCGAGGAGAAGAAGGCCGATTTCGAGGCGCTTCACCCCGGCTTGAAGTATTCCGTTCAGGAATCCCGCAGCTACACGCTGCAGCCGCAGTGCGCCATGGTTATCATGGACCAGCAGAACGGCAACGTGCTCGCCCAGTACGGCGGCCGCGGTGAGAAGATCGGTAACCGAGTCCTGAACCGCGCGAGCGACACCTACCGTCAGGCAGGTTCCACCTTCAAGGTTCTCGCAGCCTTCCTGCCGGCCATCGACGCCGCAGGCTACACTCTGGCGAGCGTCTTCGACGATTACTACTACAAGTACCCGGGCAGCACGGAGATCGTCCACAACTGGTACTCCGGCTACAAGGGTCTGTCCACCATCCGCCAGGGTATCTGGGATTCGCGTAACATCGTTGCGGCCCGCTGCTGTCAGGCAGTCGGCGCAACCACTTGCGTAAACTACCTTTTGAAGCTTGGATTTTCCAAGATCGATACCGACAACAGCGACGGCAAATCCGACTACAACGTAGCCATCTCCCTCGGCGGTCTGACCAACGGCTGCTCCGTATTGGAGATGACGGCCGCATACGCCGCAATCGCAAACCGCGGTATCTACAACAAGCCTCGCTATTACACCGAGGTTTATGACCACGACGGCAACATTCTTTTGAACAACGGAACCGAGTCGCGCCAGGTTATGAAGGCCACGACGGCATGGCTGCTCACGCAGGCCATGATCGACACCTGCGACAAGGGTACCGGCAGCACCTGCCGACTCCGCGATGTCGAGTTCAAGACCGCCGGCAAGACCGGTACGGCGCACGACAACTTCGACCTCTGGTTCGCAGGCTACACGCCGTACTACACCTCCGCAATCTGGACCGGTTTCGACAACAACTTCGAACAGGCCAACACGATGTATTTCCGCTACATGTGGAGAAAGATCATGCAGGATGTTCACAAGGTTAAGCAGTGCACGAAGAAGTCCTTCGAGCGCCCTTCCGGCATCACCAGCGCCACCGTCTGCACCAAGTGCGGCAAGCTCGCTGTCGAGGGCCTGTGCGATCAGTACGAGGGCGACAAGTGCGTAATGACCGAGTACTTCGCTGCGGAAAATGTTCCTCACGAGTCCTGCACGTGCCACATCAAGGTAGCCATCTGCGGCGAGACCGGCATGCTGGCAACCGCCGACTGCCCGAACCCGATCATCAAGGTTTACCTGAACAAGGTCGAGACGAAGGAAGCTCTCGAGCACGGCGGCACGGACGACACGAAGTTCACGCTGCCCGAGGAGAAGAACAAGCTTTGTACGGTACACACCGGCGGCGAGCCGATCGACCCGGAGAAGCCTCTTCCGACGAAGACCCCGACGCCTACGCCGACACCGGCCGGCGGCGATGCACCGACAACGTGATCGACAATGTAATCGACAGCGCAAGGCAAACGATACTATGAGCAAGACAAAAAAGCAGGCCAGGCCTGCACCGACCAATTGCGATTATTGCATGTACTACGAATATGACGAGGACTACGAGTGCTACACCTGCGGCAAGGACCTCGACGAGGATGACATGGCTCATTTTCTGAGCGGCCGCTCCTTCGAGTGCCCGTTCTTCCGCAACGGAAACGAGTACGCAATCGTCAAAAAACAGATGTAATACCGGACAAAGACAACCGCGGGCGAGTTAACAGAAATTTTATAATTCTTTTAGAATAAAACAGTTGAAAAACTCGCCCGTTCCTGCTATAATGCATCACAACATGAGGGAATTTGGCTTACCCCAATCCTTCATCTGACTATGACGGTTTTCTTTTTCCTCTTTATATTACGCGCAGGGGACTGCTACCAATGTGCTTTAAGACTAAAGCATGTCGGTAGCAGTTCCCTTTTTATCCCATTTTTTCAGCCACACCCCCACCATGCATTGCAAACCGCGGCCTCACGCGAAGCGGGAGGCACGCCGCTACCGGCGATTGCCGACAATCGCATTGTCGGGCAATCGCGGATGGCGGCGGGATGACGGGCGGCGCAGCCGACCGCCGCGGGGTGCGATGCAAGGCGAAGGAAGCGTTCGCGGAAAATGGCATAAAAAGGAGGATCGCGCCGGCCTGCGCGGTCCCAACATGAGCAAACGGCGGGACGCCGTTTGCGAATGCGTCAACCTGTTCCCTTTCATTCTCGGGCGTCCCGCCGTTTGCGAATGCGTCAACCTGTTCCCTTTCATTTCCCGAAAACAAAAAAGCAGCCGGATCTCTCCGACTGCTCTCGCTTCATCCTCATTTTCCGCGGAATCCTATTCCTTATGTCCCCCGCTCCGCTTCGTCCAGTAGCGGAACAACACGATCAGGATACCGATGGAGATACACCCTGCCAGAATCACGCCCAGGGCATACTTCTCCGCCGCGATCGTCTTCAGCTTCTCGCGCCTCGTGGGCTCCCCGGTCACCCCGGGTGTCGCCGTGGGCTCCGGCGTCGCTGTCGGCGGCTCCGTGTACAAAAGATCCGCGTTCACGACAGATCCGATCGCAACCGTCCGTGCCGGAAGTGCCTCCGCCGCCTGCGCTCTGCCGGAAGATACACAAACCAACAGCAACGCAAACAGAACGAACAGCGCCGTCACACCGAAACAAATCGCTCTATTCGCTTTGGGTATTTCTTTTTGATTCTCCGAAAACTCTCTCATGCGTACCTCGGGCTTTGCCTGACGGTGTAGCAAGCTACCCAACAGTATTGTTGTGAATACCATTATAGCACACGTTTTCGAAAAATGAAACAATCATTTTTCTTTACAAAACAGCCGAAAAAGGATAAGATAGGAAAAGACACCCGGAAGGAGTTTTCCTCGTATGGCAGAAGCCGCATCACAACGAAACAAAACAACATCCCGCGCCCGTATCACGGTTGCCGCGACCATCGCGCTCGTCCTGTACGGAGTGCTTTTTTATGTTGTCGCCTACGGCCCTCTGAAGCGCGCAGGAGCATTTTCCGGGATGGTGGCGGACTATTCCCGCCTCAACGGCTTTCTCGCGGCGCACGGCCTCGGAAAGCTCTCCTACACGGTCTACTTCATCGGCGGCCTCGCGATTGCCGCGATTCTCATCATCGGCACCATCGCCGCCATGCGGATCCGCCGCCGCATCTCCTTTGTCGTCTATATCTATCTGTTCGGCATCGGCCTGTTGTATGTCCTGCAGCCCTCGAAGCTGCTTCTCACGGTCCTCTTCTGCACATTGCTGCTGTGGGGCCTTCATATCCGCGACGCGCGCATCCGCTACCCGGTCTGTGCGGTGATCGTCGCACTCTACGGCGTCTTCGTCATGCGCGCCGCATTGATTATCATCCCGATTTACCTTCTCGTTCGGCTGTGGCAGAAAAATGACACTCTCGCCATCCGCGTGTTCATCGCAGCGCTTCTGATCTTCTGCCTGATGTACCAGTCCGGCCTGATCGCCAAGCTCTACGAGCTGCACCCCGGCGTAGCGAGCGACGCAACGTACCGCCGCCTCTTCCCCGACGAGAACTACATGGGACATGTGTCGTATTATCTGCTGGACACGGTGCTCACGCTCGTGCGCATCCTCTTCCCGATCGAAGTGTTCCGCAAGATCGAGCCGCTCACGTGGGTCTTCGCCGCAGCGCAGATCGTCACATCGGTGTTCCTCATCACCTGGTTCCGCCGACTGCTCTCCGTCAACTGGAACGAGAAGGTGACGATAAATGAGCGCCTCCAGGCGGACGTTCTTGCCGTGATCGTCGCATTGTACGTAAGCTTAAGCTTCCAGGCCGAGCATCCGCAGGACGTCCTGCGCACGATCTCCGGCTGGTTTCCGTTACTCATGTTCGGAGCCTTTGCCGCGGACCGCTGCATCCGCTATCCTGTTCAGGATCGCGACCTCTCGGGAACGTGCCCCGTGGTCTTCTACCACAAGGGGGCGTGCGAGAGTCTCTGCGACGTGCTGCAGCAGGCGGGCCGCGCGTGCGGTTTCAAAAATGTCGTCCTGCTGGGCGATGCGAGCAATCGCGGACTGGTCTCCAACTGGTATGATATCGATTCCCTCGACTCGGATGAGCTGAAGGACTTCCGCGAGGTTTACAAGACTGTCGGCGACACGACCGACGAGGCGATGCTGCAGATGTGCTTTGAGCGGCATTTTCATCTGTACAGCTTCCTCACCGCGCACAACATCGAGCGGTGCTTCCTCTGCGACAGCGACGTGCTCGTCTACGACGACCTGAGCTCCATGTCGATGGAGGACACGGACTTCGCCTGCACCGGAACCGAGTCTGCGGACTTTTTGAAGGAGCGCATCTCACCGCACTGCACGTACTGGACGGTCAAGCGCCTCCGCAAATTCCTCGACTTCGTTCTTCACGTCTACCACTCCAACGTGCAGTGGCTCACGGACGTGTGCCTCAAGCAGGAGGAGGCAGGCGGACGCGCGTTCATCTCGGACGCGATGCTCATCTCCGCATGGCTCAAGCTCACCGCGCGCTACGACCGCAACTTCCGCTACGTCAATCTGTGCGAGGTTAAGGACGGCGCCGCATGGGATTTCTCGCTCGCTGCGGCCGACAATCTGACCCCGGACGAATATGTCTACCTCGCGGGCCAGCACCGCAAGGAAGTGACGTTCAAAAAGGACCTCAAGCCGTACTTCACGAAGCGCGAGGACGGCGAGAAGATCCGCGCTGTGTGCATCCATTGCAGCGGCTGCCGCTCCTACATCCCGCTCGTCACGCGCAGACACACGAACGGCGTAAGCTACCGCCTGGCGCGCCTTCTCTACCGCGATTAAGCACATCGTACATTCGAAAATGCACCCACACAAAAACGGCCGGCTCCCGCAAAGGAACCGGCCTTACTAGTTTCATTTCCGAATTACAACCTACTGCCGAAGCTGCGCAGCGTAGCTCGAAACCGAGCCGTAGTGCTCACCCTCGGGGAAACGCTCCATGTACTCGGTGTACATGCGAAGCGCCGAGGTATTGTCGCCCGTCTGCTGGTACGTGCGCGCCAGGTAGAACATGTTCTTCTCGTTATCCGCGGACTTCTCGTAGGAGTAGATGAAGTACTCGAGAGCGCTCGTAAAATTCCCCGCATCATACAGCGCCCTGCCCTTGTCGTAGAGTTCCGAGCTTGTCATCGTGACCGTCAAAGCGGACGGATAATCGGCGATAACGCGGTCATAGATCGCCTTCGCGGACTCATTCTTCAGCTCGTCCTCCGAAACCGCCTTGATGCGCTTTTGCAGGATGAAGAGCTCGTCGTTCGATGCCGTGCCCTTCTTCTTGAGGTTGAGGTAGTACGCGGTCATGTTGAACACATTGATACCGCCGGCCTTGTCGCGCAGTTCCGCAAGCTCCGCCTCGTTGGCCTCCAGCGCACCCTCCTGAAGCTCGATCTTATTGCGCAGCGACTGCGTCTCCTTCTCGAGCGAATCGATGTCGCTTAAGTACTGCGAGATCTGCTCCCCGTACTCGCCCTGAGTAACCTTGAAGTCCTCCTTCATGCCGGCCTTCACACCGGGGATCACAAGGACATACACGACCAGAATTCCAAGGAAAAGTCCCGCCAGAAGCGACAACAGCACCTTGTAGTCGATGCGGTCCTGCTCCTCGAGATACGAGGTGTAGCTCTTTCCGCCGGTCGCAAGCACCGGCGCCTCGTTCTTCTCGTCCTCCTCCGTCTCGGAGATCTTCATGCGGCGGTTCTCGCGGTACATCTCGCGGATCGCGCGAAGATATCCCATCGACACCGTATTCGTCGCATCGATCGACAGCGTCTTCTTTAAGCACTCGCGCGCCTTGTCCATATGGCCGCTGCGCATATACACAAGCGCGAGCATCTGCCACGCGCGGATAAAATTCGGATTCAGGCTGACCGCCTTCTTCAACTGCAAAAGCGCCAGGTCGAAACCGTCATGCGCCACCGCGTCCACCGCGCCGTTGTACTTGCGGATCGCGAGATTTAAGTTGTCCAGCTTCGCGGGATTGGCGTGCAGCGTCTCCAGATAGCGAACCGCAGGATTGCCCTCCTCGAGGAAGCTCTTCGAGATGATCCACTCCTGAATCGCCGACACCGGATCGCCGGTCTCAAAGTAAACCAACCCCAGCAGATTTCTGGCATCCACATTTTTCTTGTTGACCTTCAACGCCCTGCGCAGCATATCCGCCGCACCGGACAGGTCGCGATTGCGGGCACGCTCCAGGCCCCTGTTATAGAAATAGCAGGAGTACCGCCTCGTGAGACGGTTGACCTCGATGTCGTAGCCGCATTTGGCGCACACGCCCCTCGAGAGGATCATGTTTGCGCCGCACTTCGGACAAATCATACCTACCTCCCGGGGTTACTTCAACTCTTTGCGCTCCTGCAAAATGCGCTCAATAACATCCGCAGCATCCGTGATCTCGCGGCTGAGCACAGCCTCCTCCGCCTCGCTGATTTCCATGTTCGGCGTATATTTCTTCAACTCTTCATCAAAATCGATCATGGCATCCTCCCTTGCGCCGCAACACCTGCGGCAGTACTCATACTATATCATAACTTCCGCGGTTTCACAATTCTTTCCTCACCAAAAACCTCTCTTCGGAAAATTCACCCGCAAACCGAAACGAAGTCCCGGCTAATCACAAGCCGGGACCTCGGTACGTTTACTGATTCATTTTCCGCAAATGCTTACGCATTCTCTTCCCTGCGTCTCACCGTGACGATCACGACTCCCGCAACCGCAAGCATCGCGAGCACCGTAAATCCGATATTGAACGTGTCGGCCGTCTTCGGGGACGGAACATCCGGCTCGTCGGGCTCGGTCGGCTCGGACTGCTTCGCCTCGATGGTGATTTTTGCATCGACGCCGGCATCTGCGTCATCGAACAGCGCCGTCAGCGTGTAGCTGCCGGGCTCCAGCGTATCCAGATACTCCGGAAGCACCTCGATGATCACGCTGCCCTGCGTCTTCTTAAAGCCGCTCACAGGAATGGGCTTGCCGTTCGCGGAAATCGACGCAAAATGCGAGAACGTCTCGGCGTCGTTGACGTTGCCCTTGAACTCGAAGATGACGGACACGCCGGACTCCTTCGTGTAGACCGGCACGCCCTCGCCGGGCTGCGGCGCCTTGCTTCCGTCGCCGTACTTCACCGCGTTCAGGAAATACTCTTTTTCAATCGGAGCAACAATCTCATTCTCCGTAAACTGCGCCGTGTATGTGGTCTCCTTCTGTGCAACCTCAACAATCTCCGGCGACCACTCCTTGAAGGTGTATGTGTACTTCTCCGTAGCCTTCTTCGTCGGCGTCTCGCCCTTGTACTCCGGCTTCTCGCCGAACGGAACAACACCGCTCTGCAGCGTCTTGCCGTCGCCGTCAACGAATGTTACCGTGCAGCCGTAGATCTCGAACGAGGCGGAGCATTTTTCGGGCAGCTTGTAGTTCTTGTTGGAAAGTTCCTTCGCCGTAGCGGTGTACTCGCCGATCTCCGTGCCTGCGCCGTCAACCGTAACCACGCACTTGTCACCGTCCGCGAGATTGGTGATCGTCGCTGTCGGCGCATGCTCCTTGCCGTCGTAAGGAAACTCGGTGCCGGTCCACTCGATAGCAACCTCTTTCGGCTCAATCGTGAGCACTCCGTCCTCCGTCACTTCAAAGGTTACATCAAAGTTGTCGTTGGTATTCGCGAAATCATCTTCCGAAAGGCCCATCTCATAGGAACCCGCGTTCGTTCCCGACACGGTCGCTTCGCCGGAAAATTCAAAATCATCCGCGGTGTACATGTCACCGATGATCTTCGTGCGATATCCCTCGACTGACTGCTCCTTGCCGTCGTACTCCGCTGTCTTCGAGTTGCCGGTAATCTCAACGGTAACTTCGCGTTTTTCGATGGACAGGGTGCCGTATTTATTCGTCACGTCGGAATAATCATCAATGTTTTCGAGATTATAGTTGAACGTGTTGTTCTCGGAATACTCGCCGTAGTCCTTAACACCCTTCGCGGTTGCCGTGATTGTCAACTTGTCGCCGGTAGGAAGCACGAAGACATTGTTTTCGTCTCCGCTCACCTCCGAACCGTTGTAAGTCACCTTGAAGGTATCGTCCCTGTGCAGATCGCCGTCATATAACCAGCTCTTGGTCGAAGAAGTAATCACGATCGGGTTCGGATTCTTCTCCTTCACCGTAACCGTAGCTTCGTCGCTGACCTCTTTCGGGTCATCGCCTCTCTCCGCAACGGCTTTGACAGTCACTTTCTCCACCACTTTGCCGTTGTCATCGGCAGCGGCAACAGTATATGTGTATTCGATGGTTTTACTGCTGTCGGGAGCTAACGTAAACACGTCCGCTACGCTCTCACCACGAAGATTGCTTGTGACGGACACGTTCTTAACTCCGATATTACCTGTGTTCTTCACTACAGCTGTGAACGTTACTTCTTCACCGATCGCTACATCGCTCTCGGGGGACACCGTTAACGAAACGGTAATCTTCGGATCGGCGGAAGCCGCCGTCACTTCCACAGAATCGTCCGCCTCCGCAGTTTTGCCGCCGGAGGTTTTGCAGCTAACCGTGACAGTATCATCTAAATAACCGGCATCAAAATCAAGCTGCGTGAACGTGTACTCGTACGTGAACGTTTTGCTGACGCCGCCTGACAATGTGGCATCACCCTCGACGGATACGGCACCGACTAAATCACTCTTGATTTCGGTGATCTCTACCGGAATGCTTTCCGTATTCGTCACGACGACAGAGAAAGTAATTTCGTCTCCGACAGATACGCCTGATTCAGGATTCGCGGTCACCTCAACAGTGATCTCCGGATCCGGCTCCTCAAAGACCGGAGTAAATGTCTCCGGACCGTCAACCAACGGAAGCTGGCCTACCGTAAACTGCTCTCCGCGGCTGTTTTCCCAACCGACGAAAACATACTGAACTCCGTTCTCCACTTTCGTCGGCGTCTCAATGTCGTAAACGGTATCGAGATCGTCTCCCATTTTCGCAGTATATTCTTTGAGAACCTCACCCTCGTCGTCCAGGAACGTTATCTTATAATTCGAATCCGCCTTGTGAAGCGTCGCAACAAAGTTGCGGTGGTATGCTGTCGTGTTGTTATCCTGCGGCCAATCATGGTCTTCGCTCAAGCCAAGCCAAAGATTCGAATTGTCGTAACTGCCGGAAAGCTGGTCGCTGACTTCAATCTTATCAAGCTCGATCGTAAAGAACGGCGTAAAGTTGGTCGGATCCGCCGGCCGGTATCCGCTCTCGCGGAACTCATATGTCACATTGTTTACGGTGATCGTAGCTCTTTCGTCTTCGTTGACGAGATTGCTCAGGACATTGTCCTCGAAAATCTTAAACGGATAAAGCTCATTTTGAACCGGCTTCGGGGCTTCGTTCGGAACCAATCCGTAGAAGCCGGACGATTTCTTCAAACGATAATACGTTTTGTTCACCTTGATATAGTCGTAGATCCGCTGCTCCTGCGGAATGAGCTTCAGGCTGACATTGTAATCCAGATGGAAGCTGTCGATCTCGCCCACGTCTCCAAAACCATCTTTCGGATTAACATTCATCAATCCGCCGCCGCCGATTTTTTCCCTGACTGCCACGACAGTCTTGCCGCTCTCGCTGATACCCGTTACCGTATAGCAGCCGGCACACCCGGAAGCAGGATTTTCCTCTCTGGGAATAAAGGCATCCACAGCATCCTGCAAACGAATGAAATTCTTGCGAAGATCATCTTTTCCACCCGGCGCCAGGGAGAGAACCACTCCCTTGAAATCATATTTCTCCGCATAATACTGGTCAGCAGCGATTCCGGTCTGGTTTCCGGGTGTTACATTCGCATCATCCAGATAACGCAGTACATCATACTCAGTATACACATCGGTAATCCCGAGTTTTCCGTACTGCGAACCGATTCCTTTGTTTCTCGTGGAACTGTAGTAATCGCCGGATTCGGTTGCTTTCAGCAGGTCCGAGATTTTCGTGACATGAATAAAGTTGTAGAGATTGCTCAGGTGACTCGCAGTGCGAAACTCCGCGGCCAACTCACCAAAATACTCCTCCCCGGAACCTCCGGATTCCCCTGCGTCTCCGTCCGCGGCCTTCGCGGTGATCCCGTTCACCAGACGGTCCTTGAAGCTGTTGATGACGTCAACAAAACAACCGCTTGTCAAAAAAAGACAAACGGCCAAAAAGATTACGCCTATGGATTTTTTCAAATTCATTTTTCTGTTCATACGCAAATACAGGGGGCTTGCCCCCACACTCCTCTTCGGTTAACGCTACCGAAACGTGGATTTTCCGAATACACACCAATTGCCCGCCCGGGGCGAGCTACAGACCACAGAAGTCTACAACAGTATATTTTACTGCCGTTTTGTGACAAAGTCAAGAAAATGCCGCGAAAAATGTCATCTCGCGGCATAGAATCATTCATTTTCCGTTGTTTTCGGTCTCCGAAGAACTCTCGAGAGTGTCTCTCGGAGGATCGGCTCCCGCAACAGCACTCCGGCGAAGAGGAACACGCCGAAGAAGATTCCCGCTTCTGCAGCCAGCCGCAGGAACACATTCGACAGGGGCAGGTGCAGGAACACCGCGGGTACAGCAGCCACCGCACACGCGATCGGTGTGCGAAGGTCCGGAATCGTGTCGCGAAGCGACAGACCGACTTCCGTGCGGTCGTAGTAGAGGCAGATCAGCCACACGAGGATTTCCGCCACCAGCGTGGTCACGGACGCTCCGACGATGGAGTACCGCGGAATGACGTAAAGATTCAGCGCCAGGTTCACGACCGCGCCGGCGATCTCCGCAATGAGCAGCCGCCGCTCGCGCCCGGCCGGAATCAATACCTGACCGCCCAGAATGTTGCTCAAACCGATCGGAGCCACGGAGATGACCATGATGCGGAACGCCTTCACCGCGCCTAAGTACGAGCTTCCGCCCATCGCGAGCACGCAGTCCTCCGCGAACACGAGGGAAAAGGTCATCAGCGCGAGATTTACGGTCATGATCAGGCCGATCGAACGCCTTGTGATCTCGCGGAAACGCTCGAAGTTGCCCTCCTTCCACGCGACCGTCACCTGCGGCATCGTCGCCGCCCACAGCACGCCGCCGAAGAACGTCAGCAGTGTCTTGCCTCTTGAGACGAGGCCGTACAGCCCGGTCTCGTAGTCACCCTTCATGAAGCCGAGCATGACGATGTCAAGGCTTACGTAGATCGTGGTCATGCAGCTCATCGCAAAGAAGACGAGCAAGGGCTTTATGTGCTCCGGGTTGAGCCGGAAAGCGAAGTGAAAATCAACCTCGCGGCGCAGGAAGAAGACATTGACGATGCTCGAAACCGCCGTCGAGAGGACAGACAGCCCCGCGTACATAAGCATGTCATCGGGCGAGCGCACGGCGAAAAAAATGAGCAGAAGCGTCACAATCCGCGTGATCAGTGAAACGATCATGAGGTAACGGTAACGCTCCAGGCCCTTGAAGAGCCACTCACAGCCGATGGCATTCCACGCGATGACGCTTCCCAGGATCAGCATCAGCATGCGGTTTTCACGGAACGGGTCGACCGTAAAGCACAGGATGACCAGCACCGCGCCGACCGCGGCCGCAAGCACGATTCCAAGGCTGAAGAGCTCCGTGAACACGCGCGTGAGCTTCTCGCGGTTGTTTCGAAATCTCGCGCACGCGCGGATGGCGTAGAGCGGCATTCCGAGGCTTGCGAACAGCACAAAATAATGCACCAGCCACGTTGCAAATTCCACGCGGCCGTTGGCGACCGGCTGCAATTTGCGGCTTACGTACATCAGGCTGACCGCCCCGAACAGATACGTCGCCACGGAGATAACCGTGTTGTACGAAATGTTCCGGCCGATCGAGTTCTTTCGATTGTCCGCCTTCTGCTCCATGCCGATGCTCCGATTCCCCGGAAAATGCAGGCTGCATTTTCCGCGATGTCAAACCGAGCTTCCCCGGGATCTCCGAAGAAGCTCGCATTGTTTTTTGTTACAGACGCGCGAACCACACGCGCGCAAGCTCGGTCCACATGCCGACGTCGTCCTTTAAGGTCACATCGGGCTTGAACTCGAACGGAGGAGTCGGTTCCTTCCCCTCCTCAGGCTCCGGAGCCTTGTCCGGGAACTGAGCCTTGAGCTCCTCCACGCGGCGCTCGGGAACGTTCACGCCCTTGCCTGCTTTCACGGCCGCAACGGCGTTGTTCACCTGCTCCATCACGTAGCTGCCGTCCGACCAGCCCTGATAGCCGAAGCCCTTGCCCACGCCGAGGCCGTGGAAGCCCGACGGGAACACATAGTGCGCAAACGGAACGCCCTTGGCGCGGCAGGCCTGAGCGAAGAGGTAGCTGTTCTCCACCGGCACAAGCATGTCCGTCGCAGTCTGCCACAGGAAGGTAGGCGGCGTGTCCCCGGTCACATTTTTCTCAAGCGAATAGTAGGCAAGCTCCGCCTCCGTGGGCGCGGGGCCCAGCAAAGCCTGCAGCGACGACTCGTGCGTGTACTCGCCCGCGGTGATCACGGGGTAGCACAGGATCGAGGCGTCCGGGCGCGCGGAGTATCCCGCGTACTTCGGGTTTGTGTCCGCAACGTCGTCCCAGTGAACCGTCACGCTGCCGGCCACGTGTCCGCCCGCGGAAAATCCGCAGACCGCCAGTTTCTTGCCCTCAATCCGGAACTCCGCCGCGTTCGCGCGCAGATAGCGGATCGCCCGCGCGATGTCGCGGAGCGGCTGATCCTTAAGCGGCACGGAAAATGTAATGTCCGTCGTATACGTGAGCACGAAGACGTTCATCCCCTGCTCGTAAAATGCCTTCGCCACCGGCTCGCCCTCGTGCGCCGCCAGCATGCAGTAACCGCCGCCCGGCACCACCAGCATGGCGTCGCGGGCCGCGTTGTCCTCCTCGTGCAAAAATGCACGCACGTTCGGCACGAAACCGTACGCAGCAGCGTACGTGTATTCGCCGTCCTCCCAGAGATCTCTACGGAAGCTCTTCACGAACTTTACCCTCTCTTTCTCATTCCTTCACGGTTCCGTCCGCGTTGAACACCGGAAGCGGCGCCAGGAACACGATGTCGTCTCTCTTCGCCGCGTCGCCCTCCGCGAGCACCGCCGCACGGCCGGTCACAATGCCGCCCGCCATCTTGACAAGCTCCTCCATCGCGCGGAGCGAGCCGCCCGTGGAGATTACGTCGTCCACCAGAAGGATGCGCTTGCCGCGGATCAATTCCGCATCGTCACGGCCGAGGTAGAGCGCCTGCTCGCCCTTCGTCGTGATCGAGCGGTCGGAAACGCGCAGCGGATCGGGCATGTACACCTTCGGTCCCTTGCGCGCAATAAAATACTTCTTCGCCTTGGACTGACGCGCCATCTCGTGGATGATCGGAATGCTCTTCGCCTCCGCCGTCAGCATGTAGTCATAACTGTCCGCCGGAACGGCCTTGAGCAAAGCCTTCGCGCACGCAACCGTCACCTCCGCATCGCCGAAGCAGATAAATGCTGCGATGTACAGGTCGTCCGTAATCTTGCACAGCGGGAGATCCCTCTTCAACCCGGCGATTTTCATCGTATACTTCATAGTATTTGCCACCTTTCTATCTCAAGGCCCCGCACAGGGCCCGAAGTTCGTTTTTGAAAATGCTGTCTCATTTTCCGTCTTCCCCGCGGTCGCCGACCGTCAGGTATCCCGGCCGCCGGAAGCTTCCCGCGTCAAACGTATATTCCGGCGTTTCAAACGGATACGTAATCTCGTCGACATAGTACCACGGATCGTCCGTGTGCGCGTCGTTTCGGATTACATGAAACTGCTGCGCCGGCATCGAGCCCTGCGCGAGAAGAAACGCCTTTTTTCCATCCTTCTCGCAGACGTCGACCACCAGGACCACATGCCCGGGCGAACCTGCGCGCAGGAAGATATCGCCGACCTGCACGTCCGCAAGCGGGACTTCAACGGACTCCTCCCACAGCGAAAGTGTGCTTGCGTACGTAAACACAAGCTCCAGATACTCCTCAAACGTCTCGTCCGAACCGGATTCCGCCGCGCCGTCGTACCACTGCACGTCGTTTCCGTCGACGGTCACGCGCTTTCCGCTGCGATACGTCGGCCAGTCGCACAAAAAGCCGCTCACAAAATGAAATGCAATCTCATCCTCGCGCCCGCTCGCACGCAGATATTCGGCGTACATCCGCATCACCGAATCCGCACACTGCTGCAGATTCTCCGTTCCGAGATGCATGGAGAACACGGCCACCGCCGTTTTTCCGCTCTTTGTCCTGCCATCGTAACGTTTCACCTTGCTTCCGTGCGGCTCCATCGCATATCCGCGAAGAAACGCGGCCATGCTCCCCGCAGGCGCCTCCGTCCGGGTATACCCTTCCGGCGTCGCAAACCGTTCCGAAAGCGTCTTTCCGTCCTCGCGGATTAACGGTGACTCGAGCGCCGGATTGCGCAGGTAAAGCCACGCGCCGACCGCAATGATCTGCAAAACCAGAATGATTGCAATCCGGACTTTAAACGGCGCCTTCTTCGTCTTGTGGTGAAACACAAGCATTCCGAAAAGTGCACCGATGCTTCCTCCCGCCGCCGCGAGCAGCAGCAAAACCGACTCGCGGATCCGCCATGCACCTTCCTTCGCCTTGCGCTTGTCAACGCCGTACATCACAAACGTAAACACGTTGATGACGGCCAGATAAATCCAAAAGTATTTCATTTTTCATCCCCCGGTAATTCAACACATCAAGTATACGGTCCCGCGGTCCGTTTTTCAAGTCTTAACTCGCAATCAGAAAAACTCGGGCGCGTCATGCGCGTGCAACAGCAGTATGTGGCGCCCGCCGTCCGCCAGAAGCGGCGCTCCCTGAGCCGGTTCCCTGTCATTGATATGCTTCCCACCAGTGCTCCGTGAAGGAAGCGATGTCCCGATAGCCGACCGGCTGCCCGATCTCGGGCGTCGCAAACCGAAGGCCCAGCTCCTCCGCCGCGGTCACGAACCGGCGGATCGAGTCATCCCAGGCGTGCATCGCCAACACAAATGCACCCCAGTGCACCGGAATCACCCACGCCGCGTGCAGATCGGCCGCCGCCCGCGCGGACTGCTCCGGAAACATGTGCATCGACTGCCAGGTTTTGTCGTACTGGCCGCACTCGACGATCATCAGATCGGGTGCGCCGAGCGTCTCGTAGATCGTCGTAAAATGCTCGCCGTAACCGCCGTCCCCGGTGTAATACACCGTATGCGCACCATCCGAGAGGAACACGCCTCCGGCGAGCGTCGAAAGGCCGATGCCGCGCCCGCCCCTGTGCTGCGCAGGCGTGAGTACGAAGCGGATGCCGAACAGGGAGAGCGACTCCCACGTCGAGAGCGCGTGAATCCTGCTCTCCGCAATGCCCCATCCGGCCAGAATGTTCTGGGCGCCGTCCGGCACGACGTACGCGCCGACCTTGTCGTCCAGGGCCATGATGGTGTTATAGTCCATATGGTCATAATGATCGTGCGAAAGGAACAAAACGTCGATCTCCGGCGCGTCCGCCGCGCTCATCGGCGCCTCCGTGAAGCGCTTCGGCCCGGCCCACGAAACCGGCGAGGACCGCTCCGAGAAGATCGGGTCGCACAAGATGTTCTTATCGCCCAACTGTAGAAGGAATGACGAGTGCCCGAGCCAGATCACCGACAGCTCGCCCGCTGCCGCTCTGGGTACGTTGCTTACGCGATGCACCGGAAGCGTTTCGGAAGGCTTTGATCCGGTGCCCTCGACGGTACCGTCCGGCGGCATCGTCGGAACCGCTGTCGGCACCTCCGTAAGAGCCGTCGCAGGGGATGCCGTCGGCGTCGCTGCCGCGGCGTCCGACTCCCGCTTGTCGGCATGCTCCCGCCGGCCGCAGCCGCTCACCTCGAGGATGAGGACCGCAGCGAGTGTGATTGCAAGGATTTTCCGATGCTTCTTCATGGGCAGTTCCTCCGGAACGCTCGTGTCAGTCGTTCATTTGTAACCCTTCCGCCAGCTCTTTTACAACCCGCGCGATCGTTTGTTCATAGTCGCCGTCGATCAGCGTGACGGCCTCGCCGGCCGCGCGGCAGCCGTCGATGACTTTGTGATGCTCTGCCTTCAGCCATTCCGCATCGAGGTCGAACTCGTAAAACCTGCCCTCGACATCCGAGCGATGATCGCGGATCGCGTCGAAATTGGCGTCGATGTACGCGTCCGTCATCGCGAGCGCGACGAACCGGATGTCCGCGAGATACTCCTCCGTGAAGTCCTCGCGCCAGTCAAACGGCACGTAGCAGCCCTCCACGATGAGGTTCTGCCGGTTCTCGATCGCCGTCTTGATCATCTCGCGCACGATCGGCCAGAGATACCCCGTCAGCTCGTCATCGTCCTCGGGTGTGAGAAGCGTGTTGCCGCTTCGGATCAGGCCCATTTTCAGATGGTCGATCGACAGATACGGAAAATGCATCTTCTCCAAAAGTCTCTGTGCCAGCACCGTCTTTCCGACGTGCGACATGCCTGTAATGATGATTATCATATGGCTCCTCTCACTATCCGCGATTCCACGCAAATACCGGTTACTTAGTTATTCCTCCACACCGAAATCAAAAATACTCATCTGCCCGTACCGGTCGGGCAGCTCGCTCAAATACGCGAAGCACTCGTCCTCCCTGTACATGATCCCGTTCTCCCTGCATTTGCTGCGCAACAGCTCCATCAGTTCCTTTTTGTTCGGGCTCGGCAGTTCGTACGAATTGCCGTACTCGCGGATGTAGCGCTCCTTAAGCCCCGGAAAATGCTGATCCAGCGCCGCGTAGTAATACTCCCGGTCGCCCTCGCGAAGCGTAAGCCCCATGCCGAACGAGATGATCCCCTTCACGCCGACGCGGACACACTCGTCGAGGATGGCGGCGACATTTTCCGCGGTGTCGTTGATGTACGGCAGGATCGGCGTGAGCCACACGATCGTCGGGATGCCGCGCCGCTGCATCTCCGCAAGAACCTCGATGCGGCGCTTTGTGTTGCACACGTTCGGCTCGAGGATGCCGCACAGCTCGTCGTCGTAGGTCGTGAGCGTCATCTGCAGAACGAATTTCGTCTCGCGGTTGATCTCCTCGATGAGGTCGATGTCGCGAAGCACCCGGTCCGACTTGGTCTGGACCGTTGCGCCGAAGCGGTGCCCTAAAATGATCTCGAGGCATCGTCTCGTGAGCCGCAGTTCCTCCTCGCAGTGCATGTACGGGTCGGACATCGAGCCCGTGCCGATCATGCATCGCTTGCGCTTTGCGCGAAGCGCGGCGTCGAGAAGTTCGGGTGCATTTTTCTTCACCTCGATGTCCTCGAAGGCGTGCGTGAACTGATAACACCGGCTTCGGCTGTCACAGTAGATGCAGCCGTGCGAGCAGCCGCGGTAGATGTTCATCCCGAGGTGTCCGCCGCTGCCGGTGAGAATCCCTTTTGCCTCCACAAAATGCATCGCCCGTACCGTCCTTACTCTTCGCTCTCGTCCTTCTCGATGTCACGCAGAATCGGGAAGCTCTTGTCCGGATTCTTCGGCGAGCAGAACACCGGAACCCGGCATCCCTCGTAGCGCTCGCGGTCCTTTGCGAGCATCTCGGCCACATCCGGCTCACAGCCCTCGTACCAGTCGCCGAACGAGGAGAGTCCCCACTCGAGCACGCGCTCCCCGCCGTCCGTCGCAAACCGGATCTTCGCCACGGTCGTCGGCTGGCTGTCCTCGTCGTCCAGCACGACCTCGTCGATCACGCCCGTGACAATCGGCCAGCGCCTCATCCGCACGTAAAATACAACCGACACCACCAGGCAGACCGCGACAACCGCCAGGATCGCAACCGCCGCCACAAAAAGCGGCACGCGCTCAAACGGAAGCTTGATCAAAAACCAGCAAAGCCCCACGAGAAAGATCAGCGCGAACGCCCAGATGATCTTTCGCATCGGCCGCCCCAGCAGCTTTTTACGGTATACTTTTTCGTCCTTCATAATCGTCTCCCCTTCTTTGATTCACAACCTGTTACCAGAGTGCCTTCCGGCGCGCACCGGCCGGATTCCCGACGATCGAGTCGTAGAGGTCAAGGCCGAAACTCGTGAGCTCCGGCTCGCTCTCGATCATGTGGTACGTGCGCGTCCCGTCGGGCTTCCGCTCGGCCGAGAGAAACGCCGCGCCCGACTCCGGGCGGTCCTTCGTCTCCTCGTAGACGCGCTTCGCAAACGACAACAGGTGCGTGACCGTCAGCACCTTGACGCCCGCCTCCGTAAGCGCGCGGATGATGTCGTACGCAATCACCGCGCCCTCCTTCTCGGTGGTCGTCGCAAACGACTCGTTGAGGAACACAAGCGACCCGTCGCCCACGTGCTCCACGATGCCGTTCATGCGCTTTAGCTCGTCGTCCAGACGGCCGCTGTTCATCGCGCTGTCCTCGCGCCTCGTAAAATGCACAAAGATCCGCGGAAAAATTCCGCTCTTAAACTCCTTCGCGGTCACCGGCAGACCGCACTGCATCATCACCTGCGCGATAGCGATGCTCCGAAGGAAGGTGGATTTGCCGCCCTGGTTGGCGCCGGTCACGATCAGCAGGTCCTTGCCGCGCAGCGAGCACGTGTTGCCCGTCACGCGGATGCGCTGCGTAAGTCCCATCACGAACTCGCGAAGGTCCGTAAACTCGAGGTCTCTTCGGTCGCACACGGTCGGGAAGCACCACTCCGTCGACAGCCGCCGCATGTGCTCCGTCAGCTGTGCCGCCGCGAGATAGAACCCCGCTTGGATCCGCAGCTGGTCGAAAAATGTCGAAAACTCGTCGGTCAGTCCGCGAAGCTTCCGCACAAGGTAGCTGACGACACCCCTCTCGAGCGTCTGCGCCTGCTCCTTCACGCGCCCGTCATCCGCGGGAAATGAATCCGGAATGCGGGCGTTTATGAACTTCTGCAGCTTTTCCCTCGTGCTGCCCTTGCGCACGAACTTCGTGTACTCGGACGACACTTCCTCAAGCTTCATCGAGCTGAACCGCAGGCCGTCCTCCAGCCCGCACTCAAGCACGATCCGCGGCTTGACGACAACAAGCTGCTCCTCCTTCTGCTCAAGCCCCTCCGTGTAAAACGAGATGTCCTCGAGGACCTTCCGCACGATCGCCTCGCGCTCCTCGGAAAATGCTTCCAGAAACTCCTCCCGGAACCTGCGCAGTCCCCGCGACGAAAGCCCGTCCTGCGGGGCGATCACTCTTCGCACCGCCGAGAGCGCGTCGGCAAAAAGCGCGAGCACGCGGATCTCCGTGAGCAGCCGCATCGTCGGGCTTCCCTGGCGGATTCTCTCGCGTATATTGCGGCCGAGCTCGTTCCATTTGGCGAGCATGTTCGTGCTGATCCGGTACAGCCAGCGCACCGTGTTAAGATTCTCGATCGCGTCCGCGACGATCTCCTGCCGGTACGCGATCTCCTCCGCCGATGCGAGCGGAATCATCATGATATTTTTGAGCGTCTCGGTTAGGAATTCATCCTCCGCCTCAAGCTTTTTGACTTCCCCGTTTTCATATATGACTTCCTTGGCGGCCGCCGAACACAGCGCGTCCAGCCCGAGGTCCCCGATGATGCTCCGGGTATCGTAGTAGGTGTCCGCGTTCGCGCGCTCCCGGTCCTCATACAACAGACAAACTTTCATAAGCGCTCCTTCAGTTGTTCGTATGTAAGCCGGTATTTGTTCACCGCGCCCGCGGCGCTCGCGCCGTCCTCCGCCTCGCCGCGGCGGATCAAAAACGTCGGCACGCCCTTCTCGTCAAGTATCGCGCGCAGGCTCACAACGCCCTCGCGCTCATCCGCCAGCTCCTTGATGTGCGTGACGTAGATGCCCTTGCAGCCGCACCCGATAAAATGCTCCAATACGCGCTTTCCCATGACCTGCGCGTCGTAGTTCGCCGCCGTGGTGAACAGCTCATTGATCACGACGAAGCTTCCCTTCGCGTCGTCCCGCATCATCGGCGCCAGCCGCACAAGCTCGTCCATCAGCTTGCCGCGGCCGGTCTCCACACTCTCCTCGACCGAAAAATGCGTCAAAATCCCCGGGAAGAACGGCACATTGGCCGACACCGCGGGCACATCGAGGCCCATTTTCGTAAGGTACACCAGCTGCCCGAGGCTTCTCGCAAACGTCGTCTTTCCGCCCTGGTTCGGTCCCGTGAGCACGAAGAACCGCTCGCCCCCGTCAAGCGTAAAATCATTCGAAACCACGCTGCGCCCGTCCCCGATCGAATTTAACGCCAGCGCAAGGTCATAAAGCCCCTTCGCCTCCATGCGCTTCTCCTCCGAAGTATCCGGCGTCGCGAACGCAAAGCCCGCGGCCTCCATCTCGCGCTGAAACCCTGCGAACGAGAGGTAGAAGCGAATCTCCTCCGAGAAGCGGTGAAGCACCGGAGTCTCGCACTCGTTTCCGGACGGGATCGACGTCAGCGCGCGGAACAGCGCCGGCTTTTTTTCACGCAGGATCTCGAGGCATTCATTTTCCAGCTCGGTGATCTTGATGTCCGCGGCGAACGGGTTCTGAATCCTCGTAACCTCGCTGCCGATCGCGCCCGAGAGCCACTCCTCGTACGCGCCCTCGCCGACCACCTCGCGAAGCTCGACGCGGATCCGGTCCTTGTCGCAGGTGATCACGAACCTCGTGCTGCGGATCTCCTCGAGAACCTTCTTCATCGTCTCCTTCATCCGCAGATAGCTGTCTTTGGCAAGATACTCCGCAAGGATCCGCGCAAACTCGCGCATTCCCGCGGAAGCCGGCTCGCCCTCGGCAAGCGCCTCCGACAGCGCCTCGTACGCCTCGCAAAATGCAGTCGCCTCGCGCACCTTCCACACCGCCTGCTGCAGCGGATTCGAGACGCGCTCGCGCTCCCCGCGAAGCACCGCGATGCCTGCAAGCTGCTCCATGTATGTCATGAGCGCCCGGTAGATCACGTCCTTTTTGACATCCCCGTACACCGCGCGCCGGTACGCTGCCGCCTCCGCATCCATCGGAAAATACAGATAGTACTTCCGCACGTCCCGCCCCCACTTAAGCGTCAGCCAGTCGATCACCTGCAGAAGGTTCAGGTCCGTAAAAAACACCTCGGTCTCCTCGGGGTCCCGCGAGGTCCCGTCGAGGTTTAAGATGCTGAATTCGGTTGTATTTTTCGCCTTCTCGCCCATAAAACCTTCCCGATTATTTCGCGCGCGCCCCGAAGACGCGCGGCATTTTCCAAAGTTTGCTTCCCCGGATGAACACCGTCAGCATCAATGCGTAAAATGCAATCAGATAGAACGGAAATGTCCTCATCCCGAGCGCCTGTCCCAACAGGCCGCAGCACATCTGACCGGCCACAAACGCAAAGCCCGAGACCGCCATCTGCGTTCCGATGATCGCCGGCGAACGCTTCTCGCCGAAGTTCTCCGGCGCGAGGTAGTTGAAGTTCGGAAACATCGGTCCGTTCCCGATGCCCACGAGCATCAGAGCCCCCACGATCACATAGTTGTTCGGTACCAGCACGAGAACGGCCAGCGCCGCACCGAGCACCGCGAGGCCGATCTTCACGATCTGCCAGCTGTGCAGCTTTTTGGCGAAGATGCCCGAGAGAAACCGCCCGATGGTCATTCCGAGGTAGTAGATCATCACGGACGCCGCGGCGAATGAATCGCTCGTGTGCCGGTGCTCCACCAAAAACGTGCTGCTCCAGATGCCGACCGAGGCCTCGATCGTGACCGAGCACAGAAACAACAGCCACATGATCTTCACGCCCGGAATGCGCGCCGCCTCCCGAAGCGAGAGCGTCTCAAACGCCTCCTCCGACACGACCTCGTCGCCGTGCACCTTCCGCCACACCGGCAGCGTCGCGATCAGCAGGATCGCGAGCCCGAGCTGCAGAAACGCGACGATCCGATAGCCGGTCCGCCAGTTCATTCCGTTTTGAAACACAAGCGTCATGATGAACGGACTCACCGTGACGCCGACGCCGTAAAAGCAGTGAAGAAAACTCATCTGCGAGGCGCTGTAGTGAAGCGCCACGTAGTTGTTAAGCGCGGTGTCGATCGAGCCCGCGCCGAGCCCGAGCGGGACGGAGAACAGGCACAGGAGGAAGAAATTTCCCGACACGCTGTAACCGAACATCGCCAGCGCGGTCAACAGCGTGCACGCCGCCGTGAGCCTGTTCGTTCCGAGTCGTTTGATGAGCCATGTGCTCAAAAGGCTCGAGACCGTCGTTCCGACGAAGCAGATGGCAGACACCAGCCCGCCGAGTGAAAACGGCAACCCGAATTCCGTGTAGATGGACGGCCACGACGCTCCGAACAGCGAGTCCGGAAGGCCCAGCCCGATAAATGCCGCATAAATCACGGCGATCAGCAATGTTGCCATAAATCCTCTCGGTATCAGTCGAAAATGAAATTCGTCGCGTTCGCTTACTGGCGGATATCAACCGACGACGGATCGATGTCGTATTCTGCAAGCGGGTAGACATCGACGATCCGGTGATTGTACGCATTGTACATGACGTAGTACGGCTCGCTCACGTAAGCTTTGTTGTACCGCTTCTCGCTCACCTCGAAGCTCTTGTCGAAATCGAGGTAGTACACATCACAACCGCCCGACTCGCTATCGTAGCTATGGTATGCGGTATGCTTGCCTCCCAGCGGCCTCATGATGAAATACAGCTGCAGCTCGCCGCCGGCCCTTCTGCGGTACCACATGATTCCGATCACGATCGGACCGCAGATGAACAGCCCGTACAATAAGCCCTCGACACCCCCCGCATAGGTCGCCAGCACTGCCGAGGCGATAAAGGCTCCCACGATGAATCGATACGTGCGCGTGTGCCCTTTTTGAACCCCCTTCACAAACGCCTGATCGATCAATGTCTTTTCTTCCATTTCCTCAAGTTCCTTTCTTATTTCCACACCCCCGGCGCCTTGCGCCGTTCGTATTTATTTTCGTCTTTCGAACATCATGTATTCCGCGATAAAGCACGGCACGACTCCGATCGCGTAGCACGCCAGATCGATCGTCGAATATCCTGTCCCCAGGACGATCCGCATCAGCCGGTTCGTAATCCCGAAGCGGTCGCAGAAGCCCCACAGCTGCAGAAACTCCACCGCGAATGAGAACAGCAGGATCGCCGTCGGCAACAGCCACCACCGGCGAGGCCACTCGGGAAAGGCCGTGCGAAACAGCGTGTACAACAAGATCACGATGAGCACGTCGCCCAGGTAGCTGCGCACCCAGCCGTGCGCGTACATTCCGATCAGCACCTCCGCGCCGAACAACACGGCCGAGAGCGCGCCGAACACCAGTCTCTTTTTCATTTTCCGTCTCCCTCACAAATGAACCGGATCAGCCTCGCCGCCTCATCGCGACGGAACGGGTAGACGCGGTCGATGTACACGTAGTAGATCAGCATCGACCAGAACACCTCATACCCGCCGTAATCAAACTCCTCTTCCGTCGGAAAATACAGCAGACACCCGTTCGTGTATCCGTTCACATAATAATATTCATCTTTTTGCCGCGCGGCCTCCAGCGCAAAGCCGACCATAAACTCGTACGGTCCGCCGCACATGGTGACATCGCCGAGCGACCAATACTGCATCTCCACATCCTCGCTCTGCGAGCGGACGCCCTCCATGTTTAAGCGCTCCACCTTGGCGAGCCAGCCGGTGTCGACGATCCCGCACAGTTCCAGCGCTTCCTTTGCGATGCGCTGCGCCTCCGATGTCGTCGGAACATCGGAAGTCAGCGTGATGTGTCTTGAAAACATGCGCACCTCGCTGTCACGGTGCATCGCTATTGTGTCGAACACCTTCGCAACCGCATCGGTGACCTCGCGGGCCATGTCCGCAAGCGCGGTTTTGCTTCGTATGTATTGCTCTCCCGTCGCATCGACCGGCGTCTCTTCCGAGCAGAAATACTTCGACGCCGTGCTGCCGGCCGAGCCCTGGATCACCATGACGGGGCAGCCGAACTTCTCGCCCGCAATCTCCCGAAGATCTCCGAACCAGTCCGGCGAAATCATGTTGTTGTCTCGCTTTAAGACATTGCCGTGCGCGGTCACACGGAGGATCAATAGCTTTGCTCTGCCATCCTTCGCCTCGCATACCCGGATCACGCCGACGCGGTCATCGGTCGCATCCGAAACCGGACGGCGATTCACACCGATCTTCGCCTCCGCGTTGCACCATCCGACGGTAACCTCCGTCAAGTCGGCCGCTGCCTGACGTGCGGCCTCGAGAAGCTTTTCGCAGATCATCCCGTAATACGCACTCTCACGGTCCGCATCCGGCGCCGCGTGCGTGTGCGAAAAGCACAGCATGACCTGCTCGGGCGAAAGCCCTAACGCGTCTCCGAGCATTTTCCGAAGCTTGTCCGAGAGCTCTCTCGTAAAGCCGATGCTGTCGATCGCAACAAGGCAGCACCGCTCCTCCGCCTCCCACACGGCGACCTGCGCAAACAGCGGCTTGAGCACGCCGGTCGATCGGTTATCCTCCCGGTAAAATCCGACCAGCTCCATCGGCCGGTCCGGCGTGATATCAACCTGACAAAAACCCAATCGCAACATAATTCTCCCCTATACCGGGTAACTGATCTCGTCGCCCCACCTTTTGATCTCGTCGAAAAATCCTTCCACCTGCATCAGCCCGTATGCCCACAAAAACGCTCGGTCCTTCTCGCTGATCTCGTCGAGCGACATCCACAGCACTTCCTTGAGCGGCGGATCGTCGCCGGTCTCCTCGGGGTCATAGCCCGTGATTGCCTCCTGATCGTCGGGAATGCGCACCTCAAACGAGTACTCCGCCGCACCGTCCGACTTGTATTGCACCGCGAGCGGCCGCACGATCGTCCCATCCAGACCGCACTCCTCCTTCAGTTCGCGAATGACCGCCTGCTCCGGCGTCTCCCCGGCCTCAATGCCGCCGCCCGGGACCGTGTAGAACAGTCGTCCGAAATAGAAGACCTTCTCCATCAAAATCTTCCCGTTGCGCGTGACGATTGCCACGCTGCGGCTGCGGCGATACACGTATTCCTTCTCCTTGTCCATCGTCTGCACCCCGTCTATACTGTCTCGTCCGGATACTCCCAGAATCCGCCCTTGTGGAAGTTCTCGTTCCCGAGCGGCTTTGCCGTCAGGCGGAACATAACGCATCCGTCCGGGCACACGATCGTCTTCGTGTATTTGCCGTCGCCGCCGAGGTTCTCAAGGTCACCGCCGCTGCGGACCGCCTCCATCAAAGGGTATAACATCATCATAGTCTTCGAGCAGATGCCGCAGCCGTCCTGGTTCACCGGGCAGCCGTACGTGCACTTGTACGTGTCGCCGATCTCCTCGCCGTTGCGGCAGTACCGCTCGGTGTGGTCGCCGTGCAGAAAGCCCGTGACCTCAACCGTAAACTCGTACGCTTCATCGTACCATTTTTTCATGACAATTCCTTTCCGTGATACTGCACAGCTCTTACAGAAGGATCATCTCCATCTCGCGGATCTTATCTCCGACATCCTCCGGACAATGCGCGTCCGAGGACGTGATGATCCTCACGCCATGCCTTTTGAGTGCCCGAAGCAGATCCGCGCTCATGCCAAGAGTCGCCGTTCCGGCGCACCTTCTCGCAACGCCGCTGTTCTCGTCGGCGTACATGCCGCTCTTCGCAAGCTCCGCCGCCAGCCGCTCGTAGTAATCGTCGAGCGCAAATGACGGCCGGTGTCCGAACAGTGTGATTGAATCGGGGTGCCCGATGCCGTCGAACAGCCCCGACTTTGCAAGCAGGATCTCGTCCTCAAAATACTTGCGGAACGCCTCGTCGACGTCCTCGCCCTCCCACAGCTCCGCCGTGTGGTCGAACGCGAAATCTCCCGCAAAATGCACGCTTCCCAAGAGGAAGTCAAACCCCTTGCCCTGCGTCAGCTCCGCCGTCATCTTCTCATGCTGCGGAAAATAGCACACCTCCATGCCGAACTTGATCTTAAGCGGATACTTCTGCTGCCGGACAAGCTCGATCAGCGTAAGGTACTCCTCAAGCTTCCGCACGCCGCCCACGCGCCGGAACCACGCGTCCACAAAATCGCTGTACGCGCGCACGGAATCGTACATCGGCACAAACTCCTCAAAGCGGAAATTGTGCTCCAACAGGCGGATCTCATCGAGTCCCTCGGCGACCGCCTTGTCCACAAACCTTTGAATCCACTCGAGCGTATACGGACCGCGCTCGATGTGAATATGACCGTCAATCATATTTCGTCCCCCTTCAATGTCACTTATTATCTCATTCTTCACTTTTCATTGTTCCACTGATACCGCGAAAGGTCCACAACCCCGTTCACAACCTCGATACCTTCTGCACGGAGAAGCTTCGCCTGCTGCCCGGCACCGCCGAATGCAAACTCCCCGGCAAGCTCTCCCTTTGAATTCACAACGCGGAAGCACGGTATTCCCGCGGGATCCGGGTTTTTGTGAAGGGCATTGCCGACGGCGCGTGCCATTTTCCGATCGCCCGCGACCTCCGCAATCTGCGCGTAGGTTGCCACGCGACCGTACGGAATCTTTTTGACCGCCTCGTAGATCCGTTTGGACGGATTGTCGGAGATCAGGTCATAGCTCTCCGCAATCATCAGCTTCACGTCCCGGTCCGGGATGCTTCCGTCGAGAATCACCGTGTTCCAGTGGTCCTTGTTCTGGTGATAGCCCGGGATCACGGCAGCGTAGATCTGCCGCCAGAAGATCGCTTTCTCCGGCGCTACCTTGACATTCAAATTGACATAGCCGTCCTTTTCGTACGTCCACAGAAACGCCTTTTTGTTGCCTTTGCAGCGCACCAGCTGCCAGTTCGCGTCGTGAAACGGCGCGTCCTGATACGTATCCTCAAACGAAAGACCGTATGCGAGTGCTTCTTCCCGTGTTTTCATACTCCCTCCGTGTCTTTCCGCACAAGCAGACAACAGGTTTCAACGTGCCTTGGGACAATAGCGTGAATAAAAATGCCGATATCAACGCTGTTGTCACGACTATCGACGTCAAGAATACGCCGTTGAACACAATCAGAAGATCCATTAATCTTCACGTTGTTCAGCTTTGTAAATTCCCCAATCGGCAAACATCTCAGGAATGGAGAATACGTCTTTTCCTTCTGTATCAATACGTTCTGAACTACCGGGATGCTCCTGCGAAAAGGTATCCCAAGCAGTCACGATATGTTCTCTTTTTGTAATCTCGTGATCTGCCATGAAATTGATGTATTGCCCGATGTTCCAGCTGAAAATGGTTGTTACATTATATTTACCGAACATTATCTCATCGTTTGATTCATGACAGCCGAAGCCGAATGAACATAACCCGTCATTTATCATCAAATCGCCGATACGAAGCAGAATCGTCAATGCTTCTTCTTTTGAACAGCCGTCAATATAATAAACGTCTTTATGCAGTTTTTCCACGACACCAGGCCGAATCTCCTTTTCATCGTACTGTTTAGAGGGCAACTCAAGTATGAAGAAAAGTGGCTCTTCGTGAATGCAAATAAAATGTTCCATTACTGCTTTAATTTTATCTGCTGATATGTTTGCGACGATTTGATTCTCCATCAGCATGTATTCCTCAAAAAGTTTCTCGGGAAAAGGAACTCTGCATCCGGCTCTGAGCACAAGCATTATTCTCAACCTCCTTTTTCATCTATTCTGTAGTCTCGACCCCGGCTCGAGACATCAATGCGACTGATTCGACTGTTGTCTGCCAGCGCAACCGAGTTTCATAATACCATATGCTACATCAGGCGTTATGCCTATTCAATATGAACGTCGTTCGTTATTGTTTTTGAATAAGAAAAATCAATGTCACCGTCTATAAGAACAACGTCTCTATACATATTAGGATTAAGAATCTTAATCACCTCAGCCTGAGAAATATAAAAACTAATTCCAGGAGCATCACAACTCATAAGATCCAGCCCTTTTCATTTCTCCATTATCTTCATGTCTTATTTTCCTTTCGTCACCAACTGACGTCAACAGGAATCAACAAAAACAACCTCCACACTACGTGTTTTGTAGAAAGAGTTTCGTCTTTTCCATTACATCCCGCAAAATACCCAGATCATGAAGGACATCACCTGTCTCTAAGGAGTGATTCGCTCTATCATATACAAGCATGGGAATCCCCTGTTGATCAGCCAGTTTTGTAACCGTGTCGGTTACACAGTGAGAGTCTTTTGTACCGATAAATCCAATGGCATTCTGGGGATGAAATGAAAACGTATGCTCCAAAGGTGTATATAACACATGCCTGATCTTTTTGGCATTCAACCCCATTTCTTCTGCATAGGCTGCAGCGATCGCTGTCCCGATACTCTTGGACAGGAAGACCACTTCATCATATCCGGACCAATCTACCTCAAAAAGGCGCTCCTTCGCCCTTGCATACAGGATACGAAAGGCTTCTTCCATATCCCCCATATTTCCGGGAATCCGGATTTCGCCGGGATGCATATAAGCCACCTGAATGCATTCCTCATAACCGGCCTCCCGCAACAGATCCCTGCCATAATAAAGCAGTGGCATATCCAGATGATATCCGATTCCCGGAAAAACAACTGCTATTTTGTTCGTTTTCTGATCTGCTTGCGCCATAATGTTATTCTCCCAAACCTGTCCCTCACCTCATCAGAAGGGATTATTTTTGCATGAAAAACGCTAGAATTCCCGTATATTTTTCCTATTTTCTCCCGAAAAAGTACTTTCCTTTTCCTTTTCCCTTCATAGGATATATTATCCCCCAATCCAACATCTTTTTAATCAATGCAGATGCCGGAGAAGCCGTTATGGATAACTCACTCATTACTTCGGTACGTCCAAAAAACTGATCATACCCGAATCGCTCGAACAAAACCTGAATATGCTGTTTTGTTTTATTTCTGACATCGTCAGGAACTTCAATATGCTGTTCTTTTTTTTGAAGATCCTGTTTTGGGCCTTGAATGTCCTGTTTTCGACCCTGAATGTCCTGTTTTTGCATTTTCCATCGAACATGCAAATAACGATTCTTCAATTCATTAGTCTCGCCAAGCAGGAGATTTCTTAAAAAAAGTTCCAAATACTCCGTTGTTTCTCGGATGCCTTTTGACAGATCATTATAGTTTGCTCTTACCAGAGAATTTCTAAAATACCACGAATTTGCCGCAAAAATATCATTAGTAACATCAAATCCCATAGATCTAAGATACTTAATGAAAAACACTGCTGTTGTTCTGGTATTTCCTTCCCCAAATGCATGTATTTGCCAGAGCCCAGATACAAACCTGGCCAGATGAGGAATGATAGCTGAAATACTATTCAGTGGATATTCATACTCTTTCTCAATCCTGATATCATAATCCAGCATTTCTCGAAGCTCCAAAGCGTTACCGTAATGAACAGATTCTCCGTCAAGTACCCACTCCTTCTTGGAAACGTTATAATCTCTTATTTTCCCAGCATGGGAGTAGATTCCTTCAAACAGTCTTCTGTGAATTCCGATATACTGAGGCACTGAAAAAGTAAATGCATTTTCTGAAAGGATAGCGGCTATACGAGTGGAAACAATATCCGCTTCTTTCGTCCTGTCTGTGTCCCTCTCTTTTGATTCCTCATAATAACTCTCTATGAGTCTACCTGCTTCCGAAAGCGTAATCTCGCCCTCAATATTTTGTTTTGCAATATTTTTCAGATAATCAGAAGTATCAAGGCCATCGACTGCCTGAAGCCCCATTGCAGTATACCAGGCATATCCCAGTTCACGTTTGGTTGGCTCTGATTGCCTGATATATTCCTCAAAAGGATCCTTTTTTATATCATCCATCCGCTTCACCGCCTTTCAGGTCCTTGATTCTATAATAATCCGCCATCTTCACATTCAGTTTCACATAAGAATCCGCTTTTCGGTTGCTCACCCGCTCGAGGAGCACACAGCTTTCGACATGCACGCTGCCGGGGAACTGATCGACCGGCTGCACGCGCTCAAGGCGGTAGCCTTCGGCACACAGGATCTTGAGGTCGCGAGCGAGCGTCGCGGGGTCGCAGGAGACGTAAACGATACGCGAAGGCGCCATCGCGAGCATGGTCGTGAGAAGCTTCTCGTCGCAGCCCTTACGGGGCGGATCGACGACGATCACGTCCGCGCCGATCGCGGGGTTCTCCTTCACTAGCTGCGGGAACACCTCCTCGGCAGCTCCCACGTAAAATTCCGCATTCGTAAGCCCGTTAATCCGGGCATTTTCCTTCGCGTTTTCGATGGCCTCGGGAACAATCTCGACGCCGTACACCTTCTTCGCCGCCTTCGCGAGGAAGAGGGAAATGGTGCCGATCCCGCAGTAGAGATCCCACACGGTTTCGTTGCCGGTGAGGCCCGCGTACGCAAGCGCCGTGTCATACAGAACCTTCGTCTGCACAGGGTTCACCTGGTAGAAGGACATCGGCGAGATCTCGAATCGCACGTCGCCGATGCAGTCGGTGACCGACGCCTTCCCGAACAACGGGATCAGCCGGTCTCCGAGAATGACATTGGTTTTCTCACGGTTGACGTTGAGGCAAAGCCCGACTACGCCGGGAACCGTCTTTAAATGCTCCCACAAAAACTCGGGCTTCGGGATCTTCGTGCCGTTCACGACAAGGCAAACCACGATCTCGCCGGTCGCAAAACCCTTGCGCATCAATACGTGGCGCACAAGTCCCCGCCCGGTCTCCTCGTCGTACGGCTTTGCGCCGCTCTCCGTGAGGTACTCGCGTACCGCCGAGAGAATCTCCTCATGGCCGGGCCAGAGCATTCCGCACAATGCGGTCGGCACGATGCGGTGGCTGTGGCCTGCGTAGAAGCCGAGAACCGGCTCCGCTGCGCCGCCCTTGCCGACGGCCGTCCCAACCGGGAACTGGCCCTTGTTGCGGTACGCGCGGGGCTCATCCATGCCGATGATCGGCTGCACGGCGATGTCCGTGAAGCCGCCGATCCGGCGGATGCAGTCCTCCACTTTTTTCTGCTTCAGTGCCAACTGGGATTCGTACGCAAGGTAAGAGAGCTGGCAGCCGCCGCAGGAGCCCGCCACGGGGCACTCAGGCGTGACGCGGCCGGGCGCGGGAGTGATAATCTCCTCCGCCTTCGCAATCGCGTACGTCTTTTTGGCCTTCAGTATGCGGGCGCGGACAGTGTCGCCCGGAACCGCACGAGACACAAAAAGAGTGAACCCGTCGACATGACCGATTCCCTCTCCCGTGTCACTGATATCTTCGATTGTTACCGGAACGATCTGATTCTTACTAAACACAACTCACCCTTTCCGGCCGGTTAACCAGATTGTATTTTGCGAAATGATCACACTTCCGTGATGCGGATGTTGGACTCCAGAAGGCGCTGGAACCCGAGCCACCCGTTCACCGCGGTCGAACTGCCGTCGCGCATCAGCTCGCGGAGCGTCTCCATCTTCGCATCCAGATTGTCCGCCATCGACAGCGCAAGCGCCTCGCACAATGCGGGCTTCTTCGGCGAGCCGAACTCAAGCTCCCCGTGGTGCGCCAGAATGCAATGCTTCAGCTCCGCAGCGAGCGTCTTCGGGAAGCCCGGAATCGCCTCGATCTTGCGGCCGACCATCTCGGCGCCCATGTAGATGTGGCCGAGGAGATTGCCCTCGTCGGTGTAATCATTTTCCGGGAACTCCGAGAGTTCCTTGAGCTTGCCGATGTCGTGGAACATCGCGGCCGTCACCAGAAGGTCGCGGTTTAAGATCGGGTACTGCTTTGCGTAGAACTCGCACACCTGCGTCACGCTTAAGGTGTGCTCCAGCAGTCCGCCGATAAATGCATGGTGAACGCTCTTCGCCGCCGAATGCTTGCGGAACAGCGACAGAAACGCCTTATTCTCGAAAAATTCACCCAGCAGCTGCTTTAAGTGCGGGTTGGAAACCGACGCTGCGATGGCACGGATGTCCTTGAGCATTGCCTCGACATCCTTCTCGGTGCACGGCATGTAGTCGTCCACGTCGTACTCGCCCTCGTCCGCCTTGCGAACGCGCGTGATCTTCAGTTGCAGCGCGCCCTGGAAGGATGTGGCCTCGGCGTCCACCTTGATGTAGTCCATCGCCTCAAAATGCGCGATGCCGCTGCCGAGCTCCCAGATCTTGGCGTCCGCCGTGCCGGTCTTGTCCTGCAGCGTGAGCGCCATATAGCTCTTGCCGGCCTTGGTTTTCAGGGTCTGAACCTGCTTGCACAGGTAGATTTCCGAGAAGACCTCGCCTTCCCGCAACTCACTGATATACCGCATGTATCGTCCTCGCTTCCTGCTGTATTATTCCTTCGTGATCGTAACATCGATCGTCTCTTCCTTGCCGCCGCGCAGATACGTCACGCGCATCTTGCCGACGCCCGCCTCCCGGCGCAAGATCCGGTTGAAATCACTTATGTAGTAGATCGTCTCATCCTGCACCGCCAGGATCGTATCGCCCTTGCGGAAGCCCGCCGTATCGGCCGGCGTGTCCTCGCAGATCTCCGTGATGCGGATGCCGCCCTTGATGCCCTCGCGCTTGCGAACCGCCGAGGAGAGCTCCGTAAAATAAGCCCCGAAGACCGGCGTCTTGTCGTTGTTCAGCAGATCGTTCAGTGTGGCTGTCAGGCTCTTGTCGATCGCGATGGCGCGCAGGCAATTACCGGTGTCAAAATCCTCGCTCAGAATACCGACCACCTCGCCTGCGGCGTTGACCAGAACACCGAATGCGTTTTCATGGCGCACCATGTTCGTCTGCATCAGACCGAGCGAATTGTCGCGGATGTAGATCGGCTCGCTGTCGCCGTTGATCAGACCGAAATCCACCGACCAGCCGGTTCCGTTCACGCAGCCGATGGCAACGACCGCGGATCCCATGTCCGCCGACTTGCCGTCGCCGAGCTTGACCTTTCCGATGGATTTGCGGTCAACCTCCGCCATGCCCTTGCCGGACACGGCAATCACTGCAAGATGCAGCTCACGATTGCGCTTCACGATGCGCGCCGTTCCCTCGGCACCGTTCGAGAACGTCGCAACGATCTCGTCGTATTTGCCGTCGAGCTCCTCGTCGCGAACTAAAAGAAGATACTCCGTGCCGTTCTCTTCGATGACGACGCCGAAGAACGTTCTTCCCTCCGCAGTCTTCTGTCCGAAGACCGGATCCGAGGTGTACGTCACCGCGGACACTTCCGCAAAGCACGGGCGATACGCCCTGGCCGTCTTGCGGACTCCCGTGTAGATCGCCTCGATGTCGGCAAATGCCGTCGGGTCGATCTGGATCTCCGACTGATCCGGCGTGGGCGTTGCCGACCCTCCGTCACTCGGACGCACATCGACCGGTCTCTTGTTGTCCTCAAGGTTGTCCAGGACTCCGCTGGTGATGCGGTAGACGACCGAGGCGATGATGCCGAACAGGGCGGCACAGAAGATTACCGTGAGCGCCAGGGTGAGCATTTTCCGACGGCGGATGCTGCGGTTCTGGGGGAGCTGCTCCTCCTTGATGAAGCCGTAGCTGTCGGCCGCGTTGTCATCCGATGTATCGAAGATGGATTTGCCCTTTTTGGTTGATCGATTGAATAACTTTCCCATTTTCCGACTCCTCTCCGTCAGCTTTCCGCCTTCGCAAGGCTGAACACGAACTCCGTGCCCACGCCTTCCGTGCTGCTGACTTTGATGTTCTCATTGTGCGCGGCGATGATCTGCTTCGTGATGGAAAGGCCGAGGCCCGTTCCTCGCTTGTCCTTGCCGCGCGAGAGGTCGGTCTTGTAAAACCGCTCCCAAACCTTGCTGATGCTCTCCTTCGGAATGCCGATACCGGTGTCGCGCACGGAGACGAGAACCTTCTCGCGGCGCTCCATCACGGTGATGTAGATCATTCCGTCGGGGTGGCTGAATTTGATGGCGTTGTCGATCAGGTTGTGAACGACCTGCTGAATCTTGCCCTTGTCCGCGTAGACGATCAGCGTGTTCTCCGGGAAGGAAAGACGGATCTTAAGATTCTTCTGGGAGCATTTGCCCTCGAAGGTCTGCGCCGACTGCTTGAGCATCTTGGTGATATCGAAACTGGTGAACGACAGATGAACGCCCTTGTTCTCGAAATTGCTGAGGTCGAGAAGGTCGTTCGTGAGGTTCGCCAGTCGGTCGGTCTCAAACAAAATGATATTTAAATACTTGCCCTGAATCTCGTACGGGATCGTGCCGTCCTTAATCGCCTCCGCGTAGCCCTTGATGGACGTAAGCGGCGAGCGGAAGTCGTGGCTTATGTTCGCGATGAAGTTCTTCTGATACTCCACCAGGTTCGCGTGCTGATCCGCCAGCAGATGCACGGCGTTCGCCAGATCGCGGTATTCGTCGCGGGACTTGATGTTGATCTCGTGGTCAAATTCACCGTTGGTGTAGTGCAGAACCGCGTCGCGGATGATGCGCACATTTTTCGTGTGATATTCGGCGAAGAAGAACCAGAACAGAAATCCGAGCGCCAGGAATCCGAGCGCCGTCAGGTTGATGCGTCGGAGCACACCGCTCACATCCTCGCGCACGAGATCCCACGACTCGCTGACGACGACGTAGCCCCACAGGTCCGTGCCCGAGGCGACGGCATCCACGGCGAGCCCGCGGTCGCCCTCGTAAAGCGCCTCCAGCTCCTTCTTCTCGTTCCAGTTCGCATTGAGGACATCGTGCGGAACGATCTTGTCGACCGTCTGTGCCTCCGTCGAGATCAGAATGCGGCCCTCCTCGCTGACGATCCAGACCTCAAATCCGGTCATCTCGTGAACCGCACGCATCTGAAGCGCGAACTGATCTTTCGTCAGCCCCGCGTTTCTGCTCTCGCGAACGTACTCGCGCGAAATCAGCCGACTCTCTTCCGTGAGACGGCTCTTGTGCTTCTGCGAGTACTTCCGCGTCACGTAGATGCGGCCGACGACGTTGATGAGGACGCCGACCAGAACCACGGTCGCTACGAGAGTAATCAAGTATTTTTGCCAAATCTTGTTCTTCATGTGTCGGTTATACCTGGTTTCTCACTTCGAATTTGTAGCCGATGCCCCAGACCGTGGAGAGTCTCCACTCCTCATGGTCCTTCAACTTCTCGCGAAGACGCTTGATGTGCACGTCGACCGTACGCGTCTCGCCCTGGTACTCATAGCCCCAGATTCGCTCCAGAAGCTGCTCTCTGGTGAACACCTGGTTCGGATGCGACGCAAGGTAGTAGAGAAGCTCGAATTCCTTCGGCGGCATCTCCAGCTTGTGTCCGCAATACGTAACATCGTAGTAGGTCTGGTTGATGACGAGGTCCGTGTACGTCACGAACTCGCCCTTCTCCTCCGCGGCCTGCTTGACGGCCGGCGCCGCCTCCGCGGGCTCGCTTCTGAAGCGGCGAAGCACCGCCTTCACGCGCGCCACCAGCTCCTTCGCGTCGAACGGCTTCATGATGTAGTCGTCCGCGCCGAGCTCCAGGCCGAGAACCTTGTCGAAGATCTCGCCCTTCGCCGAGAGCATGATGATCGGGACATCCGACTGCTTGCGGATGCGCCGGCACACCTCGTAGCCGTCGATGCCCGGAAGCATCAGATCGAGCAATACGAGGTTCGGCTGAAACTGGTCAAACTGCTTCACCGCCTCCTCGCCGTCCCCGACGATGCACGTCTCATAACACTCCTTCGTCAGATACAGCGCGATCAATTCCGCGATGTTGTAATCGTCGTCCACGATCAGAATCTTTTGTTTCTCCGCCATGGTCGCTCCTTTCTCCTCTCCCGGGATGGCCGGGTTACTTAAACTCCACGTCCGTCGAGCCGTAGTCCGGCGAGACGGTGATACCCTTTACGTACTTCAGTCTCTTGCAATGGTTGTGCACGGCGGTGCGCAGCGCGCCCGTGCCGCGTCCGTGGATGACCGTGACCTTCGGCAGATGCGCGAGGTACGCGTCGTCCAGATACTTATCAAGCTCCGCCAGCGCCTCATCCACGCGAAGTCCCACCAGGTTGATGTCAGGGTGGATGGTCATGCTCTTCGCGCCGGTCGAAACCTTCACGCCTGCGGTGCCCTTGGTCTCCTCGGGCTCCTCGAGCTTCGCGAGGTCGGAGATATTCACCTTCGACTGCAGAATGCCCATCGTGACGAAGCACTCGCCCTTCTCGTTCGGCAGCGTGTGGATCGTGCCCTTTAAGTTCATGCTGAGCACCATGACCGAATCGCCGATCTTGAAGTCCGAGGCCTTGTGCTGCTTCGCGGGCCGGTTGACCTGCTTCGGCTGCGACATATGCTCCTCCAGGGAGCTGATCTTCTCGCGCGTCTTGCGGCGCTCATTTTCCAAATCCGCCGAGGACACGTGCGACTCGAGCTTGCGGACTCTTCGGATGGACTCGTCGGCGTACGACTTCGCCTCCTCGAGCGTCTCGAGCGCCTCCTCGCGGGCTTTTCTTAAGATATCCTCGCGCTTTGCGGCGATCTCCTCGGTCTTCTTCTCCCACTCGGCGCGCATCGCCTCCGCGGCTCTGCGGTCCTCGCGGGCCCGGAGAAGCTCGCCCTCCATCGCGCGGCGCTTGTCCTCGAGGTCCGTGATCACGTCCTCAAAATTCTTGTCCGACTCGCCGACGAGCGTCTCCGCCTCATCGATGATCGTGTCCGAAAGCCCCAGCTTCTTCGAGATGGCAAATGCATTGCTCTTGCCGGGAATGCCCATCAACAGCCGGTACGTCGGCTGCAGCGACTCCACGTCGAACTCGCAGCAGGCGTTCATCACGCCCTCCGTGCGCAGCGCAAAGAGCTTGAGCTCCGCGTAGTGCGTCGTTGCGATCGTGCGGATATCGAAGCGGTGCAGATGAAGCAGGATCGCCGTTGCCAGCGCCGCGCCCTCGGTCGGGTCCGTGCCGGCGCCGAGCTCGTCGAACAACACGAGCGAATCCTCGTCCGCCTCCGCTAAAATCTTCACCGTATTGGTCATGTGCGAGGAAAATGTACTGAGCGACTGCTCGATGCTCTGCTCGTCGCCGATGTCGGCGTACACCTCGCGGAAAAATCCCATCTCCGTTCCCGATTTTGCGGGGATCGGAAGTCCTGCCTGCGCCATCATCGTGAACAGGCCGACCGTCTTGAGCGTTACCGTCTTACCGCCGGTGTTCGGGCCGGTGATGACGATCATCGAAGGGTCCTCGCCGAGCGCGATATCGATCGGCACGACCTTCTTATCCGGGATCAGCGGGTGACGACCCTGGATGATCCGGATCGTGCGGTTGTCCGTAAAGATCGGACGGTTTCCGCGGATCGCGCGGCCGAACATGGCTCTTGCAAAGATCAGATCGAGCTCCGCGAGGCACTCCCCGTTGTAGCGAAGCTCGGGCACCTGCGGCGCGATCATCTCCGAGAGAGCCGCCAGCACCTTCTGAATCTCCTCCTGCTCCGCGATCGCAAGCTCGCGAAGCTCGTTGTTTAACTTGACAACCTCCATCGGCTCGATGAAGGACGTCGATCCCGATGCCGACTGGTCGTGGACCATGCCGGCAATCTGGTTTTTATACTCACTCTTGTAGGGAAGACAGTATCTTCCGTCGCGCTGCGTGATCAGCGCATCCTGCAGAAGTCCCTGCGCCGACGCCTGCGCCAGCAGCGCGCCCATGCGCTCGTGGATCTTGTCATTGGCCGCCTTGATCTTGCGGCGCACGCTCCGAAGGCCCGAGCTCGCATCGTCCGCGATCTCCTCCTCCGAGAGGATGCAGCGGTTGATCTCGCGGCACAGCTCCGGAAGCGTCTCCAACAGCTCAAACCGCTCTGTCAGCGAATCCTGCGGCGCGTCCTCGCCGCGCGTTCCGGTCGTGCCGTACTGCTTCACGCGCTGCGTCGCCGTCAGGATTGAACCGATTCGCAAAAGCTCCGGCGCCGTCAGGCAACCGCCGTGCTGCAATCGCACCAGGCTCTCGCCGATGTCGCCGATGCCGCCGAAGGAAAGGCTTCCCTTTCGGTCGATTCGGCGCGTCGCGTCCTCGGCCTGCAGCTGCAACAGGTCCGCGTCCTCCTTCGTTCCGGCGGGCATCAACTTGCCTGCCGCCTCCCGGCCGAGCGTTGAGCCGGTGTAGTGTATCAACATTTCGCGTATCCGGTCGAACTCGAGTACGCGAACCGCCCTTTCATTCATTTTCGTTCTCCTTCTAATCGCTCCACTTCAGGCGGTGGAGTTCGCCCTTCATCTTCATCCCCTCGAAATCCTGCTGGCGCAGCGCCTCGTAGGCCACGATCGCCACGGCATTGCTTAAATTCAGGGAGCGCATTTCGCCGACCATCGGGATGCGGACGCACGTGTCCTCGTGGTCCTTCAAAATCTCTTCCGGAATGCCGGCACTCTCCTTGCCGAACATGATGTAGCAATCGGATTCGTAGGCGGCCTGCGTGTAGACCTTACGGCCCTTCGTGGTCGCATAGTAAATCTTTGCGGCAGGATTTTTCGAGAGAAAATCCTCATAGTTTTCGTACACCGTCACGTCGAGCTCCGACCAGTAGTCGAGCCCCGCGCGCTTTAACTGCTTCTCGTCGAGCGAGAAGCCGAGCGGCTTGATCAGGTGCAGGCGCATGCCCGCCGCCGCACAGGTGCGGCCGATATTGCCGGTATTCTGCGGAATCTCCGGCTCATGCAACACGATGTTGATCATACTTATTGTTTCTCCGCGCGAAGCTTTGTGACGAACCGGCGAAGCCGTCCGAGCGCCTCCTTGAGGTTCTCAAGCGAGTACGCGTACGAGATTCTAAGGAATCCCTCGCCGCTGTCGCCGAACGCCGTGCCGGGCACGATCGCAACCTTCTCCTCATGAAGAAGCCTGGTCGCAAAAACCTCGCTGCTCATGCCGAACTCCGCGATGCACGGGAACACGTAAAATGCACCGTACGGCTCAAAGCACGTAAGCCCCATGTCACGAAGCTCCGACAGAACGAAGCGGCGTCTCTTATCGTACGCATCGCGCATCATCGCGACGTCCTCATCGCCGTTCTTGAGGGCCTCAACCGCCGCATACTGGCTCGCGGTCGGCGCGCACATGATGGCGAACTGGTGGATCTTCATCATCTGTTTGATGATCTCCTCGGGACCGCACGCGTAGCCCAGACGCCAGCCGGTCATCGCGTGTCCCTTGGAAAATCCGTTGATCAGAATCGTGCGCTCGCGCATGCCCGGAAGCGATGCGATGGACACATGCTTCGAACCGTACGTAAGCTCGCTGTAAATTTCGTCCGAAACAACGACGATGTCCTTCTCGATGCAGACCTCGGAGATTGCCTCAAGGTCCTCCTTCGTCATGATCGCACCGGTCGGGTTGTTCGGGAACGGAAGCACTAAAAGCTTCGTCTTGTCGGTGATCGCGTCGCGCAGCTCCTGCGCCGTCAGGCGGAAATCATTTTTCTCCTGCAGCGGGATCGTCACCGGAACACCCTGCGTCAGGATGACGCACGGCTCGTAGGAAACGTAGCACGGCTGCGGGATGATGACCTCCTCGCCCGGACAAACCATCGCGCGAATCGCAAGGTCGATGGCCTCGCTGCCGCCGACAGTGACAAGAATTTCACTCTTCGGATCGTAGTTTACGTTGTAGTGGCGGTCGATGTAGGCGCTGATCTCGCGGCGAAGCTCGATCAAACCGGAGTTTGAGGTGTAGTGCGTGCGCGCCTTCTCGAGCGAGTAGATACCCTCCTCGCGAATGTGCCACGGCGTCGCGAAGTCAGGCTCGCCGACACCCAGACTGATGGCGTCCTTCATCTCCGTGACGATGTCGAAAAATTTGCGTATGCCCGAGGGTTTGATGCCCACCACGGACGGATTTAACGGATTTCTCATGGCGAAACAAGCATCCTTTCATCCTCGATTTTGTTTACAAGCGGAAGACCGTGCTCCTTGTATTTCTTCAGCACAAAGTGCGTCGACGTCGAGAGCACCGAGTCCATCGGAGAAAGCTTGCTCGAGACAAATTCCGCCACACTCTGCAGCGTCTTGCCGTGAATCATCACGCACAGGTCGAAGCCGCCGGACATCAGGAACACCGCATCCACCTCATCGAACTGATAAATTCTCTCCGCGATCTTGTCGAAGCCCTGACCTCTCTGCGGCGTCACCTTCACCTCGATCATCGCGGTCACAAGCTGACGGTCCGTCTTGTCCCAGTTGATCATCGTGGGATAACCGCAGATGATGCGCTCGTCCTCCATCTCCTTGATCGAAGCCGCAACGGCCTCCTCGCTCTCGCCGAGCATCACGGCGAGTTCCTTTACGGTAAGCTTGGCGTTCTGGTCCAGGCTCTCCAGAATTCTCATATCTACGCTCATTTCAGCAACCTCCTTTTATTCGACGCGAATTCATGTATTTCCCCCGCCGCGGCGTCGACCGCGACGCAAACGCCTCGCTCGCAGGAAAATGCTCGCTCACCGTTTGCTCGCGTTTCCGCCCCGGCTGTCGAAAGGCGGTAAGTCGCGTCGTAGAAATTGATTCGCGTATATGAGAC
>JAFZWG010000057.1 GCA_017617395.1 Lachnospiraceae bacterium
CAACCGTCTCGGCAGCCGCCTCCTCGGTCTCCTCCGCGAACGTCACAACCGTCTCTACCTCTTCCGAAGCAGCAGCGCTAACCTCGGTAACCGCCTCTGCAGCGGTCTCATTTGCCGCGGTCTCGGCAGCCTTCGCCTCGGCGGCCTTGCGCTCGAGAAGCTCGCTGATGCTGATCTCCTCGCCGCTCTCCTCAGGCTCCTCGCTGTTGTTCAAACCGACGCTGACGGTCGGGATGTACTTTTTCTCCTTCGGCTTGTTCGGGTTCGTGAACAGCGCGGTGTTCACGCCTGCGGAATAGCCCTTGTCCTTATTTTTCTTCTTGTCTTTCTTCTTGTTCTTCTTGGAGATCTTCTCGGAAAATACCGTGCTTCCGGCAGTGCTCTTCTCCGGCTCGGCCTCCTTCTCCTTCTCGCGGGCAGCTTCCCAGACGGCATCGCGCACCTTGCGCTCGTCCTCTTCCTCGGCCTCGCGCAGGAACGCATCGAGGTCGGTCGGGTTCGTGCTCTTCACCGGCTTGTGCTTCGTCGTGGAGATGACGTCGCCGGACTCATGCTCGTCCTTGTCTTCCTTCTTGTCGTCCTTCTTATCCTTACCCTTCAGTAAGCCGAAGCCCTTGCCCTTATCCTTATCGCGAGTCTTGTCGCTCTTATCTTTCTCTTTATCCTTGTCTTTGTTCTTGTCGTTCTTATCGTTCTTGTCGCCCTTGCCCTTGTTGTCCTTGGCGAACTTGTCCTTATCCTTGCCGTCCTTCTTGTCCTTGTCGGACTTCTTGTCCTTGCTGTCCTTCTTATCGGAAGGCTTCTTGTCCTTGCTGTCCTTGCCGTCCTTCTTCTCGGCCGAAGCGTACAGACCTTCCTCGATCTCGCGGTCGGTCACCGGGTCGGTCAGACGGCTGCAGCCGTACAGGAACACCACCGGGATCGCGTAGATGATCAGCGTCATGAAGAAGAAGCCGATGGCCTCCCAGATCTTCATCGGGCTGCCGCCCTTGTCCGCAAGCGCGCAGATGATCGCGAAGAACCCGCTCAGCACGTTGAGGATGCCGATGGCCGCGCACATCAGGCGGTCGTCGCTCAGCTTGTAGAACTGGGATCTCGCATCATCGCCGACAAATGCAATGAAGATCGCGGACGACAGCGACGTCGCGATGATCAACAGCTGCGTGATCTTCATCAGAATGTGGCCGCTCTGGTCAGCCATGCTGAAGCTGATGGCCGCATCCACACCGAGCAGGGCGGAACCGGCACAGGTCGCGATGCTCGCGTAGAAGAAGAACTGTCCGAATTTCGGACGCATGCCGATATACGCCGCATATGCGTAAAATGCAGCGCCGATGATAAAGCACGCGTACGCGATCAGACGCAGCGTCGGATGCAGCTGCCCGAGATTCTTCGTCACGATCGTCGTGACCAGAACCGCAAGCATAATAACCGCTTCGGCAATACCTCCGATCATGATTCCTTTACAGCTACGTTCAGTCCATGTGTCCGGATAAACTTTCATCCTCATTACCCCCTTCGGTAAATGTTCCGACCTTCGATGTTTCCAAACCAACCTTCTCCTCCTCGTCTCCGTCGCCGGATCCGGGAGTCATATCTGAATCTTTTGCAGTATCCGCAATCGTTTCGGCTTCCGCCTCCTCCGCGGTTTCCTCCTCCGCGGTCTCAATTGCTTCCCTCTCTACAGACGCATCGGTTACGCCCGCCTCGTCGCTCGCTTCTTCAGACTTTTCTTCGGGCTTTTCAGCGGACTCCGCCTCGGAATCTTCCGCTGCTTCCTCCTTGGCCTCTTCCGCTTCCGCCAATGCCTCAGCCTCCGCTGCGACCGCGGCCTCCGCTTCCTCCTCGGCCTTCCTGCGGCGCTTGCTCTCGCGCGCCGGACCTTCCAGCTTCGCCGCGAGCATCTTAAGCCCCTCGATCAGAAAATCCTTCGTCACAATGCCGCCGTTCCATCCGCCGTAGTCCATCTCGGGGATGTAGAAGCGGTCGCCCATGTCGACGGAATTGGCCAGAAGCTGCAGGGACGCATTCGTAAAATGCTCCACCAGCTCGTCCTCCGTGATCGGGAGGGCAATCCACGACATCGCGCGTGACAGGCAGTTCCAGAACTGCCTCGAGGACCGGCTTCCGCCGCTTCGCGGGAGGTTGTTGAAGAGCTCCCACAGGTAGTGGGTCCCGCGCTCGAGGGGGAACAGAAACGGCACCTCGCGGTCGAGCATGTCCAAGGACGGACCGGCGATGTGGAAAATGTACGACGCATCGTAGCGGTTTCCGTCCGCCGGATCCGGGTCGGTCGCGTTGCACTGAATCGCCTCGAAACGCTCGAAGCTCCAGTCCGGATGAAACATCCGTGCACACGCGGTGATGACCTGGCAAGACCGTTCCTCCAGAATCAAGAGGCTCATGTCCAATTTTTTCCGAGGAAATGACATTCTGACTGTTCCTATCTGTCCGAAAAATTCCGCCCCGTTCTACTTTCGTAGTACAAAATTTGCAGAACACAAAGCGAGGCTATTCGAGAATAACCTACTGTTGAATATAACACGCATTTTCCCCGTAGTCAATGCGTTTTCCGTAGGAAAGCGCGCATTTCGTGCAAAAAAACTCACTTTTTAACCCAAAACGGGGCGTTTTGTTCTACGCGCGTAGTATGACCGCCGATTTTCGCATCGATTTTTCGATTTCGTCACCCGCAATTCTTTCGGAATTCGCCCACGATTCTCCCTCAATTTGATAAAATTCACCATTCGCAACCACCCCTAAATGTGGTATCATGACTCTCGAACGTGTTACTTATTTAGTGCGTGCGCGCGAGGGTCGCGCACGCGGCCGCCCGGACGAGGATTCCGGGACGGCATCGGAGGAAGAAAGAAATGAAATGGATTTTCCACTACATGGGGAGGTATCGGCTCCGCGTCTTCCTGACGCTGACCGTCAAATTCTTCGGAACCATCGGCGAGCTTGTCCTGCCGTTTTTGCTCGAGTACATCCTCGACGATGTCGTTCCGGGCGGAAAGGCTTCCTCCGTCGTATTCTTCGGCATGCTGATGATCCTCACGGCCGTCATGGTCCGCACCCTGAACATCGCGGCGAACCGCCGCGCGACCGGTGTCGCCCGCGACTGCATCCGCGACGTACGGCACGACCTCTTCTCGGCGACCGCGAACCTCACCGGTTCGCAGTTTGACAGCGTGACGTTGCCGTCGCTCATCTCGCGAATGACGTCCGACACGTACAACGTACAGAACTTCATCGGCATGATCCAGCGAATGGGCGTCCGCGCCTGTATCTTGCTCATCGGCGGCATCATGGTGTCCGCCTTCATGGATCCGTTCCTCTCGCTCGTCTTAGCGGGCATGGTGCCGATCATGGCCGGCATCATCCTCTTTATCTCCTTTAAAGGCATCCCGATGTACCGCGCCGTCCAGGATAAGGTGGACGACATCACACGCGTGCTTCGTGAAAATATCACCGGCATCCGCGTCGTCAAAGCGCTCTCCCGCGAGGAGTACGAGACGAAGCGCTACGGCCGTGCGAACGACGATCTGACATCGACCGACCTTCGCACCGGCATCACGATGGCGCTGCCGAACCCGATCATGAATCTTTGCCTGAACATCGGTCTCACGCTCGTCATCATCTTCGGCGCGCGCCGGGTCGACCGAGGCGTCATGGCGCCCGGCGTCATTCTTGCATTTCTCACGTATTTCAACATGATCCTGCAGGCCATCATGGGCATGAACCGAATCTTCATCCAGTCGACGAAGGCCGCCGCATCGGCGAACCGGATCGGCGAGGTTCTCTCGCTCGCACCCCTGCAGCCGCCGGTTCTTCCCGCGGACGAGACGACCACGCTGCCCGAGTCGGCGCGGGGCGAGGACGGCCGCATGCCTTTGGTTGTATTTGACAACGTCTCCTTCTCCTACCCGGTTCTTCAGGACGAGAAGGTCGACGAGACGCGGGAAAATGCTATCAACAACATTTCCTTTACGCTTCACCGCGGTGAGCGCCTCGGCATCATCGGTGCGACCGGCTGCGGCAAGACTACGATCCTCAACCTGCTCATGCGCTTCTACGACGTGGAGAACGGGCAGGTCTTCTACGACGGCCGCGACGTGCGCACCTACGCTCCGTCGGAGCTTCGCCGTCCCATGAGCGTCGTCTTCCAGAACGACACGATCTTCGCGGACACGCTCTCGGAAAATATCAAATTCGGCCGCCCCGTCTCCGACGAGGACATGGAGCTGGCCGCTGCGGACGCCAACATCGCTTCGATGATCGAGGCGCTGCCGGAGCGCTATAACTACGCGGCAACCAAGGCCGGCGCGAACTTAAGCGGCGGCGAGAAGCAGCGTGTGCTCATCGCCCGCGCGCTCGCCGGACACCCCGACCTGTTAATCCTCGACGATGCCTCGAGCGCCCTCGATTACAAGACCGACGCGGCCCTTCGCCGCGCGATCCGCGAGCATTATCCGGACACGACGACCATCACCATCGCGCAGCGCATCAGCTCCGTGATGAGCATGGACCGCATTCTCGTGATGGAGAACGGCCAGACGCTCGGCTACGGCACGCACGAGGAGCTCCTCGCTACGTGCGAGGTCTACCGCGACATCTACATTTCGCAGACGGGAGGTGACGCTCATGCCATTGCTTAGCAACAAAACGTCCCGCCCGAAGGACACCAAGGGAACGCTCCGTCGTCTCCTCTCCTACCTCTCGGCCTTCAAGATTCCGATGGCGATCGCGCTCGTGCTTTCGCTCGGAACCAACCTCCTTGCGCTCGCCGGCCCGAAGCTTGCCGGACGCGCCATCGAGGCCATCGACAAGGGCAAGGGGAATGTGGATTTTTCGAAAGTTGCATACTATACGAGACTGATGCTCATCATCTACGTCTCGTCCGCCGTCTGCTCCTTCATCCTCTCCGTTTTGATGATGAAGGTCGGCCGTGCCGTCGGCAAGAAGCTCCGCAAGGAAGTCTTCGACAAATTGATGCGCACGCCGGTCGGCTACTTTGACACGCACCAGACCGGCGACATCATCAGCCGCGTCTCGTACGATATCGACGTGATCAGCAACTCGCTCTCCACCGACGTGGTACAGATTCTGGCGAGTATCATCACGGTTGTGGGTGCATTTATCATGATGCTGACGGTCTGCCCGCCTCTCGTTTTGGCCGTGCTGATCACGATCCCGCTCTCGATCTTCTACACGCGCTACATCACCCGCAAGGCACGCCCGCTTCTGTCGAAGCGCTCCGCCATGTACGGTGAGATGAACGGCTTCTCCGAGGAGATGTTCTCCGGCCAGAAGACCATTCAGGCGTACGCGCACGAGGATCTCACGCTCGCGGACTTCGACAAGATCAACGACCGGACGTGCGAAGCATTTTACGACGCGGACTACATCTCCTCGCAGATCGGTCCGTCGATCAGCTTCATCAACAACCTGTCGCTCGCGCTGACGGCCATGTTCGGCTCGCTGTTCTACATGAACGGCGTCATCAACCTCGGCCAGATCTCGTCGTTCGTTTTGTACACGCGCAAATTCTCCGGCCCCATCAACGAGGTCGCCAACATCGCAAACGAACTGTTGTCAGCCCTCGCCGCTGCCGAGCGCGTCTTCAACCTCTTAAACGAGAAGGACGAAGTCGCCGACCTTCCGGACGCGACGGTTCTTGCGGACGTCCGCGGCGACGTCGAGCTGGAGGACATCAACTTCTCGTACCGCCCGGAAAAGCCCATCCTTCGCGATGTCAACCTCCGTGCGGAAGCGGGAAAAATGATCGCCATCGTCGGTCCCACAGGCTCCGGCAAGACGACCATCATCAACCTTCTGATGCGATTTTATGAGCCCGTCTCCGGGCAGATTTATGTGGATGACGTGTTCCACGAACACTACACGATGGAGTCGCTGCGGCGCGCCTACGCGCTCGTTCTGCAGGACACCTGGGTCTTCCACGGCACCATCTACGACAACATCGCCTACGGCCGCATCGGCGCCACGCGCGAAGAGGTCGTCGAGGCCGCCAAAGCCGCCCACATCCACCATTACATTATGTGCCTGCCTCAAGGCTATGACACCGTGATCACCGAGGACGGCGGCAACATCTCGAAGGGCCAGAAGCAGCTCCTCACGATCGCCCGCGCGATGCTCTACGACGCCAAGATGCTCATCCTCGACGAGGCCACCAGCAACGTAGACACCCGCACCGAGCGCCGCATCCAGAAAGCGATGCGCACCCTCATGAAGGACAAGACCTGCTTCGTCATCGCCCACCGCCTCTCGACCATCCAAAACGCCGACACCATCCTCGTGATCGGCAACGGCACCGTTGTGGAAGCAGGAACACATGACGAGTTGATGGAGAAGAAGGGCCGCTATTACAGTTTGTATCAAGCACAATTTGAATGATAACCGAGAGAAGCATGAAAAAAAGCTGCCGTCACTCGAGAGTGACAGGCAGTTTTTTCATGCGAACGAGGAACAAACACGAACACGTAGCAGCGTGAAACGCTGCGAGAGTGTGAGTGTTTGTAGGATTGCGAGAGCGCGTCAGCGCGAAGCAATCCGTTTATCATTCAAATATGATTTAGGCAGAACGAGGAACAA
>JAFZWG010000058.1 GCA_017617395.1 Lachnospiraceae bacterium
GAAGGTTAACGGAATTTCCGCAGGTCCTGACGCTAAGAATGTTATCTTCCTTTCTGCAGATGCTTTCGGCGTTCTTCCTCCGGTATCCATCCTGACTCCCGAGCAGACGCAGTACTACTTCCTGTCCGGTTTCACCGCTAAGCTTGCAGGTACCGAGCGCGGTATCACGGAGCCTACTCCTACGTTCTCCGCTTGCTTCGGTCAGGCATTCCTTGAGCTTCATCCTACCAAGTACGGCGAGGAGCTCGTAAAGAAGATGCAGGCTAACGGCGCTAAGGCTTACCTGGTTAACACCGGTTGGAACGGCACCGGCAAGAGAATCTCCATCAAGGATACCCGCGGTATCATCGATGCGATCCTCAGCGGCGCGATCAACAATGCTCCTACCAAGAAGATCCCGATCTTCGACTTCGAAGTTCCTACCGAGCTTCCGGGCGTTGATCCGGCTATCCTCGATCCTCGCGACACCTACGCTGACGCTTCCGTATGGGAAGGCAAGGCACAGGATCTCGCAGGCCGCTTCATCAAGAACTTCGTGAAGTACGAAGGCAACGAGGCAGGCAAGGCTCTGGTAGCTGCAGGTCCTCAGCTGTAATTTAAGCGAAATGCAAACAAATACGGGTCGGTGCGATCGGCACCGGCCCGTTTTTTATGTTCCTAGCTTTCTACTGCTTTTTCTTCGTAAAATGCATCACCGCCACGACGATGACCGCCACCGCCGCAAGGCCGATCAGGCAGATGATCTGCCATCCGATCGAGGACGGCCCGTGGTCATCTCTGGACTCTGCCGGCACTTCCGTAGGGATTGCTTCCTCCGGCGCAGCGGTCGGCACAGCCGCTTCCGTCGGTGCCGCGGTCGGCGTCAGCTCCGCCGCTCGCTCCTCGTCGGTCTTTAAACGAAGCATCGCGTACACAACGGTATCTCCGCCGAGAACCGTGTCCTTCGTGTATTCCTTCTCGTAGGTCTTGGATTGATACCAGCCGAGGAACACCCAGTCGTCAAGCACCGGATCGGCCGGGTACTCGCTTCCCATCTTGTAGCGACGCCCGTTCACCATGTAGGTGATCTTCGCATCGCCGGTCACGACGATCTCGTAGGTCGTAACCCCGAGCTCGGTCGCCACAACCATGAAGTTGCGAAGGTCCGTGGGGTCCGTGACTCCATTTTCCTTCATCGCCGCAAGGATGGTCGCGTAATCGTACCAGATCACGCTGCGGTCGCCGCTCGTCTCGCGCCTCGTGGGCTCGACGGGGATCCACCACGCCTGCTTCGTCTCGCTGTCGAGGATCAGCTTCGGCTCGCCCGCGCTCTCGCTCGTGTACACGATTCCGATCTCACGGCCCTCCTCAAACCAGCTGCTCTTCGCGCCCATCGTGATGTAGCTGGACTTCCACGCCTCCTCGGCCTTCTTGCCGCCGACAACGCTCCAGATTGCGTTGCCCGACACGCCGCCGGAAGACTTCGTAAGCGCGCTTCCGCGCTCCGTGCTCGCAAATCCGTCCATCAGGCCCTTCACGACGGTCGGATAGTTCCACTCGCACGTTTTTCTGTTGATGTATGCATGGCTCTCGCCGCCGGACTTCGTGTCGCTTCCGTTGTCCCAGATGACGATCGGAATGCCGTAGGCCTGGGAGAATTTGCCCATGCACTGCGCCCATTTGACGCGCTCGTCGGTGTTATTTTTCTCGGTCGCGCTCGTCTCACCGATGATCGCAGGAATTCCGTTGTCAAGGTAGACGCTGCGGATCGACTCGAAGATCGCCCGCACTTCGGACTCATCCGCGCCGCTGAACGTCTTCTGCGTGTCCTTTAGGCAGAAGTTGTACGGCGAGTAGACATGCACCGAAGCGATCAGGTTTCCGGCCACCTTGCCCTCGTACGACGGCAGGGAAACCGACTCCATGATGTTCGTCGAACACGACGCCGCGTAGCCGGGGATCATCAGGCAGCGCTCCTGGTTGTGACCCTTGCCGTTGGCGCGAACCGTCTGCGCGAACACCTGCGAGAGATAATTGACCGCGTAATATCCTTCGCGGGTACCGGTCCATTCGACCGTCGAGCCGGCCATTCTGGGCTCGTTCATGCCCTCGAAGATCAGGTGCTGGTCATAGTCGGCAAATGCATCCGCAATCTGCGCCCAGACCGCCGCCAGCTCCTCGCCGACCGTGCGGTACTTCTTGTCCAGGTCCTTGATGTTGAGCCAGGACTCGTGGTGAACATTGATGATGACGAAGAGGTCCTCCTCGTAGCACCAGTCCACGACTTCCTTCACGCGCTTCATAAACGTGTCGCGGATCTTGAAATCGTGTCTTGTGTCAATCTCCTGCGCCCACGTGATCGGGATCCGGATGACGTTAAATCCTGCCTCCTTCACCGCGTGGATCAGCTCCTTCGTCACCTTCGGGTTGCCCCACGACGTCTCGTGCGTCGAATCCAGGCCGCCCGTCGCATCGAACGTGTTCCCGATGTTCCAGCCGATTCCCATCAGCGCCACGATCTCGGCCGCCGTCTTTCCGGTGAGCTCTGCGCCCTCCGCCTTCGCGACCCGGCGTCTTGCCGTCATTCCGGCCGTCACGCCTGCCACCATCGCAAGGCACATCACCATCGATGCGATCCGCCGAAGCAGCGAACCGTTTCTCTTATTTTGCATCCAATCCATCCTCCGCATTTTTCCAAATCAATTGTTTCGCACAATTGCCATCCCACATTGTATCGAACAACGGCTCCTTCCGTCAAGCGGTTTTCGGGTGAACACGGGGCAGTTCTTATGTCACATTTTTAATTTGAAAGGAAAGATTGCATTTTCCGGGATTTTCACGCGACAAAAGAACTGTCCCCTTGTCACCTTCCACGGCTGTGTGCTATACTTCCCTAGGGAAAGGAGGTTCCGGCGCAACATGGACATGGATTTGGTGACATCGCTTCTTCGGGAGCCCGCGCGGATTCGTCTGCTTGACCGGGATACCGTGACGTCCACGAACCTCCTGGTGAAGGAGCTCGGGGCGCAGGGGGCGCCCGAGGGCACACTGATGGCCGCAAAGGAACAGACGCTCGGGCGCGGCCGGCTCGGACGGCGGTTCGAATCGCCGAGCGGGACCGGACTGTACCACACGATTCTGCTGCGGCCGGACCTGACGCTTGCGCAGAGCGTGCACATCACGATTCTCGCGGCCGTCGCGGTCGCGGAGGGCATCGAGGAGACGACCGGACTGCGGCCGGAGATCAAGTGGGTGAACGACCTCTACCTTGGCGACCGGAAGATCTGCGGAATTCTTGCGGAGTCCGCGCTTCGTCCCGGGTCGGACCGCATCGATTACACGGCTCTCGGAATCGGCATCAACCTTGCGGAGCCCGAGGGCGGCTTTGCGGGAACCGCCGCAGGCGTCGCGGGCGCGCTGTACCCGGCCGGAGGTTGTCCCGCGGAGCTTCCGGAGCGGCTGTTGGCAGCAATCGTGAACCGGGTGACCGCGTACTATGATGAGTTGTGCGAAGCATTTGCCGAAGGGGCGGACGGTGCCGCAACCGCGGAAAATGCAGCCGGCTCCTCTCCCGCGCAGGCTCTCAGCTACATGGCGCGCTACCGCGCGTCGGACTACCTCTTCGGGAAGGATGTATGGCTTGTGGGGGACATTACAAGGCCGGACACCGCACGTCCGGCAAGAGCCGTCGCAATCGACGGGCAGGGGCGTCTGGTCGTCACTCTGCCGGACGGCAGCGCCGAGGCGGTGAGTTTCGGGGAGGTGACCGTGCGGACAAGGTAACCGCGCGGAGGTGCAGCAAAGGCACAAGGAGAACAAAGGATGAATCTGGAAGAATATATCAAGGCCAAACGGGCCGGTGAAAAAGAGTACGATTACTGTGTGTCGAAGGGTATTCACCCGTATCTGGTAAGCCTGGACGACATGCTTTCGCGCGTGCAGGTGGAGAGCCGCATCAAGCTGGGCCTCACGGACATTCCGATGGAGAAGATCGTCGGAACGTACAATGAGGGCCGAAGCAATGCATTTGCCAGAAACTTCATGCCGCTTTTAGACAAGGAATCCGAGTTTGCGATGAAGTGGGCGAGCCTTTACGAGTCGATGGAGGCCGAGGGCCTTCGCGACCCCGTCATCGCCTACGAGTTCCTGGATCAGTACTACATCCAGGAGGGCAACAAGCGCGTGAGTGTCTCGCGGTGCATGGGCGCCGTGACGATCGAAGGCTATGTTACGCGCATCATTCCGAAGCGCAACGACACGAAGGAAATCCAGATGTACTACGAGTTCCTGGATTTCTATGACAAGACGCAGATCAATTACCTCTCCTTCTCGAAGGAGGGCAGCTATACGCTTCTTTTGAAGGCAACCTACAACACGACCGACCAGCCTTGGGACGATGAGATGAAGGCGGACTTCCGCTCCTCCTACATCGCGTTCAGCAAGGAGTTTCTGGCGCGCGGCGGGAACAAGCTCGCGCTCACGGTCTCGGATGCATTTTTAGTGTACTTAAGCATCTTCGGCTACGAGGAGGCCAAGGAGGCGCTCGCCTCGGAATTCCGGGACAACATCGGCAAGATCTGGAACGAGTTTGAGCTCTACAGCCGCCATAAGACGATCTCGATCTCGATGAACCCGATCGCGGAGCCGAAAAAGCACACATTCTCGATGCTCATGTCGCCGAAGTCCTACGCGGCCGCGTGGGTGTACGAAAAGCCGAAGGAGATCAGCGCCTGGACCTACGCGCACGAGATGGGCCGCGAGTATGTCTCCGACGTCTTCGGCAAACAGATCAACACCGACGCCGTGTTCGGCGTTTCGGTCTCCGAGGCTGCGGAGACCATGGAAAAGCTTATAAAAGAAGGCTACAACATTCTCTTTACGACGTCACCGCAGTTCTTCCCGGCGTGCGCGAAGGTTGCGGTCGAGCATCCGGACGTCAAGGTCCTCAACTGCTCCTTAAACCTCTCCTCGCGCCACGTTCGCTCGTATTATCTTCGCATGTACGAAGCCAAATTCATGATCGGCGCTCTCGCCGGTGCCCTGGCAACCGACGACCGCATCGGCTACGTGGCCGACTACCCGATCTTCGGAGTGACCGCGAGCATCAATGCATTTGCCCTCGGTGCGCGCATGGTCAACCCCAAGGCCGAGGTCTACCTCGAGTGGTCGACCGTCAAGGGCAGCGCCCCGAAGGAACGCTTCCGCGAGAAGGGCATCACGCTCATCTCGAGCCGCGACTTAAATGCCCCCGCGAGCATGTCGCGCGAGTTCGGTCTCTTCCGCCGCAACGGCGAGGAGGTCGCCAAGAACTACGCGCTTCCGGTTTGGCACTGGGGAAAAATGTACGAAGACATCCTGCGCACCATCCTAAACGGCAACTGGAAGGACGAGGAGGAGTCCGCCGGCAACCGCGCGCTCAACTACTGGTGGGGCATGTCCGCGGGTGCCATCGACGTGATCTACTCCGACCGCATCCCGACCGGCACGAAGCTTCTTCTCAAGATTCTTCGCGCATCGCTTACAAGCGGCGGTTTCAATCTGTTCTCGGAGCTTCTCAAGTTCCGGGACGGCACGCAGATTGAGGCCGGCGACGGTCTCGCGCCGGAGGACATCCTCAAGATGGACAAACTTCTTTACAACGTCCACGGCAGCATCCCTTCGATCGACGACATCAGCGACGAATACCGCGCATTTATCGAGGCGCAGGGCATCTTCCGCCCGGAGGCCGACACGCACTTAAGCGACGCCAGCCCCCTGACCGGCCCCGACACAACGCCGGTGGTGCACGCCTCCGACGAGATCACCGACAAATGATTTCCTAAGCTTTTCATAAAGCTTCTGCCGACCAAAGAAACCATCCTCGTGCCGCACCGTGCGGTTTCGGAAGAAAGGCCCCGCAATGAAGATCCTGATTGTCTCCGACAAAGAATCCAAATCCCTCTGGGATTACTACGAGCCCGGCAAGCTGGACCCGTACGATCTCATTATTTCCTGCGGGGATCTTGCGCCGCAATACCTCTCGTTCCTGGCGACATTTACGAAGGCGCCGGTTTTGTACGTGCACGGCAACCATGACGACTGCTACGAGCAGACTCCGCCGGAGGGCTGCATCGACATCGACGGCAAGGTCTACTTCTTCCGCGGTCTTCGCATCGTTGGTCTCGGCGGTTCCATGCGCTACCGCCCCGGCATCAACCAGTACACAGACGAGGAGATGTCCCACCGCATCCGAAAGCTCCGCTACCGCCTGTGGCGCTGCCACGGCTTCGACCTTTTGGTAACGCACTCGCCCGCCAAGGGGCTCGGGGACTGCGAGGACTTAACGCACACGGGCTTTGCACCGTTTGTCAACATGCTCGACCGCTACCAGCCGAAATACCACGTTCACGGCCACGTGCACGCGAACTACTCCTACAAGAAAAAGGGCCCGATCCAGCACGGCCCCACCACTATCTTAAACGTCTACGAGTCCTACGTTTTGGAGATTCCGGATCCGCCGGTCGAGGCGACTGACACGCCGAAGCGCCGCCACCGCAGGCACCGCCGTAAAAAGCACGCGCAGGCTGCGGAGTAAAGTGCATTTGCCGTTGACAAATGCACCCCCGCTGTGGTATGCTCTGCGTTGCGGTCTTTCGGGGCCGCACAATCAAACAACGGTGAGTTCGAAACCATCCTCACCTAAAACAAAACTATGGAGGATTCTTTTATGGATCGCAGATCTACTCTTTTCCTGACAAGAGCGGCTTTAATCGCTGCGCTCTATGTCGTTCTGTCCGAGGTGTCTCAGCTGCTCGGACTCTGCAGCGGCGTCATTCAATGCCGCATTTCCGAAGCTTTGACGATATTGCCCGCATTTCTCGTGGAAGCGATTCCCGGCCTCTACATCGGCTGTCTTCTCACGAACATTCTGACCGGCTGTGCCGCATGGGACATTGCGTTCGGCCCCGTTGCCACGCTTTTGGGTGCGCTCGTAACCTACGCGATCGGCCGCGCGGTCCGCGCAAGAGCATATCATAAGCCGACAGACGCCGACGGAAACGTATCTATGAAGGCTTCGTTCGGCCGTTTCATCCTGATTACGATCATGTACGTGATTCCCCCGATCCTCGCCAACGCGATGATCATTCCGCCGATTCTTCGGTACGCCTACGGCGCAGAGGACGCTTACTGGTTCCTCACCTGCACCGTCGCTGCCGGCGAGATCATCGCCTGCGGAATCTTCGGAGGTCTCCTGCACGCGGCGATCGTGAAAAATGCAGGGCTTCGCAATCTGATCTTGACCCCCACGGAGAAGCGCCCGGCATAATCCCGGTATAATACAGACAAACAAAGCCCGCTGTCACATTGCTGACAACGGGCTTTTTGCATGCTCATTTTCGATTGGTTTTAACTACCGGTTCGATTACAGGTCGCAGTTTCCGACGGTTCTCGGGAACGGGATGACGTCGCGGATGTTGCTCATGCCGGTGAGATACATGATGCAGCGCTCGAAGCCGAGGCCGAAGCCTGCGTGGCGGGCGGAGCCGTACTTGCGGAGGTCAAGGTAGAAGTCGTAGTCCTCCTTCTTCATACCGAGCTCCTCGATGCGGGCAACGAGCTTGCCGTAGTCGTCCTCACGCTGCGAACCGCCGATGATCTCGCCGATGCCAGGAACGAGGCAATCTGCCGCGGCAACCGTCTTTCCGTCCGGGTTGAGCTTCATGTAGAATGCCTTGATCTCCTTCGGATAGTCGGTGACGAAGACAGGCTTCTTGAAAATCTGCTCGGTCAGGTAGCGCTCGTGCTCGGTCTGCAGATCGCAGCCCCAGTATACCTTGTATTCGAACTTATCGTTGTTCTCCTCCAAAAGCTTGACGGCGTCGGTGTACGTGACGCGGCCGAAGTCGGAATTTGCCACGTGCTGAAGGCGCTCGATCAGGCCCTTGTCCACGAACGTGTTGAAGAAGTTCATCTCCTCCGGCGCGTTCTCGAGAACATAGTTGATGATGTACTTAAGCATCGACTCCGCGAGGTCGCAGTCGTCCTTGAGGTCGGCAAATGCAATCTCGGGCTCGATCATCCAGAACTCCGCCGCATGGCGCGTCGTGTTGGAGTTCTCGGCGCGGAACGTCGGTCCGAACGTGTAGATGTTCTTGAAGGCCATCGCGTAGGTCTCACCGTTGAGCTGGCCGCTGACGGTCAGGTTGGTGGGCTTGCCGAAGAAGTCCTTCGAGTAGTCGACCTTGCCGTCCTCCGTGAGCGGAACCTTGTCCAGAGGAAGCGTGGTCACCTGGAACATCTCGCCTGCACCCTCACAGTCGCTTCCGGTGATAAGTGGAGTGTGGACATATACAAAGTCTCTCTCCTGGAAGAACTTGTGGATCGCGTACGCCGCAAGCGAACGAACGCGGAACACCGCCTGGAACGTGTTGGTTCTCGGGCGAAGGTGCGTCATGGTGCGAAGGTACTCCATCGTGTGGCGCTTCTTCTGCATCGGGTAGCTCGGGTCGGATGCGCCCTCGAGCACAACCTTCGTCGCCTGAATCTCAAACGGCTGCTTCGCATCGGGCGTCGCGACCAGCGTACCGGTCACGATCACGGCCGTGCCTGCGCCGAAATGCGTGATCTCTTCAAAGTTTGCGAGCGCGTCGGTGTACACCACCTGCAGCGTCTCGAAATACGTTCCGTCATTCACAACCAGGAAACCGAAATTCTTCGAGTCGCGATTGCTGCGAACCCAGCCGCCGACGCTCACGCTCTTGCCGAAATACTTTTCACGCTGCCGAAACAGCTCTCTTACCGAAATCAGTTCCATGGTTTTGTCCTCCTCGTGCGGGTCTCCCGCACGTCTTTCTATCTAGATATATACGCAATAGACTACTCTTTTTTGAAAAAATGTCAAGACATTTCGGGTGCATTTTCCCAAAAAGAGATCGCGGAAAATGCTCCCTCCCCTCGTCAGGCTCTCTTCGCCAGATATTTCTTCTCGAACTCCGCGATCGGAATCGGGCGCTCGAAGAGGTAGCCCTGCGCTGTCGTGAAACCGCAGTTTCTTAAGAATTCCGCCTGCTCCTCGGTCTCCACACCCTCGAACACCGCGTCCTTGTTGACCGACGCGATCATGTTGCACATGTGGCGCACATACTCCTGCTCAATCTTCGAGGTGCCGATGTTCTCAAGGAAGGTGCGGCTGATCTTCACGTGATCGACCGGCGCCGTGATGAGCATCGAGAGCGACTCGTTGCCCGAGCCGAAATCGTCGAGCGTGATCGTAAAGCCGCGGCTCTTCAGGTCCTTGATACTGTTCGTCGCGCTCGCGCGGTCCGCGGCGATCATCGCCTCGTTGACCTCGAGCTCGAGGAAGCGGCCGTCGACGTTATACTGCTCGGCGAGACGGCTGATGCGCTCGTCGAATTTGACGAAGCCCTGGTTATGGTTTGAGAAGTTGACCGAGATCGGAATCATCGGAATGCCCTTCTTCTTCCAGTTGCGAAGCGTCTGCAGGACGTTCGTGTAGATGCAGAAGTCGAGGTCCGTGATGTGGCCGGTCTTCTCCAGGATCGGAATGAAGTCCGCGGGGGAGCGGTACGTGCCGTCGCCATTGCTCCAGCGCGCCAGAGCCTCGGCACCGATGACGTTGCGGCCCTCGAGGGAGAACTTCGGCAGCAGGAACACCTCGATCTTGTTGTCGCGGATCGCGGTCTGGATCTCGCCGGCGATCGTCTGCTCGTAGGAACGGCGGGCGCGAAGCTCGTCCGTGCACACGCAGTACAGGCTGTTCTGCTCGGCCTTCGCCTGCTTTCTCGCAAGGTTCGCGTTGTCCATCGCAAGCGCGATGTCACGCTCGCCGCGGCGCAGGAAATAAACACCGTTGGTGAGCTGAATGTCGATGCCCGGGTACATCTTCGTCTGATGCTCCACGAACACCTTCGACCAGCTGCGAAGCTTCGCAAGCACCTGCTCCTCGGACTGTCCGTTCACGTAGATTAAGAAGAAGTCGGAGTGGATGCGGCAACCGAAGCAACGCTTGCCCTTTCGAAGGAACATCGAGCCGAAATCCTTGAGGATGCGGTCACCCGCGGGGTAACCGAATTTTTCGTTGATGTACGAAAAATCATTGATATCGCAGTAAATGATCGCGTGTACCGGATCCATGTCCGGGTCGGAGAGAACCTCCTGCACGCGGCCGCGGAACGCCGTGCGGTTGTAAAGATTCGTCAGGCGGTCCGTCGAGTTTAAGCGGTTGATGATCATGCGGTCGTTGCTGCGCTCGCGCTGCTGGCGGCGCTCCTCGTCGACGATCGTGATGCGGCCGTAGATGTAGAAGACATGGCCTTCCGAATCGCGCATGCCGATCATGTTGATCTTGCACCACTTGTATTCCTTCGCATCGATCTTGATGCGGAATTCGCCGCGGGAGTTCGTGCCGCTCTCCGCGGTCTGCAAAAGCTTCAAAAAGTCCGGATAATCATCGGGATGAATGATGCGTGCGGGAATGTCGGCTGCCATCAGGTTCGGGATCACGCCCTCGCGGCCGAACACCTCGCTGACGCGCGTCGGAACGCTCAGACGGTCCTCGCGGACGTCGTAACCGAACTGGATGTCGTCCGAGACATCCTCGAGCTGGCGGTAGCGGTCGAGCTGATGCTTCATGCTCAGCTCCGCGTTGATGCGCTGCGTGATGTCCGTGAAGACGCAGCTCACAACCGACGTCGCCTCATCGCCCTTGCGGCTGACGACGAGCGCGTTGCAATGCACCCACGTGACGCCGCCGTCGAAGCGGTTCACGCGGAACTCCGCGGCGACCGAGGTGTTGACCGGAAGCTTCGGGTCGAAGATCTTCTGAATCGACTTCGTGTCATCCGGGGAGACAATCTCCGGCAGAAGGTTCGCGTGCGTCTGCGTGAAGCGCTCCTTCGTCTGACCTATGATATTGAAAAATACATCGTTGGCATATACGATCTCCGGCACGCTCTCGCGGCTGATGCGGCCCTGGTACTCAAACACCGCGACGCCCACGGGCAAAGCCTCCAGAAGGCCGGAAACCTGGCGTTTACGAAGCATCTCGCCGGTCACCTGCGTGATCGTGATGTCGAACAGACCGTTCTTCATCATCTTCTTCTGACGGCGCACAAAGCACTGTACGGGCGCAAGACGCCCCTCCTCCGTGATCAGGCGGTGCTCGATGCACACAACCATCTGCTTGCGGATGCGCTCATCCAGAATCCGGCGGATCGCCTCGCGGTCCTCCTCCGGGATGTAGTCCATGTACGAACCGGCCTGCTTCTCACGGCCGGAGATTCCGAGCATCTCGGCGACGCCCGCGTCACAGTCCACGATGGAGTACTGACCGTCGTCCACGACCGTGCACACGCCGAAATAAATCTGGCGTGCAGCCCCGCGCTCCGAGTCTCCGACACTGTTCTTATCGCCCACGAGCTCGTTCAAAAAGCCCAGCAAAACAGGCTCGTCCGCGTACGAATTCATGATCAGCTTCCGCGCGCGCGGCTGACCCGTGCACACGAACAGACACGAGAGGAAGATCGACCACGTCAAAGGATACGCGCCGCGCTCGATCGAGCTCACGGTCTGGCGCGTAATTCCGATGGTATCACCGAACTCCTCCTGCGACAGTTTCATCGTCTTACGGTAGTTCGGCAGGTTCGCGGCGAAGATCGCCAGCATTTTCTTCCGTTCGCTATCACTCAGCTTCATTCCGGTATCCTCTCTTTGTTTCTTCTCTCTTCCTGCTTGACAACACTTTCACTCACATCACGCGCAAAATGCATCCTGCATCCCGCTGTTAAATCTCCCCCGGGCCGTCTCCGACCTCCGCGAGGTAAAATGTCGGCGCATAGCCGATCGCCTTTTCATAGCTCTCCGCGACTTCCTGCATCATCCGTTCCGTGCACTCCTCGCGCACCAGGCTGACCGCGCATCCGCCGAAGCCCGCGCCGGTCATGCGGGCGCCGATGACACCCTCCGCCTTCCACGCTGCGGACACCAGGGCGTCCAGCTCGGGGCCGGTCACCTCGTAGTCATCCCGAAGCGAAATGTGCGACTCGTTCATGAGCTTCCCGAACCCTGCGAGATCGCCTCCTCGAAGCGCCTCCGCCGCCCGGATCGTGCGGCGGTTCTCGGTGATCGCGTGGCGGGCTCTACGAAGCCTGACGGGCGACTTGATCGCCGCGGAGCACTCCGCGAATTCCTCCTCCGTCAGCGCCCCGAGAGACGGTGTCTCGCGGACCGTGCGGATCTCGGCAAGCGCCTGCTCGCACTCGGCACGGCGCTCATTGTACGCCGAATCGCCGAGCCCTCGTTTTTTGTTTGTATTCATGATCACGATGCGCACGCCCGGAAGCCGGAGCGGCACATACTCATACGCTAACGTCTCCGTGTCGAGGAAGATCGCACTCTCCCGACGCCCCATCGCGATGGCGAACTGGTCCATGATTCCGCAGTTGACGCCGTTAAAGCCGCGCTCCGCCGCCTGACAGATGAGCGACTGCTCGATCCCGTCGAACGCGAACCCGAAAAATACTTTTAAAATCTCCGCGGTCAGCACCTCGATCGACGCCGACGAGGACAACCCCGACCCGTTCGGGATGGTTCCGAAGTACATAATATCGAGTCCGGCCGGTGCGCGGAAACCGCGCTTCTCCATCTCGGCGATGACGCCCTTGGGGTAGTTCGTCCAGCCGTCCTCCTCCCGGTAGACAATCCCACGGAGCGGGCATGTGATCACGCCCTCCCCCGGAAAATTCACCGAGTAAAACCTTAGTGTCTCGTCCTCCCGCAGCCTTGCCGCCGCGTAGGTTCCGATCGTGAGCGCACACGGGAATACGTGTCCGCCGTTATAGTCGGTGTGCTCGCCGATCAAATTGACGCGGCCCGGTGCAAAGAAATACCGGACACCTTCGGTGTCGCCGAAGCACGATTTCCATTCCTTTTCCAAACGCTCTCTCACTGTTGCGCGTCCTTCTGCCTGTCGGCTTTATTTTTCGCTTTGTTCTCGTACATGCTGTTGTCGGAGATTGTCATCCACTCGCCGAGCGAATGCGACGTGCCGTCCGTCGCAACCGAGTAGCCGTAGCTCGCGCGAACCTTGAAGGGCCGCTTCGTGCGCTGGTTGTAGTCCGCAAGGAACCCCTCGAAGCGCTCGAAATACCGCTTCACGTCGCTCTCGTCGTAGTCGATCGCCAGCACCTGGAACTCGTCGCCGCCGACGCGGTAGCACAGCTCGTCCGCAAAGCACGCGGCAACCATCGAATTTGCGATCGCTTTCAAGGCAACGTCGCCCTGCGCATGGCCATAGCCGTCGTTGATGCCCTTTAAGTCGTCCATGTCGATCGTGATGATCGCCATCGAGCGACCGCCGCCCCGGACGAGGTCGAACATCTTCTGTGAATCCTCCTCAAAGCCGTAGCGGTTCTTGAGGCCCGTGAGGACGTCGCTTACATACATATCGGACAGCTTGTCCACGAGGTCGCGCATGCGGCGGTTGATCCGCAGCCGCTCGAGAACGTTACTGATGATCATGATGATATACTGGAAAAAGTCATTGGGTGCTTCGCTGTCGCGGTAGTTGATCACCGCGTAGCCGTAGCACATCTCCTGATAGTGCAGCGGCACGATGTAGTAGCCGCACGGAGCGTCGTAGACGTACTCCTCGGGCAGGATGTCGTCGATGGAGAACACCTGATTCACGTGCCCCAGAAGAATGCCCTCCTGGATGGCCGTGCGCAAATGCACCTTCGGCGTAAACGTCTGCATCTGGTCCGGCGCAACGCTTCCCCACTCGCGGTCGTTGAGCACCAAAAAGAAATCCCGGAACCGGTAGTTATTGAAAATGTAAGTGTAGATACTCTCATTGAGCTCGTCCATGCTGGTCGTGCTCTCGACGTCGACGCTCATGAACACGGTCTGCATGTTGTAATGCTCCGCGAGCTGAGCCTCCTCGTAGAATTTGCGGACAGCGGCCGACGCATGCGCGCGCGACTCCTCGACGCACCCGCAGGACTCCCGCTCCACAACCTGCGCGGGCATGTAATCGATGTCCGGCACGGTCTCGTTCTGAATCATGGAGATCAGCAGATCAACGGCGCGCCGTCCCATGCCGGGAACGTCCACCGAGACCGACGTGATGGACGGAACCACCTCCGACGCTCCGCGGATGTCGTCAAATCCCGTGACCGCAATATCGTTCGGCACCGCAATCCCGCGGTCTCCGAGCGCGTTGCACACCGCCATCGCCATGTAATCGTTCGCGCAGATGATCGCCTGCGGCGGGTTATCGCGCAGATCAAGAAGCTCCGCAACCGCAGCCTCGCCCTGATTGAGCCAGAAATCGCCGTAGAAGACGTCGTCCTCGCCGAGCTCGACGCCGTACTGCTCCAGCACGCGCTTCGTGCACGCAAGGCGCCGCTCCGCATCCGGATGACCCTTCGGGCCGCTCACATAGCAGAAATCGCGGAAGCCGTGCCCCTCGGCGAGATGCTTCACGATGCCCTCCATGGAGTTGTCCTCGTCCACGAGCACGCTGTTGTAACCGTCGTATTGTCTTCGCAGGCACACAACCGGACATGTCGCCTCGCGAACCTTTTCAAGCAAAAGGTCCCGCACGACATCGTCGGAAAATGTATCCATACACAATAAAATGCCCTCGAACAGCGAAAGGTTCGGCAGCTCCGCCAGCATTCGCTCTCCGCGCACAAACGCCTCATTCTTCCCGTATCCGCCGAACACCGCATACACGAGCGTGTAGTACCCGCACTCCGCGGCGCGCTTCGTGATCGCGCTTAAGACCGTTCTTTGATATTCGCCGGTCGGTTTTGAGATGATTACGGCTATCTTTTTTTCTTTTCCAAGATTCATAGTTTCCTCCGGGCCGATTGCCCATTTTCCATACGCACAGGGACATCTCATAACAGAATCTCTGATGCCATTTTACTATCCTTTTTGCCATTTCGCAATGGCCAAATTCGTATTTTTTTGAATTTTTTGCAATATTTCTATACATTTTTCGCCGCCGGTGCTATACTGAAGAAAAATCCTCTTGACAATAAAGAAAGGGTTTATTTCATGTCCGTAACCGTGCACGACCACAAGTATTTCATGAAAAAAGCGATCCATCAGGCGAAGCGTGCCGCCGCCCTCGGCGAGGTGCCGATCGGCTGTGTCATCGTCTGCGACGGCAAGGTCATCGGACGGGGCTTTAACCGCCGGCTGTCGTCCCACTCCACGCTCGCCCACGCCGAGATCATCGCAATCCGGCAGGCGTGCAAAAAGCTTGGGGACTGGCGCCTTGAGGGCTGCACCATGTACGTCACGCTCGAGCCGTGCCAGATGTGCTCCGGTGCCTGCGTGCAGTCGCGCATCGACCGCGTCGTCATCGGCGCGGAGAATCCGAAGGCCGGCTGCGCGGGTTCGATCGTCAATCTCCTGCAGATGAGTGAGTTTAACCACCGGGTCGACATCGTCCGCGACGTGTGCACCGACGAGTGCTCGGCGCTTCTTTCGGACTTCTTCCGCGACATGCGCACGCGTGAGCGCGAAAACAAGGCTGCAAAGGCTGCAGATTGACTGTTTTTGCGGCATTTTCCGTCTTCGTGGACATTTTCCCCGTTTGGGTGTACAATATCAGTTGAATAATAACCGGGAGGTATCCCATGCAGATTCACGGTTTACAAAAATTGACGCTTCTCGACTACCCCGGCCACATGTCCGCAACCGTCTTTACGGGCGGCTGCAACTTCCGATGCCCCTACTGCCACAACAGTGAGCTTGTGCTGCATCCGGAGGCGGTTCCGGTGATTCCCGAGGAGGAGGTGTTCACCTTCCTGAAGGCGCGCGCGAAGATGCTCGAGGCCGTGTGCATCACGGGCGGCGAGCCGACGCTCCAGAAGGACCTTCCGGAATTCATCGCGAAGGTGCGTGAGCTCGGATACCGCATCAAGCTCGACACCAACGGCAGTCTTCCGACTGTTTTGGAGAAACTTCTCGCCTCCGGCAACATCGATTATGTGGCGATGGACATCAAAAACTGCCGCGAGCGCTACGACGAGACCATCGGCGTGAGCGGATTTCCGATTGCGGCCGCAGAAGCTTCGGTGAAGCTTCTGATGAGCGGCAAAGTTCCGTACGAGTTCCGCACGACCGTGATGCGCGAGCTGCACGACAAGGATTCCATGGCCCGCATCGGCGAGTGGATCGCCGGCGCCCGCCACTACTACCTGCAGCCCTACCGCGAGAGCGACAACGTCATGAAGAAGGACGTCTTCCACGCTCCCGAGCGCGAGGAGCTGATCGAGTGGAAGGAGCTCCTCTCGAAGTCGATTCCGAAGGTCGATTTGCGCGGCATCGATTGATAGTTTCCGACAAAAAGATAAGACCACCGAAGGCGTAACCTTCGGTGGTCTTTTTAATTTCAGTTTCCGTTGTTCAGCGATTTACTGAGCCTGGTTGCGTGCAGCCAATGCACGGATGATCGGGATCAGGCAAACCGCGTTGTCGATCGTGGACGGCATCGGGTTGATGACCGTGCGCTGCATATCGGTGCCGTAGATGCAGATGTTGCAGCTGCCGATATCCGCTCCGCCGACCTGCGTCATCGGAACTTCCGTCTTCTTCAGGCCTGCCTTGCCGGCAACCGAGTTCGCATTGACGGAAATGCTGCCGATGGTAACCGTTCCGCCGTTGTTGATCTCAGCGAGATAGCCTGCCGCGCGGGTGCTGATGACGGTCGGAAGGCATGCTTCGTACATGTCGCCGAAGAGCTCCTTCTTAAGTTTGATGCTGCCGAGGCCGGCGAACGAAACAGCGCCAACCTTCCACTTCAGCTTCTTGCCGTCGCGAAGCTTAAACTTGATCCAGCCCGAAAAATTCGCGCACAAAATGCCGTACTTCATCGTGGAGGCATACAAACTGATGGTTTCCACGTCCGCATAATTTACGGTCTGTCCCTTCATTACCAGATGGTCCGCATAGAAAACTACCGGATCTTTGTCCTTCTTCTTACGTCTGCAAACGCCGATTACGCCGTTCTCGCCATTGTTAACCTGTTCCATTTGTAGCTCTCCTTTTCTCCATGTTATCTTGCCCTGCAATACGCGGTGTACGAAAAAACGTCACCTGTGAAGTCATTTTACAATAGGTCCGGCCGAAACACAATACCCGCCGGCCGTTTTTATTGACATTTGCCGTGTTTCGGTGTTAACTTGAGAAAAAGAGTGGCAAAAACCGATCGGCGACACTCGGAAAGGAGACCGCTATGCAGCCATCCACCAGGGATCGGGAGATTTTTGAACACGCTCCGATAATGACCGCGATTGCGAAGCTGGCACTGCCGACGATCGCGGGCCAGATTATTCTGGTCATTTACAACATGGCGGACACCTTTTTCATCGGCCTGACCGGCAGCGATGCCAAGCTGACGGCGGTCACGGTCTGTCTGCCGGCCTTCATGATCCTTTCCGCAATCGCCAACCTCTTCGGAGTCGGCGGCGCGGGCGAAACGGCCCGCAGTCTGGGAAGCGGAAATCGAACGCGCGCAGGGGAAGCCTGCGCTTTTTCATTTTGGGGATGCGCCGCATTGACGCTTTTTTACATCGCCTTCGTCCTCGCGGGGCGCCACCCTCTCCTTCGCCTGATGGGCGCCGGCGCTCCGGATGTGCACCGCTACGCGACCGTCTATCTCGCGGTGACCGTCGGCATCGGCGGCCTCGGAACGGCCATGAGCATGGTGACCGCGCACCTCTTCCGCGCGGAAGGCCGAAGCCTTGACGCAAGCATCGGCATCGTGGTCGGAAGCCTTTTAAACATCGCGCTCGACCCTCTGTTTATGTTCGTTTTGCTCCCTCCCGGAAAGGAAGTCCTCGGCGCGGCACTCGCGACCGCCCTCTCGAATTGGATCTCGTTTTTGATCATGATCGGCTTGCAGATCCGCACGAGGAAAAATACTGTCCTCGTGTTCCGCTCTTCGGTCCGCCCGGACGCGGAGCTTGTTCGCGGCGTCCTCTCCACGGGCTTCCCCGCCTTTTTGATGACGCTTCTTGAGAACATCTCCTACGCCTGCCTCGACCGGTTGATGATGGCGAACGGCACGGCCGCCCAGGCGGGCTTAGGCGTCGCCAAGAAGATCAATATGCTCGCCCACGCCTCCGTGCGCGGCTTAACCCAGGGCGTATTACCGCTCATCGCCTACAACTATGCCGCGGAAAATGCACGCCGCACCAAGCAGGTGATCCGCGGAACCGTCCTGATCGCGATCACCATCGGAGGCGGCTGCATGGTCGCGTGCTTAACGCTAAGCCGCCCGCTCGTCGGTTTCTTCCTGCAGCCCGGCGTCTCCCGCGATGTCGGCGCAAGGTTTTTGCGGATCCTCACCATCGGCGCTCCGTTCTCCGCGCTGGCGTACACCGTCATCTCGTTCTTCCAGGCCGTGGAGCGGCCGCGAAAATCGTTTCTTTTGGCCATCCTTCGAAAGGGCATTCTCGACATCCCGATGATGTTTTTATTCCGCTTGTTCGCGCCGCTCACCGGCATCGTCGCCGCAACGCCGGCCGCGGACATCCTCTGCTGCCTGACCTCGCTGGTGCTGGTCATGGCGTATTCGAGGAAGCATTTTCCGAAAGAAAACCGGGCAGAAGGTTAACCCCTGCCCGGTCCTTTTTTTATGCTCCTTTATCTCTCCTCGCGGAAATACGGCAGTCCCAGATGCGACGGCGGCTGCGTCTCACGCTTTCTGAAGAGGCTGATGAAGATCAGCACTAAGATCGTGACGACGTAAGGCGTCATCTTGAAGATCTCCTGCGTGCTCATCGAAAGGCCCTCGATGTAGTGGTGAATGATGTACAGACCACCGAAGAGGAACGAACCGACGATCGCGAACGACGGACGCCATACGGCGAAGATGACGAGCGCGATGGCAAGCCAGCCGCGGTCGCCGAAACCGTTGTTCGACCATACGCCGGAGGCGTAGTCCATGATGTAGTAGAGACCTCCCAGACCGGCGATCACGCTGCCGATGCAGGTCGCTGCGTATTTGTAGCGGTCGACATGAATACCGGCGGCATCCGCAGTCGCGGGGTTCTCACCGACCGCACGAAGGTGCAGGCCGATGCGCGTCTTCTTGAGGACAAATGCCATGATCAGAGCAAAGATCACAGCGAGGTAAGCTAAAAAGCTGTATGAGAACAGCACCTGCCCGATCGTGTCTCTAAACCACGCCGGCGTCTTCTCCAGAGGAAGCGTGCGGCTGAAGGCAAGGCTCGTCTTCGACACCGTAACGGTCGCAACGTCAGCCTTCGCGAAGCGGATCAGCGAACCGCCGAAGAAGTTGCCGAAGCCGACGCCGAACGTCGTGAGCGCAAGGCCCGTCACGTTCTGGTTCGCGCGAAGCGTAACCGTCAGGAAGCAATAGATCAGACCCATCAACAACGATCCCAGGACCGAACACCCGAGTGCGATCAACACAGCGACGGTCCCGTTAAAATTCGAGGACCCGTGTTCGTAGAAAAATGCACCGATGACGCCGCCCATGGCGCCCACGTACATGATGCCGGGGATACCGAGGTTGAGGTGGCCGGATTTCTCCGTGAGGATCTCGCCGGAGGAACCGAACAAAAGCGGAATGCCCTGAATGATGGCACGTCTTATGAATCCGAAGATGATCATGCTTTGTTCTCCTCCTTTCCTGCATTTGCCTTCTCACCCTTGGCGCGCTTGCGGAACACAAGCTTATAGTTCATAAAGAACTCGCTTCCGATGATGCAGAAGATGATGATTCCGACCAGAATATCGGCAAATGCTTCGTTCATTCGAAGCATCGAGGCCATCTCCTTCGCGCCTCTTGTCATGAACGCGATCAACAGTGACGTCACGATCATGTACAAAGGATTGAAGTGCGCCAGCCACGAAACCATAATGGCGGTGAAGCCCCGGTTTCGCACGGAGTTGCTCGCCACCGTGTGGTCCGTACCGCTGACGATCAAAAAACCCATGATACCGCAGATCGCTCCGGAGAGGATCATCGTGCGGAGGATGACGCGGCGGACGTTCACGCCGATGTAGCGTGCCGTGTTCTCGCTCTCGCCCACAACCGTGAGCTCATAACCGTGCTTCGCGAACCGCAGGTACACGTACATGATGCCGGTCAGCACCAATACGATCAAAACATTCAGAAGATAGTCGTAGCCGCCGACCTTCGGAAGCCATCCGGCGTGCGTGTCGATGTTGATGACGCCGATGTGTCCGGAGCCCTTGGGCACCGACCAGATGTATACGAAGTAGGAGACAATCTGCATCGCGATGTAGTTCATCATCAGCGTAAACAGCGTCTCGTTGGTATTAAACCGTGCCTTGAAAAATGCAGGGATCACTGCCCACAATGCGCCCGCCGCCACACTGACGATCACCATCACAAGGATCAGCAGAAGCGTCGGGATCTTATCGCTGATCAGGATCATGCAGGCCGCCGATGCGAAACCGCCGATCAATACCTGGCCCTCACCGCCGATGTTCCAGAACCGCATCTTAAACGCGGGCGTCAACGCCACGGCAACGCCCAGCAAAAGCGCCGCCTCCTGCAGCATCGCCCAGATCCGGTTCTCCGTTCCGAACGCGCCGTCGATCATCGTCTCGTAGAGATCCATCGGGGATTTGCCGATCACGATTGCCAGAAGGCCGCACAAAACGATTCCGATCGCCACCGCGGCGAAGCGGATCAGCCACGTCTTCCACCACGGAAGCGCGTCCTTCTTGACAACATGCACGAACGGCTCACGAACCATATGCTGCGAGGGAACGGTTACCGCCGTCTCCTCCTCTGCGTCTGCAGCCTTGGCCACAGCAGCCGCTGCATCTGCGGTTGCATCTGCCGCCTCGGCCTCTGCGGGTGCATTTTCCGCATCCGCGGAAACACCTACTGCGCCCTTCTCGTCGGCTTCCGCCGCATTCGCGGGGCTGTCGTGATGCGCGCCGTGCGTCATCGCAAGACCGATCTCCTCCTTGGTCGCCTTCGTCGCATCGACGAGGGCGGTCACCTCACCGGAACCGATGACGAGGATTCGGTCGCAAAGAGCCAGCAAAACGTCGAGATCCTCGCCGACGAAGATGACGGCCGTGCCGCGCTCTTTCTGTTCATTCAAAAGATTATAGATGGTGAACGAGGAGTTGATATCCAGTCCTCGCACCGGGTAAGCTGCCATCAAAACCGCGGGCGCCGAGGCAATCTCGCGGCCGACCAGAACCTTCTGGACATTACCTCCGGAGAGACGACGCACAGGCGTCTTCGCGTTCGGCGTCACGACCTCGAGGTCGTTGATGATCTCCTCCGCGAGCGCGCGCGGGTCGTTGCGGTTGAGAAGCATGCCGGAGCCCTTGCGGTAGCTGCGGAGCATCATGTTGTCGATGATGTCCATGTTGCCGACAAGACCCATACCGAGACGGTCCTCCGGAACGAAGGAAAGCCGCACGCCCATGTTGCGGATCTGCATCGGATCCTTGCCGATAAGTTCCTCCGTCTTCCCCGTGTTCGGGTTGTTGTACGAGATGCTTCCCGAATTCACATGCTGAAGGCCCGCGATGGCCTCCAGAAGCTCGCGCTGACCGCTGCCGGCGATACCGGCGATACCCAGGATCTCACCGCCGCGAACCGTGAAGTTGATGTTCTTAAGAATGTCCGCACCCTCGCGGTTTTTCACCTGAAGGTCCTTGACCGTCAGGCGGTCCACAGGGTTCTTCACTTCGCTGCGGTTGATGTTTAAGCTGATCTTCTTGCCGACCATCATCTCCGTGAGTTCCGCAATGCTCGTCTTCGCGGTCTCCACCGTGCCGACATAGCGGCCCTTGCACAACACCGCAACCTTCTGGGACAGCGCCATAACCTCGTTGAGCTTGTGCGTGATGATAATGATCGACTTGCCGGCGTCGCGCATGCGGCGAAGGACGGCGAAAAGCTTCTCCGTCTCCTGCGGCGTCAACACGGCCGTCGGCTCGTCAAGGATGAGGATGTCCGCGCCGCGGTACAGAACCTTGATGATCTCCACGGTCTGCTTCTCCGAGACGGACATGTCGTAAATCTTCTTGTGCGGGTCGATCTCAAAGCCGTAGTGCTCGCTGATCTCCGCCACGCGCTGTGCGTACGCCTCGATGTCGAACCGGCCCTCGTCCTTGAGACCGAGGACGATATTTTCCGTCGCGGTAAATACATCCACCAGCTTGAAGTGCTGGTGAATCATGCCGATTCCATGGGCAAATGCATCGCGCGGCGAGCCGATGGACACCTGCTCCCCGTTCACCAAAATCTGACCGCTGTCCGGAAAATAAATTCCCGCGATCATGTTCATCAACGTCGTCTTGCCGCTGCCGTTCTCGCCGAGGATGGAAAGAATCTCCCCTCGCTCCACCGTCAGGCTGACATTATCGTTGGCGACCACACTGCCGAACGTCTTCGTGACGCCGCGCAGCTCGATTGCCGGTATGGTAGTCTTACTCACGGACTTCCTCCAAAACCACTTCAGCGGGGCGCAAACGGCCCCGCCGAAGGAATTTACTTACCTGTAGTTACTTGATTGTAAGAATTAGTACTTCTCGTTCAGAAGCTCGATGCCGTCGATGCGAAGATCGAATGCGGGAGCACTGCGCTTCTCGGACTCATGGAAGTAACCGTCAGCGATTACTTCGGTATCCGGCGTGTAGTCCTTATCGGTATCGATGTCTGCCTTGTAGGTGTCAAGCTTTGCACCGCCAACGGTGAACGTATCGGTGCTGAATACCTTGATCTTGCCGGCCTTGAGGTCAGCAACAACGGCGTCAACCTTCTCCTTCGTTCCCGGAGCGGCTGCCTTGTCGTTGATCGCGGAGAGCTCTACGGAGCCTTCCGAGAAACCGCCGGTCCAGTCAGCAGGGATAGCCTTGCCTTCCTTCACGCAGTTAACAACGAATGCATAGTACTTCGACCAGTTGATACGGGACGAAACGATGAAGGTGTTCGGGCAAGCGCTCACGGTGCTTCCGTTGTAGGAAACGTTCGGAACACCAGCGGTCTCGCAAGCCGTCGGAGCTCCCATGGAGTCCGCATGCTGGCTGATCAATACGCAGCCCTTCTTGAGGAGCGCGTTTGCAGCTTCCTTCTCGCCGGTCTCATCATACCAGGAACCGGTGAACTGAACCTTCATGGTTACGGACGGGCAAACCGACTTCGCTCCGAGATAGAACGAGGTGTAACCCGAGATAACCTCGGCGTACGTGAACGCGCCGACATAACCCATAACGGCCTGATCAGCCGTGATCTTGCCTTCCTCGATCATCTGGTTGAGTTTGAGACCTGCAGCAACGCCGGCCGCATATCTGCCCTCGTAGATGTTGGCAAATGCATTGTGGTAGTTCGCAAGGTTCTCCGTGTGCGCCTTCGTACCGGTCGCATGGCAGAACTGAACATCCTTGAACTCCTTCGCAGCCTGGATCATGAAATCCTCATGTCCGAACGAATCCGCGAAGATGATGTTGCAATCGTGGTCAACCAAGTCCTTGCATGCTTCGTAGCAGGCGTTGGTCTCGTCGATGTTGGTCTTAATGATGATCTGGTCGTCGGAAAGTCCGAGTTCCTTCTGCATCTCCTTCATCGCGTCGATGAAGTTCTTGTCGTAGGTCGAGTTCTCATCATGCAGACAGATCAAACCGATCTTGATGCCCTTTGCCTCGTCCTTCTTGCCGCAGGCAGCCAGCGAAAGCACGGCAACCGCGCAAAGAACGAGCATAATGATCTTCTTCATAATACTGCTCCTTTTGTTGTTTGGGATTCGCAAAATTCTATGATTTTGCACTTGCAACTATGCATTGATTATAGTCTTTTTCGCCTCCGAAAGTCAAGGCAATATTGCACGAAAGAAACGGCTTATTTGTCGAAATCTTCGGCATTCGTATCGGTGTCATTCACGTTTACCGAAGGCTGCACCGCGGACGGCATTTCGGACTCCCCGGAAGGCTCTTCCTTCTTCTCTTCGGCCCCCGGCAGCGGCCGGTTGCCGTGCTCTTCCCAGTCCTCCTCCGCCTCGTCGATCATGCGTCGGAAAATGCTCTTCTTCGCCTTCTTCGCGCCTGCGCTCTGCTCCTCGTGGATTCGCTCGCGATCATCGGCGATGCCGTTGTCGTTTAAGTCCTCCTCGCCGCCGGACATCAGCCACTCGCGCTCGAGCCGCTTCTCCCGTTCGACGCCGGACTCCAGATCGTCGTATGCGGAGAGGTCAAGTTCCTCGGAGCCCTCCTCGTCCATCACGCTCTCGCCGTTCAGGTACGAGGCCAGCCCGCCGGAGCGATGGCGTCTGCGTCTTCTGCGAACCGCCGACACCACCTGGTCATTTTCCTCCGCCTTGGCGATCTCCTCGGCCTGCGCGGCATCGAGGGCATCGGACTCGGCAACGAGTCTCTCCGTCACCAGATCGACGCTCAACGCGCGGTTGGCGATCACGGCGCTCGGATGTGTCACATACTCGCTCGTCTCGGTCGGCAGGTTCTTGCTCTCCAGACGAACTTCAAGATACGATTTCGTGAGATAGTAAACCAATGCGCACGTAGGCGTTGCCACGATCAGTCCGGGGATACCGAACAATCCGCCGCCGAGCATACATGCACACAGCACATACAACGGACGAAGGCCGACCTTCTTGCCGACGATGTGCGGATCGAGGTAGTTGCCGTCGAACTGCTGCAGCGCAACAATGAACAGACCGAAGATCAGACCGTCGAGCGGCTTCATCGCAAAGATGAGGATCGCACACGGAATACCGCCCAAGAACGGACCGAAGAACGGGATGACGTTCGTCGTGCCGACAATCACGCTGACCAAAACCTTGTACTCACCGATGGCCGGGAACCAGATTCCGAGGATCGACGTGCCGATGAAGCACAACAGACCGATGATCATCGAGTCCACAATCTTTCCGAGGATTGCAGCGGAATAGATGATGTTGGCCTTATGCAGCGTCTGGATCGCATTTTTCGAAGTGCGCTTGGGGAAGATCGCAAAGAACAGCTTCTTGCTCAAACCGATGTAGTACTCCTTGCTCGCAAGAAGGTACACGCTCACGATCGTACCGACCAGCCACACATAGAGGACACGCACGATGGTACGCGCGCTCGCCCACACGAAGCCCACGGTGTTGCCCGCCATCTCGAGGTTAAGAAACTTCGTGATGCGTTTCGCCACCTCGTCCGTGTTGGAGAATTTTTCGACCAGCGGGTTGAGAAGATTCGCCACGCGCGGATTGTGTTTTAAGTACGAGTTGATGATGTCCTGAAGCTGGCGCAGGTAGTCCGCCAGGTTGACGGCGAGATCCTTCAAGCTCTTGACGAGCTCGGGGATGATCGCGACAAGCAGCAGCGTGATCACTGCCAACAGCACCGTCAGCGTGATGAGAATGCTCCACCGGCGCGAGCGCCTGCGGACCTTCGCCATCCACACTTCATCCTCCGGTGCCGCCGACTTGCGCGAGCAGGAGAAGCGTATCATCCGCGTCTCCAGCATTCGTACCAGAGGCGACATGATGAACGCAAAGATGAAACCGGCAATCGCCGGCGCCAGTGCCCGGGTCACATTTTTGATGAACTTTCCGAGCAGCGGCAGTTTCAAAAGAACAAAGAACAGTAACAGCAATGCGGCCAGGACGCAAAATGCAACCACCCCCTGTGGTGCATAGTCCTTGATGCGGATCAGGTTCCGCTTCGTCCGCATGTTTCGTTTTGTGCGGTTCATAGCCCGCTCATTGTTTTTTTCCATGCGAAAAAAACCTCCCATTTCCGGGCATATATGCCCATGATCGGAGATCCCGAACCAAGATACACGATTGTGCGCGCCTGTTCGCGCAGGGAATCGCAGCCAGAGCACCAGTCGGTCCCTCGGCGCCCGAAATCATCCGTTCCCGCATTGTGGGAGCAATGCGTGCTTCGCGTCCGGCGAAACAGCGGAACAGACGAACATAGGCGCGGGAATTCCGCGACGAGCTCGATGACCGTGCAGCCTCAACCTTCGGGGAGGCGCCTTTGCGCCTGCAACCTTCGGGGAAGCCGCATCCGACTTCGTGTTCGAAACATCCGTCACCTGCTATCTTACGCCTTTTTTTCGCAACAAGCAAGAGGAAATCACAACATCCCCGGAAAATGAAAAACAGGGCCGGCATTCCGCCGACCCTGCTGTCGTCATTTGATTGTCGATTTTATTCGATCAGTCCATCTGAATGTTCGAGATCGTGCCGATCATCGACTTGAGGTAGTCCATGTCACCGTTCGTCATGATCTGAACAAGCTGACCCTTGATGATCTGGATTGCAGCGCGGCCCTGGCCGACATCTACGGTGTACCAGTCACCGACCTTCGTCAGGTCGCCGTATGCCTTGTAACCCGTGAGGATCAACTCCTCGGAGTAATTCGAGTAGTCAAACGTCATGATGCTGGTTCCGATCGTTCCGTCAAGAAGTACCAGGCTGTCTTCCGCAGCAGTTGCCTGCGTGTAGTTGCCGGGCATATCGAACGTAAGAGCGCCGCCCTTGCTCATCGCGATCGTAACCTTGCCGTTCTTGTAGGAGGTCGTAGCGTTATCTGCGGGAGCCTCGGTAGGAGTGGGCTCTGCGGGAGCCTCGGTAGGCGTAGGATCTGCGGGCTTCTCGGTAGGAGTCGGGGTAGGATCATCGGGAGCCTCGGTAGGCGTAGGCTGGGTAGGCTTCACACCGCCCATGATGAACGGAGCTGCGATGTCCGCGATCGACTTGAGGGACATTGCGTCGCTGCTCGGAGCCTTGATCGAAGGAGCACCCGGGATAACTTCCATGCTGATGGTGATCTTGCCGGAGCCGTCCTTCTTACCAACGGCCTCAATCTCAGCCTTGTAGGAATCGTCGGTCGTGTAAACGCGAGCCTTGCAGTCAACCGGGATCTCCTCATCGGAGTTCTTCAGTTTCTCTGCGGTCGCATCAATCTGCTTAACAAGCTCACCGATCTGCTCATCCGTAAGCATCTCACCGGACATCTCCTTGCCCTGTGCCTTTGCCTCGTCAAGCATCTTGTTGAGGTCCTGAGCCTTGATCTGATCGATGTATGCGTTCAGCATGGACTCATCAAGACCGTAGTCCTTGCCAACCTCAAGAAGGTCATTCTTGTACTCGGAGATGATCTTCTCAACATACTTGTTCAGGTCGATATTGATCGACGTCGCCTTCGTGAGCGAGTCGTTCATCAAACCCTTCAGGTCGTTCTTAACGAAGCCGCTGATCGCGGTGATCGCCTGAACGTAAGCGTCCTTGGAAGCGAACTTCGCGGTGTAGTCACCGTCCTCGCCGGTCATCTCGGCACTCTTGGTCATGTTCTCGAAGAGACCTACAAACGTGCCAACCAGCTTCTTCTGGAAAGCGGTGTCAACCTTCGGCATGTCATCCGGAAGCGGAAGCTTGAACCAGCCGAGCTTCGAGGTGTCTACCATATCCTTGAGCGAAGGCTCGATTCCGCCGATTGCCTTTGCAATCTCGGGAAGGTTCACATACAGATTACCGTCAGCCATTACGATGGCATCGGTAAGAGAAAGGTTAACCTTCTTGCCCGCGATGTTCACGTCAGCGTTTACGCTGAAGCTGCATGCGTTATTCTCGGCGTCGGTCTTAAGATTGATGCTTCCCTTCACGGTACCGTTATCGTCCGCACCGTCGGCGTTGAAGTTCATCTTGATCTCACCGCTCGTCGTGTTGCCCATTGCCTCGAGCATATCGAACATATCGCCCTTGGTAATGGAAGCCTTGTTCTTTTTCTTCTTGTCGTCGTCCTTGTCACCGCAACCTGCCAGCAAAACGACGGTCATACAAAGCACAAGAATCATTGCCAGCCATTTTTTCATTGCTTTCTTTCCTCCCTGTAAAACTACTGTTTATTGTCCAATTAGGAAATAGGATTTACCATCCCCGTGTTGACATTCTACCCCAAACCATCGAAAAATGCAACCTTTTTTTCAATTTCGCGCACTTTGCACAGAAACAACGCACCGATTCGCGCGGATTCGTACATTTTTCCGCACGCATTTTGCGCTCATGCGCGCCTGCGCGCTACGCCATCGCGTCCGCAATCTGCGCGAACTGCGCGAGCGTGAGTGTCTCGCCGCGGACATTTTCCGAAAAACCGAGGCCGGTCAGGATGGCGATCGCCTCCTCCTTCGTGCACGGCACCTCGGGGCTGTTCCCCAGGCCGTTCGAGAGTGTCTTCCGGCGCTGCGCGAAGGCTGCGCGGATCACCGCGAAGAGCATCTCCGTGCTCTTCACCGTCACCGGCGGCTTGTCCCGGAGCGTCAGCCGGATGACGGCCGAGCCCACGTTCGGGCGCGGCATGAAGCAGTTCTGCGGCACGAACGCCGCGATGTACGCTTCCGCGTAGTACTGCACCGCGAGCGACAATGCGCCGTAGTCCTTGCTCCCGGGCCCCGCCTGCATGCGCTCCGCGACTTCCTTCTGCACCATGACCGTGATGTTGTCAACGGGCGCGCCGCCCTCCAGAAGGCCCATGATGATCGGCGTCGTGATGTAGTACGGCAGGTTCGCGACCACCTTCAATGGCTTCCCGCCGTGCTCGCGCGCGACCGCCGCGATGTCGAGCTTTAAAACGTCCTCGTTGATCACTGTGAGATTGTCGTAATCCTTGCAGGTGTCCTCCTTAAGGATCGGAATAAGGTTTTTGTCAATCTCGACCGCGACGACCTCCTTCGCGCTCTCGCACAGAACCTGAGTCATCGTTCCGATGCCCGGGCCGATCTCGAGGACAACGTCCTCCTTCGTCACCCCGGCGGCATCGACGATCTTCGAAAGAACATGCCCGTCGATCAGGAAATTCTGCCCGAACTTCTTTTGAAACATGAAGTGATACCGCTGCAGTACCGCGATCGTCTCCTTCGGGTCACTCAAATACGCCATCGTTTCCTCCCGCGCTCATTTGCCGGCGCCAATGTTCGCAAAATACTCCGTAACCAGATACACGGCATCGTTGTAGCCGCTGCCCTCGATCAATGTCTCCTGCGTGTCCCAGCCGGTCTCGGCAACCTCCTCCGCCGTTTCCTTATATTCCTCGAGCGGATGGTCGTCCTCGGCATACTGCTCGTCGACGACTTCCTGCGCCTCGCGCGCATCGTCGTAAATGACCGGCAAAGGCTGCGGCTGCGCAAAATACTCCTCGGCCGCCGCCTGTTCGTTGCCGCCGTGCTTCTGCAGAAGCGCACCGTAATAATAATCGTCCATCAATCCGAAGATTCCGAGGCATCCGCTCACGATCATGATCGGGTCGTCGGAGCGGTAGCAGGCCAGAAATCCTACGAAGTTTGCCTCATTTTCCTTATAATAGCCCTTGTTGTGCGATGCCTCGTGCGCAAGCAGGTCGTACCAGAACAGCTTTGAGGTGTATTTGTTGTACGTCGCCTCCATCACGTAAGGGTACGTGTAGCCACCGATGCCCATCCACTCCAGAACGTCCGAGCACCACGCGATCTTCGGGTGCGCATAGAAGCCGCCGAGCCGCGGATACTCGTCCGAGAGGCTGCGCATCGAGCTCACCATCGTCTGAAACATCGTCTCCTCGTCGGGGTAGACGATGCTGCCGCCTGCATCGCGCGGAAGCTTCGCGATCGCCTCGTTCATGCGGTCGACGATTGCATTTCTCGCGGTCCGGATCTCCTCGAGCGTGAACTCCGTGCGGTGCTCCTTCACGCCGAGCGCGTAGTCATGGTACGGAATCCACCAATGGAACACATAAAGCCAAAGCCCCGCGGCAAAAAGCGCTAAAAACACCTTCATGTAACCGCGCAGGAAGCCTCCGAACCTCGTCGCGCCGGTGCGCCTGCGAAGCTTCTTCCGAAGGAAAATAATCCCGCCGACGATCAGCAAAACGACCGTCACCGCGCCGTACACCGCGACCGAGTACATCAAAAGCTCGCCCACGGAGAACGGGAAAATGTCCGCGAACCGCCCCACAACCTCGTAGAGCTTCGGATACACATGCTCCGCATAAAAGTTTCCAAACGGCGTCACCCACCCGAGTAAAAAGAATGTGAAAAGGATGACTCCTACGATGATCATGATCCGCCAATAGAGGCCGATCCGACGTTGTTTCTTCTCCATCAAACACAACTCCTTACGCGTCTTTCTCCCCACCGATACCGAAGAGGGTGCGTGCATTTGCCGTCGTCACGGCAATGACCTCCTCCTCCGAAATCCCCTTGATCTCCGCGATCTTCGCAACCACGTACGGAAGATACCCGGAATCGTTTCGCTTTCCGCGGAACGGCACGGGCGCCATGTACGGCGCGTCGGTCTCCAGCATGATCTGCGACATCGGCGCTTCCGCGACAACGTCGGGAAGGCGTCTTGCATTTTTAAAGGTGATCACGCCGCCCACACCGATGTGAAAGCCGAGCCTTCGATACTCCGCGGCCGTCTCGGGCGAGCCGCTGAAGCAGTGGATGATGCCGCCCGGGCATGTCGCACTATCCGTAAACGAGGCCGCATATTCGCGCATGATCGCTAGCGTGTCGCCCTCCGCGCCGCGCGAGTGAATGATCACCGGAAGCGACAACTCCGCGGCAAGCGCAAGCTGTCTTCGAAACCAGTACGCCTGCGTCGCCCGCTGTCGGTCGCGCTCGCAGTCCGTAAGCTCGTCCTCGTGGCCGTAATCCAGACCGATCTCGCCGATGGCGACAACCTTCTTCTGTCCGGCCAGCGCGCGCAGCTCCTCGATGTCCGCATCGCTCATCTTCGGCGCATCGTCCGGATGGACGCCGACCGCGGCATACACATCGGGCCACTCCGCCGCAAGCGCCACGGACGCGCGCGAACCGCGCATGGACGCTCCGACGTTTACGACCGTCCCCACGCCGCGCGAAGAAAGACCGCGAAGCAATGCTTCCCGGTCCTCGTCAAACCACTCGTCATCGTAATGTGCGTGCGTGTCGAAAATCATGGATGGCCTCATTTTTCGCCGATCAGCCCTGAAGCCCCTTCGACTGTCTTATCATGTCCTCGACGACGATATCGTAGATCTCGCCGACCGTATTGCAGTACTCCAAAAGCTTCCACGGCTCATTCGTATGAAAATGAATCTTGATCAATTCTTCGTCTCCCGCCGCAATCAGCGAGTTGCCCTCAAAGTGCGACGTGATATAGTCCGCAATCTCGTCCTCGTCGAGATCCTCGTCCCGGCGATCGATCAAAAGCTGCGTGTCATAGCGGTATGCGAACGGATCGTCCTCCGCATCGATGCTGTGAATCGGTTCCATCTTTTGTACCTCCTTTTGTGAGCACTCTCACACGCAAGAGTATACCGTAACCCCACCGAAAAATCAAGAGTTGCCTTTAGCTAACTATCTTCCGCTGCGCGTGTCAACCGTGTAAAGCATGTACTGATTATTGTGCCCCAGGACCTCCGCCTTGTCTCCGCGGCGCAGCTTTGTGTGGCGGTATTTGACGGGCACGTTGAGAAGGATCGTCGTCTCCTCACCGTCAATGTCCGCGCGAACCAGCACTTTGCAATTCTCGCCGTACTGAATCCGGTACGGTCTTCCGTTTACGTTCGTCACCACCGTAGGCCCGTATCGGTTCGGCTCATACATGGCCGATCCTCCGCCTGCAACCCAGTGCTGAACCGCCTCCACGACAGCCTTGTACACCGTTGCCTTCTCGCGGAATCTTTTGTACTTGCGGATCGGAAGATACGCGGCGTAGATGATTCCCAGGCCCGCCAGCAGAGGAAACAACGCTGCCACACGGATCGATGCAGCGCTTCCTCCGTCGGATTCCAAGACCAGCTTGTCCGCAAACATCGCGAGCGCTGCCGCACCGACGATGAGCATCATCCCGAAAAACAGGAAAAATCCTCCCGCCGCATCCAGTCCTTCGTGCATCACCCGGTCGGAGACAATGTCCGCATCTCTCGCACTCAGCCGGTCTGTCACATAATCGTGGAAATCGATCTGCTCGACTTCAATCTCCTCGGTCCTGGTGCGGCGCTCCAGAAGCGAGCTGTCACAGAACCGGCAGCGCTCCTCGTCACCGACTCTCGGTGCTCCGCAGTTCGGACACTCAAGCAACAACGATTTCGACACTACGGTCTTTCTCATTCTGCTCTATTACTCCTTTTTACGTTTATTCCTCGCAGAGCACGACGCCCCTGCCGAGCACGCGGATCTTCACACGCTTGCCGGTCGGGTAATCCTTAATCGTGCGGCCCGCAGGCATCGGAATCGAAATCGAGGTTTCCTTTCCGTCGATTTCGGTCACAACCTTGACTCTGGAATCTGCTGCGCCCCGCCCGGTGAACACATCATCCCCGTTTTCGAGCGCCAGAGTGTTGGAAAGCACCGTTGCATAATACTCCGTTCCCTTGCGGCACACCCTGCGATACCGGACCACCGGGACGATTACCGTGACAAAACAGGAAACCGAAATAACCAGACTTAATACGGTATACATCGCGTTCACGGTCACCTTGTCCCATGCCGATTGCAGTGACTCACTTTCGCTCGGATAGATTACATAGACCTCCGGATGCGATTCCTTGAACTCCTGCAGATATTCTTTCTCACGCCGGTAATCAGACACACCCTTCACGTGATAACTAAGAAACCAGAATGCCACGGCCAGGAAGAAAACGGCCATAAGTGTCGCCAGCATGCTCCGGTTGCTCCGAAGCGAATTCGGAATGACATCCGAAACAATGTCCGCCTTCTTCACATGACTGTCCCGAAAATCCCGGACAACCACGTTCGGCTCCGACCCGGCGAGATTAAGCTCCTTCACGCGAAGCTGCTGCACCAAAGACGTCCCGCAGAAGCCGCATTCCTCTTCGTCCCGTTCTCTCGGTGCACCGCAGTTCGGGCACTCGGTAAGAAGTGTTTCGGTTACAATCTGTTTCGTCATAAAACCCCCGCAAAAGCTGCATTCAGCTGTGTCGGGCCGACTGCATTTTCCGATCGGCCTTTCCAAATATGGTAACATATATTTACCTTTTTGTCAAGGAAAATCGGCGCAGAATCGCTTCGTGCGCCGATGACCGATACTTTTTATTCCAGAGAATACTTCTTGTCGAAGGAGTCATAAATCTGATTGAACTCGAGGTTGCCGAACTTGATGCCGCTCAGGTACTCGTGCGTGTCGAAGCCGCCTCGCTCGACCTCGATGACCGCCACGGCAACGTTGCTGCAGTGGTCGGAAATTCTCTCATAGTTGTTGAGAAGGTCGGAGAGAATGAAGCCCATCTCGATGGAGCAGCCGCCCTTTTGCAGGCGCGCGATGTGGTTCGTCTTGATCGTGCTCGTGAGCTTGTCGATGACCTGCTCCAAAGGCTCGACGCGGAACGCCAGATCGAGATCGGCCTTCGTGTAGCACTCGGTCGTCATCGTGAGGATCTCGTCGATCGCGTTCGTGAGGACGCGAAGCTCTGCGGAGGCAACGGGCGTGAAGTTTAACCGCTTCTCGCGGATCTCCTCGGCCGCCTTGTAGAGGTTGACCGCGTGGTCACCGAGGCGCTCGAAATCGCCGATGGTGTGAAGCATCTTCGAGATGATGCGCGCGTCGTGGTCGGAAACCGTCTGCGCGGAGAGGTTGACCAGGAAGGAACCGAGCTTATCCTCGTACATGTCGAGCTCATTTTCCTTCTTCAAAACCTCGGCGACGGTCGCCTCGTTGTAGTTGTCAAAAAGGCTCATCGCATCGAAGAGATTCTGACACGCAAGCTCGGCCATCTTCTTCGTTAAGTTGTTGCACTCGGCAACGGCCACGGACGGGGAACGAAGGACACGGACGTCGAGGAAACTGAAGTTTTCCTGCATCTCCGACTCTTCCTTCGGCTGCTTGACGATGCGCTCCGTAAGTCTCGTGAGTGCGCCGGAAAATGGCAGCAGCACGATTGTCGTTAAGAGGTTAAATGCGGTATGTACGATGGCGATGCCGACACTGCCGATCGACTGCTCCAAAAATGCGGGCGGACTGATCGCCTGCAGCGCGCAGAAGACCGAGAGCCAGATGGCGGTACCTAATATCTTGATCATCACGTGCACCGTCGCCACGCGCTTTGCCTTGTAGTTCGTGCCGATGCACGAGATGAGCGACGTCGCGCAGGTACCGATGTTTAAGCCCATGATGATCGGGATGGCCATCGCGAACGTGAGGATTCCGCCCTCGGAGATCGCGATCAGGATACCGATGGTCGCTGCGGACGACTGGATCACGGCCGTGATCAGAAGGCCCATCAGAACACCGAATATCGGGTTGTTAAACTTGGTCATCAACTCGCGGAACTCGGGCACGTCGCGCAGCGGGCTGACCGCCTGTGACATCATGCTCATACCGTTCATCAGGATGGCAAATCCGACGAACACGGTTCCGATGCTCTTATACTTATCGCGCTTGGAGAACATCAGAAAACCGATGCCGACCAGCGCCAGGAAAGGCGAGAAAAATTCAGGCTTCAAAAGCGTGAGCCACCATGTGCCCGACGAGATGGAGCCGAGTGTCAAAAGCCAGCCGGTGAACGTCGTTCCGATGTTTGCACCGAAGATGACGGCGAGCGTCTGGCCGAACTGCATGATGCCCGAGTTCACCAGACCGACAAGCATGACGGTCGTCGCCGAGGACGACTGCATCGCGATCGTGATTCCGGCGCCCAGAAGGACGCTCACGACCGGGTTGGCCGAGGTCTGCTTGAGCATTCTCTCGAGTCTGCCGCCGGCCATCTTCTCGAGCGCCTGCGACATAACCCGCATACCAAACATGAAAAAAACAAGACCGCCAACGAGCTCGGCGATGTTCATCATGCTCATCCCCGATCCCGCGGCAGTCGTAGCTAACACTGTCAATGCGTGCATACCGATCATTGTTCGTTTCTCCTTTGCGCGTCATCCCCGGACGCGTGTTCCGCAGCGAATGTGCGGCTGATCTCTTATCCTTTGTTCCAAGGGTAAGAATATCGGAAAAACGTGAAAAGACCGTTAGCGTTATGTAAAATCTATGTTAAATCCTGTGCCTTTTTTCGCCCGAAAGAGGCCATCGCAGCCGAAACTTACGCAAGCGTGCGGAGTGCATCCTTCATGGAGCGGACGTACTCTGCCACATGCTCCGGCGCCTCCGTGCCGTACTTCGTCAGAAGCTTCACGATTGCCGAGCCGACGATGGCGCCGTCGGACACCTCCGCCATGGCGCGCGCCTGCTCCGGCGTCGAGATTCCGAAGCCTACCGCACACGGGATATCCGTGTTCTTGCGAACCTCCGCAACGATCGATGCAAGATCCGTGCGGATCTCGCTTCTCGTGCCGGTCACGCCGAGGCTCGAGACGATGTACAAAAATCCCTCCGCCTCCTTCGCTATCATCGCGATGCGGTCGCTCGAGGTGGGCGCGATCAGCGACACAAGCTTCACGCCGTATTTGCGGCACACCGGCAGAAACTCCTCGCGCTCCTCAAACGGAACATCCGGAAGGATCAGGCCGTCGATGCCTACTTCGCTGCATTTTCCTAAGAAGCGCTCCGCGCCGTAGGAAAATACAACATTCGCGTACGTCATGAACACCAGTGGAATCGTGACGTCCTTGCGGAGCTCGCGCACGAGCTCGAAGATCTTGTCGGTCGTGACGCCGCCCGCAAGCGCGCGCACGTTGGCCTCCTGAATGACCGGTCCCTCCGCCGTCGGGTCCGAGAACGGAATGCCGAGCTCGATCAGGTCTGCGCCCGCTGCCGCTGCCGCGCGAACGGTCGCCGCCGTCGTCGCGAGGTCGGGGTCGCCGCACGTGATGAAGGCGATGAACGCCTTGCCGTGGTCAAATGCATTTGCGATATTACTCATGGATGTCCTCCCCTCTGTAGCGCGCGATCGCCGCACAGTCCTTGTCGCCGCGGCCGGAGATCGTGATGACGATGATCCGGTCCTTGCCCATCGTCGGCGCAATCTTGCGCGCGTACGCAACCGCGTGTGCGGACTCGATCGCCGGGATGATGCCCTCGGTCTTTGCGAGATACTCAAACGCCTGAACGGCCTCCTCGTCGGTCACCGGCACGTACTCCGCGCGGCCGATGTCGTGCAGATACGCGTGCTCCGGTCCCACGCCGGGATAGTCGAGACCCGCGGAGATCGAGTACACCGGCGCGATCTGGCCGTACTCGTCCTGGCAGAAATACGACTTCATTCCGTGGAAAATGCCGAGCTTTCCGGTCGAGATGGTCGCCGCCGTCTCCCACGTGTCGATACCGCGGCCCGCAGCCTCACAGCCGATCAGCCGCACGCCCTCGTCGCCGATAAAATGGTAAAAGCTTCCGATGGCGTTCGAGCCGCCGCCCACGCACGCGATGACCGCGTCCGGAAGGCGTCCCTCCTTCGCCAGCATCTGCTCCTTGATCTCTTTGGAAATAACCGCCTGGAAGTCGCGCACGATCGTCGGGAACGGGTGCGGTCCCATGACGGAGCCGAGGCAGTAGTGCGTGTCCGAAATCCTCGACGTCCACTCGCGCATCGCCTCCGAAACCGCGTCCTTCAAGGTCGCCGTGCCGGTCTTTACGGGAACGACCGTGGCGCCCAAAAGCCGCATGCGGTACACGTTGAGGGCCTGGCGGATCGTATCCTCCTCGCCCATGAACACGACGCACTCCATGCCGAACAGCGCCGCTGCCGTCGCCGTCGCCACGCCGTGCTGGCCCGCGCCGGTCTCCGCGATCAGTCTGGTCTTGCCCATCTTCTTCGCCAGAAGCGCCTGTCCGAGCACGTTGTTGATCTTGTGTGCGCCCGTGTGATTGAGGTCCTCGCGCTTAAGATAGATCTTCGCGCCGCCGAGGTCCTTCGTCATCTTCTCCGCGTAATACAGCCGCGACGGTCTGCCCGCGTACTCGTTGAACAGCTCCGTGAGCTCGCGATTGAATTCGGGATCGTTTTTGTAATGGTTGTATGCATTTTCCAGCTCGATCACGGCATTCATCAAAGTCTCGGGAATGTACTGCCCGCCGTGAATTCCGAAACGTCCGTTAGGATTGCTCATAGCCTTCTTCCTTTCTCACTGCTCTTACAAACGCGCGCATCTTGGCCGCGTCCTTTGTCTTGTCGGTCTCAATGCCGGAGCTTACGTCCACCGCTGCCGGGTGAAGTGTCCGGACCGCATCCGCCACATTTTCGGGCGTCAGCCCGCCGGCCAGGAAATAACCCTTAGGAAAATTCCGCAGCAGTTCCCAGTTAAGCACCATCCCCGTGCCCGCGCCCGAGTCGAGCAGCACATAGTCCGCGTTGCATTCGGCCGCCTCGCGAAGCGTCGCAAGCTGCGTCTGCCGCTGCTCCGTGGCTTCCTCCGGGGTCAGCTCCGTGGCGCTCCCAAGGCGAAACGCCTTGATGATCGGTGCGTCGGTCAATGTGCGAAGCTTTTCGATGTACGCTTCGTCCTCCGCTCCGTGCAGCTGCGCGATGTCGATGATGTGATCCCGCAAAAGCGCCGCCACGCTCTCCGCCGGTTCGTCGACGAACACGCCGACCGCCCGGATTCCCGGGGCAAGCTTCGCGCGAAGCGCTCTCGCCGTCTCCGGGGATACGTATCTGCGGCTTTTCTTCGCGAAGACAAACCCGATATAGTCGGGCGTCAGCGCATTGGCCGCCTCGATGTCCTGCGGGCGGGAAAGCCCGCAAAGTTTAATCTGTGTCATAGCATTTTCCTGCTTATTTGTTTCCGCGAAGCTCCGCAAGCTTTCCGCGGATGTCCGCCGCGCGCATCAAAGTCTCGCCGACCAGCACCGCGTCCGCGCCTGCCGCACGGGCCGCTGCCACGTCCTCCGCCGAGCGAACGCCGCTCTCCGAGACGAAAAGTTTGTCTGCGGGGACCATTTGCCGGAGTCTGCGGCTGTTTCCGATATCCACCGAAAAATCCTTGAGATTGCGGTTGTTGACGCCGATGATGCCCGCTCCCGCGCGAAGTGCCGTCTCGATCTCGCCCTCGTCGTGCGCCTCCGTGAGCGCCGAGAGCCCGAGCGTCCCGCAGATATCAAGATACTCCCGAATCTGTGCTTCGTCAAGCAAAGACACGATCAACAAAACCGCGGATGCCCCGAGAAGCTTCGCCTCGTAGATCATGTACGGATCGACCGTAAAATCCTTCCGAAGACACGGCAGGCTCACCGCCTCCGCGATCTCGCGAAGGTACTCGTCGCTGCCCAAAAACCACTTGGGCTCCGTCAGCACCGAGATTGCGTCCGCTCCGGCCGCCTCGTACTCCCGCGCAATGTGCAGATACGGAAAATCCGGTGCGATCAACCCCTTCGAGGGCGACGCCTTCTTGCATTCGCAGATAAACGAGATGCCCTCGTGCGACAAGGCTGCCTCAAACCGGCCCGGGCGCTTCGGAAGCGACTCCGCCATCCGCCGTACATCCGCCTCCGAAAGCCGCTGCTTTGCCGCGTCGACCCGCTCTCTCGCGTGCTCCGCAAGTTGTTCCAGTATGTTCATCGTTTGCGTTCCTTTCCTTCCCGCCGTACCTTCGGCGGGCCCCTTCGCCCGGATCACTCCGGACGGTTGCTGACCTCGATCACCTTCGCAAGCGTCTCCGCCGCCTTGCCGGAATCGATCAGCTCGGCTGCGAGCCTGACGCCCTCGGCCATGCTCTCGGCCTTGCCCGCGATGTAGAGCGATGCGCCCGCGTTCATCAATACCGCGTTGCGCTTGTGGCCCTTGGCACCGTTTAAGATGTCGCGGGTAATCTGTGCATTTTCCGCGGGAGTGCCGCCCTTGAGGTCCTCCTTCGTGCAGCGCTCAAAGCCGAAGTCCTCGGGAGCGATCGTCGTGCTTCTGAACCATCCGTCGCGGATCTCGCAGATCTTCGTCGGTGCGCTCATCGAGATCTCATCGAGCTTGTCCAGGCCGTACACAACCATGCCGCGCTTGACACCGAGGTTTACCAATACCTGCGCAAGCGGCTCCACAAGGTACTCATCGTATACGCCGAGAAGCTGCATCGTCGGATGTCCGGGGTTCGTGAGCGGTCCTAAGATATTGAAAACGGTGCGGAAGCCGAGCTCCTTGCGGATCGGTCCGACGTACTTCATCGAGGTGTGGTACTTCTGTGCGAAGAAGAAGCACATGCCGGCTTCCTTCAAAAGCTCCACGCAGCGCTCCGGGCTCTGCTGGATGTTGACGCCCAAAGCCTCGAGGCAGTCTGCGGTGCCGCACAGAGAGGATGCCGCGCGGTTGCCGTGCTTGGCAACCTTCACGCCGCCGGCCGCTGCGACCAGTGCTGCGGTCGTCGAGATGTTAAAGCTCTGCGCGTTGTCTCCGCCGGTGCCGACGATCTCGAACACGTCCATGCCGGTCTCAACCTGCGTCGCGTGGTCGCGCATCGCTGCCGCGCAGCCCGCGATCTCGTCCGTCGTCTCCGCGCGTGCGCTCTTCGTGGAGAGTGCCGCCAAAAATGCGGAGTTCTGGGTGGGCGTTGTCTCTCCGCTCATAATTTCGTTCATTACGCTGTACGCCTCATCGTAGGTGAGGTCTCCCTTGTTGACAATCTTTACAATCGCTTCCTTGATCATGGTTTTGTTCTCCTTTTCTTGCCTTTTCGATGTTGTCTGCAAAGTTTATTTCCTTCGGCAAATGCCGCTTGTTTTATATGTTCTACTGCTGTAGAAAGCGGTTATTTCTTCAGAAAATTCCGAAGCATCCTCGCCCCGTCCGGCGTCAGGATGGATTCCGGATGAAACTGCACGCCGTAGATGGGATATTCGCGGTGCTCCACCGCCATCACTTCGCCGTCTTCGGTCTGCGCCGTGACGATGAGCTCCTCCGGGATGGTGGCCGCATCCGCCGCTAAGGAGTGGTATCTTGCCACCGGTACCTCCTGAGGACATCCGCGGAACAGGGTGCTCTTCGTGTCCAGCTTCGCAACCGACTGCTTCCCGTGCATCAGCTGCTTTGCGTAGGTAACCGTCGCGCCGAATGCCGCGCAGATTGCCTGGTGCCCGAGGCATACGCCCAGCAGCGGAATGGTTTTGCCCAGTGTCTTTGCCGCCTCGATGATGATGCCCGCATCCTCCGGCCGGCCCGGTCCCGGAGAGAGGATGATGTGGCTCGGCGCAAGCTCTGCAATTTCCTCCACCGTCATCTCGTCGTTGCGGATCACTTTGATGTCGGGATTGATCTCCCCGACGAGCTGGTAGAGATTATAGGAAAAACTGTCGTAGTTGTCGATCAAAAGTATCATTCATCCACCTCCTGTGCCTGCTGCAGCGCCCGAAGCGACGCCATGGCCTTGTTGCGGCACTCCTCATATTCCTTCTCCGGCACGGAGTCTGCGACGATTCCCGCGCCGCTCCGGACGAAGACTTTTCCGTTCTTCTTATATGCGATGCGGATCGCGATGCAGGTGTCCATGTTGCCGGTGAAATCGATGTAACCGATGGCACCGCCGTAGATACCGCGCTTGTTGTTCTCAAGCTCTGCGATTCTCTGGCAGGCGCGAATCTTCGGCGCTCCCGAGAGGGTTCCGGCCGGCAGCACCGCCTCGATGGCATCGAGAGCGTCGCAGTCCTCGCGGATCGTTCCGCGGACGGTCGAGCCGATGTGCATCACGTGGGAGAACCGCTCGATCTGGTGGTATTTTTCGACGCGGACCGTTCCGAACTTGCTGATCTTTCCAAGATCATTTCTGCCGAGGTCCACAAGCATGTTGTGCTCCGCAAGCTCCTTCTCGTCCCGCAGAAGCTCCGACTCAAGCTCCGCGTCCTCCATCATGGTCTTTCCCCGCGGTCTCGTTCCCGCCAACGGGAAGGTGTGCAAAACGCCGTCCGTAAGTTTCACCAGCGTCTCCGGCGATGCGCCCGCGACCTCCACGTCCGTCCCGGAGAGGTAGAACATATAAGGCGAGGGGTTGATGGTGCGAAGCACGCGGTAGGTGTTTAGGAGGCTTCCCTCAAAGGGAGCGCTCAGACGGTTGGAGAGGACGATCTGGAACATATCACCCTCGCGGATGTACTCCTTCGCCTTCTCGACCATCCCGCAGTACTCTTCCTTGCTGAACAGCTGCGTTATCTCGCCGGTCAAATGTCCGCCGGGTTCTTTTTTCTTCTCGCCGTTTCGAAGAAGATCGGCAATCCTGCGGATCTCAGCTTCGGCCTCGCGGTAACCCTCCTCGACGTTATCAAGTCTTGCGCAGACAATGATGACAACCTTCTGCTTGACGTGGTCAAATGCGATCACCTTGTCAAACAGCATCACATCGACATCGCGGAACTCCTCCGTGTCCACGGTTTTGCAGCGGACCGCCGGCTCGCGATACCCGAGGTAATCGTAGGACCAGTAGCCCATCAGACCGCCCGCAAAGGGCGGAAGCTCCGGAAAACGGGGTGCCTTAAAAGCCTCCAGGATTTCCCGCAGGTATGCGGAAGGGTCTTCCGTGCGGATCACCTTGTCGCCGTCCACCAGCTCACCGTTTAAGCACGAGATTGAGCGCTTCGGCTCGTACCCTAAGAAGGTGTAGCGGCCCCAGGTCTCATCCGCCCTGGCGGACTCCAGCAAAAAACAGTGGTCCGAAACGTTCTTCAAGACCCGCAGCGCCTCGATGGGCGTCGTAAAATCGGAAAGCAGCTCCGTGCTCACCGGCGCGACCGTGTACCGGCCCTCCGCCGCAAGCTCCTTCAGTTTCTCAAGACTCGGTGTGATGTTCATGGTAACCTCCGTATAATAGAAATCGTCCTTGACAGAATTCACTTCTGTCAAGGACGAATGATCAACTCTATTCGCGGTGCCACCTTGATTCGCAGCCTGTTACGGTTGCGCTCTCTGCAGGATACCATCATATCCCCGGCATGTTACGCCTGCCACACGTCGCAGAATACTTTGGGAAGTCCCATTTGACTGCGCCCTCAGCGGTCCATTTGACAATGTGTTTCTTGCCTGACTCTCAGCAACGCAGGCTCTCTGTGAAGGCATCAATGCCGTTATCTCCGCTTCAACGGTTTTGCGATATTCGATTTACTTGATGCCGATTATAGCAGGGCACCCCGCGGCTGTCAACAACTTTTTTCGCAAGCCGCACTCTTTTCTCGAAGGAGCTGTAACCCCTTAATCAGCCGCCTTGTTCCCTCCTCGCACAATGCGCGCGGACACGCGATATTCATGCGAAGATGATGCTCTCCGCCCGGGCCGTACTGCATGCCGTCGCTTACGAAGAGGCCGGCCTCCCTGCGAAGGAATTCCGAGATCTCTCTGCTGTTTTCGAAAAATGCACCCACATCGATCCACATAAGGTACGTCGCCTCGCCGGCAACGACCTTCACCTCGGGAACCGACGCGGCAAGCGCCTCCGCGACCATTTTCCGATTCGAGAAGACATACTCGCGCAGCTCGTCGAGCCATGCGCCGCCCTTGGTAAACGCGGCGATTGCGGCCGTGGTTGCAAACGAGTTCGGCTCGGCGACCTCGTCGGTATTTAAAGCGCGCCAGATCTTGTGGCGCAAAAAAGGATTCGGAATGTACACCGCCGCCGTCTGAAGCCCCGCAAGGTTGAACGCCTTCGTCGGCGCGATGCAGGTGATGCTCACTTCGCGGCACTCGTCGGACACCGAGGCGAACGGAACGTACGACGCTCCGGGCGCCGTGATGTCGCAGTGGATTTCGTCGGAGACCACCGTCACGCGGTAGCGCTTCGCGAGCTCGCCTACCTTCGCCAGCGTCTCGCGGCTCCAGATCTTTCCGGCCGGATTTTGCGGGTTGCAAAGAAGCATCAATGTCGCCTGCGGGTCGGCCATCTTCCGCTCCAGATCCGCCAGGTCCATCTCGTACGCGCTGCCGTCGTACAAAAGCGGGCTCTCCAGCTCGCGGCAGCCGTTGTTTCGGATGCAGTTGTAAAATGTGCCGTACACCGGCGTCTGGATGATCACCTTCTCATTCGGCGTCGTGAGTTTGCGAACCGTCGAGGAGATTGCGGGGATCACGCCCGTGCAAAAGATGAGCGCATCCTTGTCCATCGCAAGTCCGTGCCGCTCGCGCCACCAGTCGGCGTACGCCGTGCGCCACGCATCGGGGACGTTCGCGTAGCCGAACACACCTCTTGCCAGGCGCTCCGACAAAGCCTCCGAAATCTCGGGTGCCGTCGCAAAATCCATGTCCGCCACCCACATCGGAAGCTCCTCGTCCGGCACATCCCACTTGATTGCGTCCGTGCCGCGCCGGTTGATCACAGTGTCAAAATCGTATTTCATGAAATCGTCACCTCTTCCACTCGGGAAGGTCTGAATTTGTCGCAATATCGCTGCAGATAATCTTCGTCTTCGCGGGGTCGATCTCGTCCTTCTCAAGGATCAGCTCGCCGATGCGCTCCGCGCGGATCGTGCCCGAGCCCGGGTTAAAGACGCTCTCGATGCCGGAGGAGATCTCCGCGTCCACGCTAGAGTACTCGAACGCGAGCGTCGTGTTGATGAGTTTACAGTTCTTCATCACAAGATTATCGATGTAGCACATGCCCTGCAGACTCTCGATCGTGCAGTTCACAAGCGTCAGGTTCTTCGAGTTCCAGCCGAGGTACTCGCCCGAGATGAACGAGTCGTACACGGTGATGTCCTCGCTGTTCCAAAACGCATCCTTCGTCAACAGCCGCGAGTTGCGGATGACCGCCCGCTTCGCACCGTCGAAGGAATAGTTTCCGTCCAGCGTCAGCCCGTCGACCGACACATCCTCGCAGTTCATCGCAAAATAATCCCCGTTCGCCACGGTCACGTTCTTCATGACGACGCTTTTGCACGTCCACAGCGTCTCCTTCGCGTCCGTAAACGCCACATCGACAAGCCGGATATTCCGGCTTCTGCGGAAATTCTTCGGCGCCTGGATCACGGCGTTCGTCACATTGATGTTCTCGGTGTACCACACGCCCGCGCGCGCCATGTCAAACCAAGTGCAGCCGTCGGCACTCACGTTGTTGCAATACCAAAGCGGGTATTTCCAGCGGAACAGGCATCCCGAGAGCTTGATGTCCGAACTCTCCTTTAAGGGCGACTCACCCTTGTCAAACACGCTGTCCGTAATCTCTATGTTGTGACTGCCGAAGAGCGCCCGCTCCCCGGTCAGCAATTGTTCGCGAATCTCTTCCATTTTCCTCACCTCCGATACCATCAGTATAGAGGAAACGTCTGCAAAAGTCACGCCGTTTTTGCGTCCGCGCGCAAGAAACAAAGAATATGACATGCTTCGCAAAATGCTACATCATGTCACATTTTTCCTGCTGCATTCACTCATTATTCGGAAAATGCACCGTGACCGCCAGCCGCCCGTCCGCATACGACGCCTCGGCGCTGCCGCCCATGCGCTCCGCCAGCGTCCGTACGATCGAAAGTCCCAGTCCCACGCCGCGCGACCCTGTCTGCACCGTGAAGAACCGCTCGAACAACTGCCCCGTGAGCACGGGATCAAGCCCCGAGGCTTCGTTGGCAAATGTCACATCGCCGTTCTCCGCAAGCGTGACCGTGAGGTCGCCGTCGCTGTAGCGAACCGCGTTCGTCAGGAGATTTCCGAACATCCGCGAGAGCTCTGTTTTGTTCGCCCGCCGAATCACATGCTCCTTCGGGATTGAAACCTCGGGCGTGATGCCACTCTCGGAAAGAATCGGATACGCGCCCGCAATGCTCTCCGCAAGCACCGTGTTGAGGGAGAGTTCCTCCGTCTCGTCCGCGTGATTCTCCGAGACGATGACCGAATACTGCAGCAGTTCCTCCGCGAGCTGATGCATGACATCGGTTCGCTCGCCGAGCACCTTCAGGTATTGCTCCCTCTCCGCCGGATCGTCGGTCTCCGACAAAAGCGTCAGATACCCTCGGATTGCCGTGAGCGGCGTGCGAAGGTCATGCGAAAGGTTGGCCACGGCGCGGTTTAAGTCCGTCAGGCTCCTGCCGCAGGCCCGCTCCGTCGCACGCATCGTGTGGAGCTCACGGTTTAACACATCCACGAGCCGGCACAGATCCGCATCGCGGTCCGGCGAACCGACCGAGGCATCGGAGTCGTCGCGCATTCGCGCCCCGAACTCCTCAGCCACCTGCCGCATCGCCCGCTTCATCAATACAATTTTCACTGTTAGCCCCGCGCACACGGCAGCGAGAGCGATCGACACGGCAATCCACATGCCACAATACCTCCAGGTTGATGACAGATGGCAGGTGACAGTTGGGGACGGTTCTCAGTTGTCAC
>JAFZWG010000006.1 GCA_017617395.1 Lachnospiraceae bacterium
CACTGGCTGATACGCGTCACCATTAATAAGTGTAAATCCTTTCATCGCCAGTTCTGGCAGAGAAAGCGGGAAAGCATAGACGATTACCTCCATCTGGAGGCACCGCATCAGCGAGGCGTGATGGATGAGGTTTTGGAACTTCCGAAAAAGGAACGCAACATTATATACCTTTACTATTACGAGCGATACTCCATACGTGATATCGCCGAGATCCTTCACATAAACGCAAACACAGTAAGCTCGCATTTACAGCGCGCCCGTAAAAAACTCAAATCGATCCTCACGGAAGGAGGCACTTACCATGAATAACAATCGTTATACCGAAACCGTCGAGAGCATCCATGCTCCGGAATCCACCGTCAAGGCAGCGCTCGACTCGATTCGCAACCATGAGAAAAAGGAGAAAACTATTCGTATGGTATCTTTAAGAAAAGCTGCTATCGCCGCTGCTTTGGCGGCTGTAATCACTCTGGGCGCCGTGCTCGGCATCAACGCATTCAGCACAAAGAGTACGCCTCTGTTCAACATCACCGTTAACGCTGCGGAAACGACCGAGAAGAAATTCACTCCGATCGGCACTCTCGATGTCTCCGGCGCAACATACTCTCCCGACCGCGCCAACGGTCAGCTTTGTCTGCAGGAAGAGTTCGCAGCCGTGATCCGCGTCGATGGCGACGGCATCACCGATGTCGCGTTCGGCGGCGAGGGTTACACCCTCTTAGAGCGCAAGGAAGATGATGTCCAGAGCGGAAACGGAACCTACTACCTGAACATCGGCATCACCGCAAACTCCGCGAATTCCGCTCTGCCCGAGGCAGTCCGTCAGGCAGTCCGTGACTGCTACGACTACATCAACACAAAGCTTGGGGAGCCGCTCCTTCAGCCCGGTTTCAACGCCGGCACGTTCGACTGGAGTACTTCCGCAAAGCTGATCTACGACACGTTGTTCTCGAACCTGAAGATCACGGTCAATGTCTCCTTCGACAACGGCCAGACCGCAGTCAAGACGCTCGTCTTCACCTGCGACAGCGTTGATTCCAACGGAACCGTTTCCATCAGCGCGAAGCTTCAGTAATCACTCACTCTCGTTTGAAACATAAAAACGCCGGCTGCAGTCACCTCCCTGACTGCAGCCGGTTTTTCTTTCATTTTCCCCGCTCTTATCATTCCCTCATTTTGCGTCTCCGACGGTGTTGTCAGTCCCTTTTGCTCAGAAACTCCGCAATCCGCCGGACTCCTTCCGCTGCCGCTTCGTCCTCGATCGCCGGCACAACGTTTGTGTTAAAGCTGCAGACCACCTCGTGAATGTCGTAGCAATTCATGTGATGCAGCAGCGTGCAGGCCGTCTCGTACGGCTTCTCGATCCTCCCGTCACCGCCGCCGACGAGAATCACCGCGCCCCTCTTGGGCTTGATCGAAAGCTCCTCCTTGCGGAAGAATTTGGCGCAGAAATATGTCTGGAGCCGGCTGCCGACATCGAGCATCTTCCCCGTCAGCTCCGAAAAATAGATCGGCGACGCGATAACGATGTTGTCGCAAGCCTCGATGTAGCGGTAGACATCCTGCATCTCGTCCTTGATGGCGCACCCCGGATTCTTCCAGCAGTAGCGGCAATCCAGGCACGCCGAAATGTTGCTTCGATACGCGTCCACCACCTTGTACTCGCCGTCCAAAAGCCCCGTCAAATGCTTGATCAAACTCACGGTGTCACCCGCCGGTCTGGGCGAACCGTTCAGGATTAATGTCTTCATAGCACTCCCCCTTTTGTCATATCCCTGCAGGCAGGTATTGTCTTATTATAGCATCTTCCGACGATGTTTAAAAGCAGGAAACCGCAATTCGCCGCGTGAGTCATCTCTTGCTGAACTCTTGCAGAACATTTTAGTGGCTGAATCCCGTATAAACACAGCATTCTTAAAAATCATGACCACCAGCTCAGCTGGTGGTCATGATTAGGCAGTTTTTAAATCCTGTCAAGCACCTCGCACAAGGCCCTGTGCGCAACGGCAAATGCTTCCGCACCGCTTAACGCCTGCCCGCTCTGCGAAAGAGACGCCGTCCGTCCCCGCTCAAGCCCCTCGAATCCCTTGAAATCAAAGAGGTGAGGCTCCAGCGAAAGAAAGCCGTCAAATCCGCTTGCAAACAGCTTTTTGAGAATCGCTTCCACATTTCCGTCGCCATAGCCCACAGGCACAACGGTACCGTTCTCCTTGCGGGCGTCCTTGACATGAATGTAATCCACGTAGTCCTTCAGCAGATCGTAGGCCTCAAGCGTATCCTGGCCGCATTGCACAAAATTGGCGAAGTCAAAGATGGCGCGGAAATGATCGCTGCCGAGCTTCTTCATGATTTCAAAACACTCAGGTGCTTTTGCGCCGTATATCCCCTTTTCGTTTTCATGAAGAAGGACGATGTCGTTCCGGCCGGCGTAATCCGCAAATCTCCCGAGCCGGTCGAAGACTTTGCCCTTATACTCCTTTTCCTTTCCCTCCGGGATGTAGAAGCTGAACATACGGATGTTCTTCGTATCCATCCTGTGCGCGATTTCGCAAGCGCGCTTGAACTCCTCAAAATGCGGCTCGAAAGGATCTTCGATGCCGATTTTCCCAAGTGGCGAACCCAGTGCGGAGAGCTTTATTCCGGCATTCTCCAGCTTCTGCTTAATTTCCTTGACCTTTGCATCGGAATGATAAATAAGATTGTTTCCGTCAACTCCGCGCATCTCGATGTATTGTATGCCAAGCCGGCTTACGGCTTCAATCTGAACGTCGAGTTCCTGCGCAATCTCGTCTGCAAATCCGCTGATTTTCTCGTAAATCTTCATGGCTTCCTCCTAATACGTTCCCGTGGTATCAAAAACAATGCCGGTGGCTTCTTTCTTTTTGGATGTGCTTCTTCTTTTGTTAAGCTCCGCAAGGAACAGATCCTCATCGATCGGTAACGTAACGGTCCTGTCGAACCATGACGAAAGAAACATGGCATTCGAAAGCATCAGCGCGCGGATTCCCTCGGTGCCATCGGCGATAAGCGGAGTGCCGTCCAGAATTCGTGCCGTAAACGCTTTAAGGACGCCTGCATGCTGCTCGTTCCTGCCGTCGGTCTCCACGGTGATGCGCTCTGTTTGGGGCTTGGCGAAGCCGTTTTTTTCGGTCCGGCAGAAGTCTCTTTCGTTGACAGTGAGGCGGTCGTAAGTCAGCCGGTCGTACTCACAAACGATCTTAGCTTTTTCAAAAGTCAGCTCCAAACGATTGGTGCCTGGAGCGTCCCCGGTAGTGGTCACGAACACGCCCGTTGCGCCATTCTCAAACTCCATGTACGCTGTCACGTCATCTTCCACTTCGATGTCGTGCCACTTCGCCTCATGGCAAAACGCGCGAACTTTTACGGGCAATCCGCAGAGCCACTGCAGCAAATCCAGCTGGTGAGGGCACTGGTTCAACAAAACTCCGCCGCCTTCGCCGTCCCACGTCGCCTTCCAGCCCGCAGCATCGTAGTACGCCTGGGTGCGATACCAGTCCGTAATAATCCAGTTCACGCGCTTGAGCTGCCCGAGTTCACCGCTCTCTATCATCTCATGAAGTTTGCGATACACGCAGTTGGTGCGCTGGTTGAACATGATTGCGAAAACTTTGTCACTTTTTTCAGCCGCTTCGTTCATGGCACGAACCTGCTTGGTATAAACTCCCGCAGGCTTTTCGCTCAGAGCATGAACTCCGTGCTCCAACGCATAGACAACATATTCCGGGTGATAATAATGGGGTGTCGCTATGAGAACAGCGTCGCATTTTCCGGAATCGATCAGTGCTCTGCCGTCGGAGAAAATGGTTATGTCCTCCGGCAGGTTTTCTTTTGCCCAATCCAGTCTGCTCTGACTTACGTCAGCCACGGCGGTAAGGCGCAGTCTCGGCACCTGTCCGCTTAGTATCATCTTCGCATGGTTGCTTCCCATGCCCCCGATTCCTATGATTCCAATTCTGACCTCATTCATTGCCTTCTTCCTTCCCTCGTCAGAGTTGCCTCGTCGGAGTTGTGTTGTTTGAGACTATTGTAATTTATCGGTGCAAGTATTAATATGTATATAGAATACTAATTTTATGTATTTTTTCGACTTTTAAACTACGCTGTCCACAAGCCCTGGAATCAGCTGTCGGAAATGCCTGTCAGGAAAGGAAATCCCATGCCAAACGAAACCGCGAACAATGCAACGCCCACATTCCACGTAGCCCCGCCCTTTGACGTGGCGTATCGGAATTCCGCTACCCTCGCGCCCGTCCGACCCCATTCACACAACGCTACCGAGTTCTATTTCACCCTGACCGAGCTCCCCGATGTACTGACAAACGACACCGTCCAGGCAGTCCCCGCGGGCACACTGATAATCATCCCGCCATTCTGCGTGCACCAGCTTTATCATGAGGCGGGTGTGAATTATGAGCGCTACATTCTGACCGTCCAGGACAAATGGCTGACGGAAGTCTTATGCGAAGGCGTCTCCGAGTTTCATTACCTTGAAGAAAGCAGCGCGCCGCTCTTTCTTTTTCCGGATGTCGCGCAAAAAAGAGAGCTCATCCATCATTTTGATGAATTGCTCTCTCATAACGGTCGGATTACGTCGGAGTCGCTGATGGCATTTTTCGCCCTGCTTTCCGATATCCATGCTCTCAAAAAGGCGCAAAAGAAGCCCCGCACTCTCGCCATTTCGGCTTCCCAGCAAAAGGTCAACGACATCATATCTTATCTGTCCGACCACTTGCAGGAGAACCCGGGAATTTCCGACCTTGCCGAACATTTTTACTTACACCCCGACTATCTCGGGCGGCTTTTCAAAAGCCACATGCACGTCTCCCTCGGCCACTACATAACCCTCCAGCGCATAAGCGCCGCCGAGTCACTCCTCCGCGAAGGCAAGACCGTCGCCGAAGCGCAGGAGATTCTGGGCTTCTCCAGCTACGCCTACTTTTTCCGCACCTTCCAAAAAATAACCGGAATCTCTCCCAGCAAATATCGGAAGCTGCATAAATCGCAAGCGATTGCCGCTCTCCAACCCCGCTAACCGAACACATCCCGCCCACCGTCCGGTACCCCCGGCTGTTTCGGGAGATGCTCTTAGAGAACTGGGGCCGGAGCGTCGCAAACGCCCCGCCGCGAAACAACGAGACGCGATTCGCAGACGCTTCGCGTCTTGCTCACCGCGACAGTCGTCGCGATGATCAAGAACAAAAAACACGCTCCTGAAACACCAAAGTGTTTCGGAGCGTGTGATTTTTTGTTCTTGATCGCGTCTCGTTGTTTCGCGAGTTATCTCTTTGAGAACTGCGGAGCACGACGTGCGGCCTTCAAGCCGTACTTCTTTCTTTCCTTCATGCGGGCATCTCTGGTGAGGAAGCCTGCCTTCTTGAGTGCGGGACGAAGCTCTGCATCGGACTTGCACAGTGCACGAGCGATACCGTGACGGATCGCACCTGCCTGGCCGGAGAAACCGCCGCCGCGAACCGTGATAACCGCGTCGAACTTGTCCGTGCTCTCAACAAGAGCGAGAGGCTGACGAACGATGGTCTTCAGAGTCTCGAGGCCGAAGTACTCTTCGATGTCCCTCTTGTTAATCGTAATGTTGCCCTTGCCGGGGAACAGATATACTCTGGCAACACTGCTCTTACGTCTTCCGGTTCCATAGAACTTAATCTTAGCTGCTTTTGCCATGATTGAAATCTCCTTTCCGATTGATTAGAATGTCAGTACCTCAGGCTTCTGAGCTGCATGAGGATGCTCAGCACCTGCGTATACATGAAGCTTGTCTGCCATGCTGCGACCGAGAGGTCCC
>JAFZWG010000059.1 GCA_017617395.1 Lachnospiraceae bacterium
GCCGCGCGCGGTGATCGCGGAGGGCTCGTCTCTTGCGGAGGTGTGCGACCGCCTTGTGAAGGCGCAGAAACCGCGCATCGCCGAGGTGGACCGCGACCTGCCGGTAATCTTCAACGAGTACTGCTCGAGCTGGGGAAATCCTTCCGAGGAGAGCGTGGAGAAGATGGCGAAGCGCCTGGAGGGCTCGGGCGTCCGGTATTTTGTCATCGACTGCGGATGGTACCGCCAGCACGAGGATGAAAACTGGTTCAACACGGCGGGCGACTGGAAGGTCAGCCCGATCCTGTTCCCGCACGGCCTGAAGGCCGCCACGGACAAAATCCGCGAGCACGGCCTGATCCCCGGCATCTGGTTTGAGATGGAGAGCTGCGGCGTCGATTCGGATATGTACAAGGAGACGGACCTGCTTGTTGCGAGGGACGGCTTTCCGGTGACGGTCGGGACGAGACGGTTCCTCGATATGAGAAACGAGCGCACGCGCGCGAGACTTGACGAGCGGCTCCTGGGAACGCTCAAGGAGTGCGGCTTTGGATACTTGAAGGTCGATTATAACGAGACGATCGGAGCCGGCGTGGACGGTGCGGAGAGCCCGGGCGAAGGGCTTCGTCAGTGCGTCGAGGCTTCGAAGGATTACTTCAGACATTTGGCGGCGGAGATGCCGGAGTTGGTCATCGAAAACTGCGCGAGCGGCGGTCACCGCCTCGAGCCGTCCGTCATGGAGCTGGTGTCGCAAGCGAGCTTCTCGGATGCGCACGAGTGCACGATCATTCCGCTGATCGCGGCGAACCTGCACCGCCTGATCCGCCCCGAGCAGAGCCAGATCTGGGCAGTGCTCCGCGCGGATTCCGACCTCGACCGCATTTACTATCTGATCACGTCCACGATGCTCGGACGCCTCTGCCTCTCCGGCGAGATCTTCGCTTTGGACGAGGAGCGCTGGAACGCGGTTACCGAGGGCATCCGCTTCTACGGCGAGATCAGGGACATCATCCGCGACGGCTTCACGAAGGAAATCCGCACCAACGTCACGGACTACTCGCACGCCGCAGGCTACCAGACGGTTCTTCGCACCCTGGGCGACCGTGCATTATTACTAGTGCACACGCTCGAGGGCGGCGCGAACCCGCCGATCGCTGACCTGCTCGAGGGCTATACGGTCGTGGAAACCTACGGCTCCGACCTCGACGCCGACTACCGCGGCAAGGCCTACCTTCTGCGCAGGTGACAAAAAAACTGTCCCTTTGTCACATTGTTCGTTTAGGAATTAGTTAAGAATTGCACAAGAGTTGCGTAAAGACTTCCCTGCTTCGGTGTTGTATGATAGCATCGTAAACCGCAGGGAAGTTTTCTTGTGCGCAGCCTGCGGCGGGAGAAAAATGACGAAGAAACGAGGAATGAAACGATGGCAGAGATCAAGAAGGACGGAATTGTAACCGCCAAGGATATTTCAAAGACATTTTCCAACGAGAGCGTGCAGCAGCACGTGTTGAAGAATCTAAACCTCACGGTGTACCGGGGGGATTTTACGGTGATCATGGGAAACTCGGGATCGGGCAAGAGTACGCTGTTGTACACGCTCTCGGGAATGGACCGGCCGACACTCGGAACGGTGACGTACCACGTGGACGGCGGGGACGCGGAGATTTCGAAGTACAGCAACGATCAGCTGGCGAAGTTCAGACGGGACCACGCGGGATTCGTGTTCCAGCAGAATTACTTAAACGACTCGATGAGCGCTCTCGACAACGTCATGGTGTGCGGACTTCTTAAGGGCGGCGACCGCAAGGCGCTTGCGGAGCGGGCGAAGAAGCTTCTTGAGAAGGTGGAGATCGAGGAGCGCGACCAGCGCAAGTTCCCGACGCAGCTCTCGGGCGGACAGCAGCAGCGCGTGGCCGTGGTGCGCGGCGTCATCAACCAGCCGGAGATCCTGTACGCGGACGAGCCGACCGGTGCTCTCAACTCGCAGAACACGGAAAATGTCCTGAACATCCTCACGGAACTGAACGACGACGGTCAGAGCATCGTCATGGTAACGCACACGGTCAAGGCGGCGGAGCGCGGCAACAGAATCCTCTATCTTGCGGACGGTGTGATCACCGCGGAGATCGACCTCGGACCGTACGTCGGAGACTACCGCGACGAGTCGAACCCGCAGCTTGCGCTCGCGAAGGAGCGCCACGCAAAGCTTAAGAGCTTCCTTCAGGAAATGGGGTGGTAAGATGTATAAGCTTTTCTTCATCGCCCGCAACAACATCAAAAAGCAAAAGGGCGACATGATTACGTTTTTGCTGTTCACGCTGCTTGCGTCCTACCTGATCTTCCAGTGCGTGTCCGCGCTTTTGGGAATGCCGAAGGTTCTGGAGGACCGTTTCAACGAAGTGAACGGTGCGCACGTCGAGGCCTTAGCCGGAAACTCGCCGGAGGAGACCGAGGCCTGGACGAAGGCATTTACGGAAAATCAATACATCGTCGACTTCGAGACCGTGCCGTTTGTGAACATGTACGGACAGTACAAAAACGCGAAGAGCGACGAGTACGAGGAGTACAGCTTCTACACGGAGCCGTACACGACGAAGCCGAGAATTCTGAACCTGGGCATCGATTCGACGGGGCTTAAGGAGGACGACATCCTGATTCCGTTCTTCCTCAAGAGCCGCTTTGCGGTCGGCGACAAGATGGACATAAAGTTTGGCGACAACGTGTACCGGCTGAACGTGGCGGGGTACACGGAGGATCCTTATTTTTCGTCGTCGATCAACATCACGACGTACTATTGCTACCTTTCGCAGGAGATGCTTGACCGCATCACGACGGAAAATCCCGCGCAGGCGGGATGGGGCACCGTCTATCGCGGAGTGGTGGACCAGAAGGCAATCGACGACGGGCTTGAGACGATGACGGTCGAGAAGGAGATCTGTGAGAAATACCTCGAGCTCATCGCGTCGTCGGCCGAGTCGAACACCATGAAAAACTATGCGAACTATGTCTCCATCAACTGGCACATGATGCGCGGCGGCGCGCAGTTCCTGCCGCAGGTTGTGATGGGTGTCGTGCTGATGTTCGGCGTGCTCACGCTGGCGATCGCGTTTATCATCATCACGCACGGTGTGCGCAACTTCATCGTTCGCAACATGAAGAACACCGGCGCGCTGGAGGCTGCCGGCTACACCGCATCGATGCTTCGCCTGGCGCTGGTGCTGCAGATCGTGCTTGTGGCATTGATCGGTTCGGTTGCGGGAGTCGGGCTCGGAATTCTGACGAGCGACTTCTTCGGCGATATCGTGAGCGGCGTGCTCGGGCTTTCGTGGAATCAGCCGATTCACTGGACGGTTGCGATCCTCACGGTTGTCGGCATGGTGCTTGCGACCTACCTGATCGCGATGCTGATCGGTCGCGTGTACAAGAAGATCACCGTGCTCGATGCGCTGCGCGGCGGAATCAACACGCACAACTACAAGAAGAATCATTTTCCGCTGGATAAGAGTGCGATGCCGCTGCCGGTGACGATGTCGTTGAAGAACACGTTCGGCAACGTGCGAAACAGCATTTTGCTCATGGTGATCGCGGCGCTTCTCACGATCGCGATGACCTCGGGCTTCGGAATGTACGAGAGCTTCGGCGCGAAGCCGGAGTCGCTTCTCGAGATCATGGGCATGGAGGCCGGCAAGCTGTATGTCGTGAACGGGGATATCTCATTTGCCGACGAGTACCGGAAGATGGACGGCGTCACGAACGTGCTGCTGCAGAAGGGCTTCGAGCCGACCGTAAGACACGGTGACAAGGAGAAGTCGGCGTTTACATACGCGGTGGACGATGTGAATCATCGCATGTATCTCAAAGTCCTTGAGGGCCGCGTGCCGATGCATGACAACGAGATCATGATGACGCAGGCGCTTGCCGAGGATCTGGGCGTGTCGATCGGCGACGTTGTGACCGTGAAGAACGGAACGAAATCCGCCGACTATATCGTCACCGGCTATGACCAGAGAATGGAGCGCATGGGCCGCACCATGAACGTGACCATCGAAGGCGCAAAGCGGCTGCTCGGCGAGTTCGGAAGAATGGACATCCTGATCTACTCGAAGGACGATGTCACGTTCGAAGCGCTCGAGGCGAAGGTCAAGGAGATTGCGGCTGCTCACGGCGACACGGAGTATGTCATCGTGAATTCGGACAAGAACATGACGTCCACGATGGGAACCATCTCGGATGCGTTGCGCATGGTGTGCATCATCATCGCGGTAGTAACGCTTCTGATCGTCATCTTCACCGAGGCGCTGATCATCCGCGCGAAGATCACGAAGGAGTGGCGCTCGATGGGCATCAACAAGGCACTCGGGGCGACCAGCGGCCAGCTGATTCTGGAGATCATGCTCTCGAACATCCCGGCGCTTCTTCTGGGAAGCCTGCTCGGACTGGCGGTGTCGGATTTTGCGGGCCAGGGGCTTTGCAAGGGCATCTTCTCACTGTTCGGCTTAAAGAAGATTGACTTCTTCACACCGATCCACTGGAAGGCGCTGACGGCGATCAGCATCGTGGTTGTCGCTGCGATCACGTCGGCGGTCATCGGCCTGCGCGTTCGGAAAATGAAGCCGGTCGAGATGATCGTGGAGGAATAATTTTGCGGGGCTTGTGCGAGGGAAAATGAACCAACCGCGGGTCGGGAGCTTGATCCCGGCCCGCATTTGCATTGCCTGAAACGGAGTTTCGTGGTATGATGTGAGTATCATCAAACGGACGGAGGAGACAATCGATATGCACTATCAATGCTTAATTGTGGACGATGAGACGGATCTTGCGAAGATGACCGCAGAGTACTTTCAAATGTTTGATGTGACGACGACGTGCGTGGACAGCGCGGCGGCGTGCTATGAATTTTTCAAGGATAATTCGGCGGAATTGATTCTTCTCGACATCAACCTGGGCGACGGCTCGGGCTTTTCGGTGTGCCGGAAGCTTCGGGAGGAGTACAATCTGCCGATTTTGTTTATAAGTGCCAGACAGAGCGACGACGATGTCCTGGCGGCGCTCTCCATCGGCGGGGATGACTACATCAAAAAGCCCTACAGCCTTTCGGTTTTGCTTGCGAAGGTCAAGGTGAACTTAAAGCGTGTGGGCGAGCTTCGGGCGGCGCAGGCCGCGGAGAAGGCGCACGTGGCGGAGGCGGCAACGGCTGTGCCCGGGAAGAGTGCAGACGGAAAGAACGGCGCTTCGGCAGCGGCTTCGGCCGGCGAGGGAGAAGCCTCGCTTACACTTGACGCTGCGACGATGTCGGTCATTCGGCGCGGGGAGCGGATTCCTTTGAAGGCCAAGGAGTTCGCGCTTCTTTCGTGCCTGTACGAGCACCGCAACACGATCGTCTCGAAGGAGGTGCTCTTCGAGGAGGTCTGGGGGGATGCATTTTACGGCGACGGGACTTTGAATGTGCACATCCGCAAGCTTCGCGAGAAGCTGGAGGACGACCCGAACGCGCCGAAGATGATCAAGACCGTCTGGGGCACGGGATACATTCTGGAGCTTGAGGACTAGGCGGAGGCGGCGATGAAATATCGGAACAGAATCTGGATCGCGTTTGTTCTCGTCATGCTCGCGGCGCTCGCGGTTTTGTGGGGACTTACGAAGGAAAAAAGCGGTGAGAGGCGCGACATGGTCGCCTACAACGATGAGCTGCACCGCATGTATGCGGAGTACCGCGAGGGGCGGACGGCAGCGGAGCTGGAGGCGAAGTACGGCTGTGAGATCGTGCTTGACGGCTCGTCGGATGCGCAGGTCGTGAAGGCGTACGCGGAGTACGGGCTGGTGATGGATTTTGCGCCGGACGGGGAGAGGATTGGCAAGGTCGTGTGGAACGACGTCAGAGACCGTCAGGAGGAGCTGCACCGCGCGACAAGGCGGACGGCACTGATTCTCTGGGGCGTGTTGTTCGTCGCGGGACTGTTGTTTTTGCTTGCGCTTGATTACTATCTGCTGAGGCCGATGCGGGAGATGCGCGGCGTCGCGGGCGAGATCGCGAAGGGCAACCTCGACGTGCCGCTTCCGATCCGAAAGCACAATCCGTTCGGAAATCTGGCGGAGAGCTTCGACCTCATGAGAGAGGAGCTTCGCGCCTCGAAGGAGCGCGAGGCCGAGTCGGAGAAGGCGAAGAAGGAGCTCGTGGCGGAGCTCGCGCACGACATCAAGACGCCGGTTGCGACTATCCGCGCGACGTGCGAGGTTCTGGAGGTCAAGCAGCAGCGCAGGATCGAGCAGGCGACCGCGCCGGAGAGCGTGGCGGAAGCGCAGGACGTCCTGACGAAGACGCAGACGATCGCGCACAAGGCTGATATGATCGACACGCTGATCGGAAGCGTGTTTGCGGCGACGCTGGAGGAGCTTGACCACGTCGAGGTGAACCCGACGGAGGAGAACTCAACGGTGATCGAGGAGTATTTTCGAAATCTCCGCAATTACGGCAACATCATTCTGGAAAATCCTATCCCTTCCTGCCTCGTGTATATGGACCGCCTGCGCATGGAGCAGGTGATCGACAACGTGGTCGGAAATTCCCACAAATATGCGGGCACCGACATCCGCGTGAGCTTCGACGAGACGACCGGAAAGGACCGCGACGGCGGCAGCCTTACATACATTTCCGTGCGGATCCGAGACGATGGTCCGGGTGCACCGGAAGATGAGCTCCCGCTGCTAACCAGTAAGTACTACCGCGGTAGTACGGCAAAGGACAAGGCCGGTTTCGGCATGGGTTTGTACCTCGTCCGGAGCTACATGGAGAAGCAGGGCGGAGGCATGGAGATTTACAACGACAACGGATTTGTCGTCACACTTTATCTGCGGAAGGTTTGATATGATACAGGACATTTTTCCGAGCAAGCTGGACAACCATTACATCGATGCGGCGGCGACGGAGCGCGACTTTGTGCTTTGCCTCGACACGGACGGGCGCGTTTCGGTGAAGATCGAGAATGCGCACATCACGTTCCCGACGGGGGCGCAGATGTCTTACGAGAGCGCAACGTATCTCTTCTCGGTCGACGGGGAGAGGTATTTCCTGGAGAAGGACGGGAGCGCGGAGATACCGGAAGGATTTGTCTTCCGCACGCTTCGCGAACTTCGGGACTCGTGCGTCGGGAAGGAGCTTTTGATCGCGTTCACGGCATACCATCTGTGGCGGTGGTACAAAGACAACCGCTTCTGCGGGCGCTGCGGGGCGGCGACGGAGCCGGACCATAAGGAGCGGGCGCTTCGGTGCCCTGCGTGCGGCAACGTGATCTACCCGCGCATCAATCCGGCGGTGATCGTCGGCGTGATCAAGGGCGACTCGATTCTGATCACGCGGTACCGCACCGGCTACGGGCACAACGCGCTTGTGGCGGGCTTTGCGGAGATCGGCGAGACGCTCGAGGAGACCGTGGCGCGCGAGGTGATGGAGGAGACCGGCGTGGCGGTCAAAAACATTCGCTACTACAAGTCGCAGCCGTGGGGCATGGCGCAGGACATTCTGGTCGGTTTCTACTGCGAGGCGGACGGCGACGCGCAGATCCTCATGGACGAGGGCGAGCTTCGCTACGCCGAGTGGGTGAAGCGCGAGGATGTCGTGCTGCAGCCCAACAATTTAAGCCTCACGAACGAGATGATGCGCGTCTTCCGCGACGGAAAGGTCGGGATATTTTGCAACAAGGGCGAAAAATGAGCCCGGCGGGTGCATTTTCCGCGTTTTCAACGAAAAATTATCGAATTTCACCCCACAGTAGGTTATAATCTTATTGTGGGGTTTTGTATTGTTCCGGCGGGCGTTGTGCCCCGGAACGCGCGGCCCGGGAGGAGAGAACGATGAAACGCGGAAGGAGAAAAATGAGATGCCTGTCGATTCTGCTGGCTCTCGTTTTGTGCCTTTCTGCGGTCCGGCCAGCGGCTTCGGCGTCAACGCATCGGAAGGCGGACACCGATGCGGCCTACTACTACGAGGCGGACGGAACGAAGACGTATACGGCGAGCGCGGAGGAGGCGTGGGCTGCGGCCAAGCGGCTCGGCACCGGCATGGGCATCCTCGGCGACTGGTACTGCGGGCGGCTCACGGTGGAGAAGGGCGTCACCGTGTATCTGGAGCTGAACGGCCACATGGTAAGCCGCGGGCTTACGAAGGCCGTGAGCAACGGCGAGGTCATAAACCTTGAGACCAATTCCGCTCTCACGATTTACGGCGGTTCGAAGAAGAACCCCGAGGAGGGCAGCGGGACGAAACACCGGGCGGCCGTGTATGTGGCCGGCTACGACTGTGTCGCCCCGGGAATGGAGAACTATACCGGCGGTCTGGTGACCGGCGGATACAATAAAAACCGCGCCGGCGGCATCGAGGTCGGCAAGGGCGCGGTGTTGACGCTTTCGCATGTAACGGTTGCGGGCAACCGTGCGGAGCGGTCATTTGCGCGCGGCGGCTACGGCGGCGGGATCCGGCTCGCGGGCGACTATGCGAAGGTTCTGCTTGAGAGTTCTGTTGTCTCCGGCAACTACGCGACAAGAAACGGCGGCGGAATCTGCGTGGACAGCGGCGCGGACCGGAGCGTCGTGCGGATGACGAAGAGCAGCGTCGCGGAAAATGTGTGCGAGGACGGCGGCGCGGGAATCGCGGTGCTCGGGCGAAACGCGGAAATCGCGGGCGATGCGGAGCTTCCGGATCACTCTGAAGTGGGCGCGGCGTACAACCGGAACGACGTCTGCGTCGGAAGCTTCGTTGTGAACAACGAGGTCCTCGGCGGCGATGGCGGCGGAGGAATCTATATCGGCAAGAGCGGCGCGACCGTAAGCCGCGTAAACGTTGTCTCGAACAGAACGCTCCGCGGCGGTGACGGCGGCGGAATTCTGGTCGATGCGGACCATACCGTGATCACCGGCTGCGTGATCGCCCGGAATCGGGCCGAGTCCGAGCGGAGGATGTGGAGAACCGCGGGCGGAAACGGCGGCGGGGTGTGCGTGGACGATGATCTGACGACGCTTCGGGACTGCCTTGTGAGCAGGAATTTTGCGGGAGTCGCGGGCGGCGGAATCTTCGTCGCGAACACCGTGGACCTGATTCTCGGCGGCTCGTGCTATGTAAACGATAACTATGTCGTGTCGACGGATGATTCGGAACAGCCGGAAAATGTCTTCCTCTCGGCGGGGACGGTTCAGGACGCGTACCTGGTGGCGGACCATCTGGAGGCGGACTCCGTGGTCGGTCTGACGCTCGGAAAAAAGCACGGCGACAAGGTCGTGTGCGGCAACTCGGTCTCGTTTGCAAAGACGAACCGGGGCGCGACGGTGGATCAGAGGATTTTCCGAAGCGACGACCGGACGGTTTATTACTACTGGAACTGCGAGACGAACCCCAGGTACGATTCGAGCGTACCGATTGCGAAGGGGCGAAGCTCTTACGATTACCGCTGGGTGATCGCGCTGCCCGCGGCGTCGATGCCGGCAGGATACACCGAAAGCCTTGACGCGGCGCCGGTCGGAGAAGGCATCCCGGTTACCGGCGGTGTGACCGAGGTCGGAACGTGCGAGGCCGGCGGCAAATCCTACCCCCTTTGGAAGGGCACGGCGGGCATTCCGTCCTCCGTGGACATGACGCGCGACGTGGCAATGACGTACTACTACAGCGACGCATGGTTTTTGGGGAATCCGAAGGAGTACAACGACCATCTGGCGACACTCTCGGCGGTGTTGTCGATGGCGGCCGGAGCGTCCAATCTCCGGGGCTCGAGGGACGAGGAGTCGAACGGACTTGCGTACCTCGTGCGGTCGCAGAATATTGTGCGGATGCTTCGCGACATCGGCGTTGCGGAAGACGACATTTACACAAACGAATTCAACAAGACGAAGCCCGATGTCGACTCCATGGGAGTGACGCTCGGGAGCAAGCGAATCGGCGCAAAAACGCTTGTTATCATCGGCCCGCGCGGCTCGGGATACGAGGCGGAATGGGCGAGCAATTTCCGCGTCGGCGTGTCCGGCGAAGCGGCCGGCTTCCGCGCGGCGGCGGAGATTGTGACGGAGGAGCTTGCGAAATACATGGCGGAGCGTGGCATCGACGGCGACAGCCCCGACACCGTGTTCTGGATCGTCGGCTACTCGCGTGGCGGCGCGACGGCCAATCTGGCGGCGAAGCGCATCGTCGACACGTACAAAGGCGCCGGCGAGAGGACCTTTGCATACACGCTCGAGGCCGCGATGGGCGGCATCGTGAGCGAGGAGAAGGGCGACTACTCCTGCATCCACAACATCGTTAATCCTGCGGATCCCGTGGTGTACGTGGCGCCCGCGGAGATGGGCATGAAGCGCTACGGCACGGACCACATCATCGGCGGTTCCGCCGGGGACGGCGAGGCCTACGAGGCGCGGCGCGCGGCGATGTTATTACAGCTTTACGCGATCGACGGCACGCTTGTGTACGATGATTATTTCCATGCGGCGACGGTTTCACTCGCGGAAAATGCAATCCTCGGCACCAATGTCAACTCCATCGTCGAAGAGGTCTCAAGCGAGCGCTGGAAGGACGGCGCGGAGTTTCTGCCGGAGCTGTTCGCGGACATCGAGGAGTGCGGCTTTAACTACGCGGTGAGCGGCGAGGAGAAGACCGGAGAGTACCGTAGATTTTACGCCTCGGAGATTGTGTGCGGCGATATGACGTTCGAGCAGGCGGTCGGAGTTCTTTTGCAGATTCTGTACTCGCTCGACCGGGAGCAGCTGAACGAGCTCCTCACGATCCTTAAAAGCCTTCCTGAGCGCCTCGGCACCGACATGCTGGCGGGGACGTATCTCTTAATCCCCGACGAGCGGTGGTACACGTACGACTCCTACGCGGAGATCGGTCGCGGCATCCCGGGATTGATGCTTGACCGTCTCTGGGAGATCATGTGCCAAAGCGATGAGCGCAAGGGCTGGAAGGCTCTTACGGACGTGATTTCCGGGGAGCAGACGGAGGCGCTGCACGGCGCATGGAAGTCACTGATCTTCCCTCTGCTGTACTGGGCGAAGACGGACTACGATCGGAGCGGCGCGCGGCTTCGGATGCTCGGGACGCTTCTCTATAACGCGGAAAATCTGATTATGAATCACTACCCGGAGGTGACGATCGCGTACCTTCGGAGTGCTGACAGTTACTATACAGGCATCGGCAAGTAAACACGGAGCATAGCGGAAGAGAACGCGCTGCATTTTCCGAGAGGGCGGCGCGAAGCGTAAGAAGAGGAGGAAGCATATGTTTACGTGGAATTATCAATACATTTCCAAGGCGCGGCTGGCGGCGACGCTTGAGCAGCTGGCGCTGGAGCCCGAGAAGGGCGACGTGCTGATCCGCATTCACACGGCCATCCACCTGGAGGACGAGGCGGTCGAGCTGGCGCGGTTTATCAAGTCGATCGTGCCGCACGCGAGCATCGTCGGAACGAGCACGTCGGCGGTCATCAACTGGGGCAAGCTGTTGCTGAACCAGTGCATGATCTCGGTGACGCAGATGGACGGCGGCCACGTGCAGTCGGCCATCATTCCTACGCGCGACCCGGAGACCGGCCTTCCGATCTCGGTCGATGACGTGTGCCACACGGCGCAGTGCCGCGTTCTGCAGGAAAATGCAAAGCTGATTCTCACGTTCTTAGCGGGCACCTATCTCGACATCCAGCGCATGGTGGACCGCAGCAACGAGTGTCAGCCGGGGCTTCAGATGATCGGCGGCATCGTGAATGTCTCCGACATCGGACAGCAGAAGGAATGCAAGGCAGGATTTGTCTTCGACGAAAACGGCTGGACGTCGGAGGGACTTTTGATGGCTTCCATCAGCGGCAGCGACGTCGAGAGCTTCTGCTCGTACGCGACCGGCGTTCAGGCGATCGGCGAGGAGTTCGAGATCACGGACGCGTTCGGAAGCTGCATCCTCGAGCTTGCGGGCACCGATGCCGCGAAGGAGTACCGCACGGGCATCGGCGAGGTGCTGCACAACCGTTCCGAACTTGCGGAGCTGTTCCCGCTCGTGTACGCGGATGCGCCCGATATCCCGGTGCCGATCCAGTATGTGGAGAACACCAGCCTTGCGGAGCTGTATCCGATGAACGATCCCGCGAACGCGGATATGTTCGCAAAGCGCCCGGACCTTAAGCCGGAAGCGCGCAAGGAATTCATCACGACAAACCACAGCGTGACCGTCGGCAGAAAGCTGCGGCGCGCGTTTATCTACGACCGCAAGATCATCGCGGACAACCGCGCGATGTTCGGGCATGTCGAGAATTTTGAGAAGGCGGAGACGCTGTTCGGATACTCCGGTGCATCCCGCTCGCTCATCTACTCCAACTGCGCCAAATGGGAGCTTTCCTCCTACGAGAACTCCAATATGAGCGGCTGCGTCACGGACGGCGAGATCGTCTTCGCGGGAGGCCGGAACACCCTGGCGGACTGCGCATTTTCCGTCGCTGTAATCGGCGAGAAGGAGGTGACGCAGGAGTGCAATCCGTATGCATTTTCCAAGACCGATTCGCTCGCGGTGGACAACAAGGCGCTGTTGTCGTACCTCATGGAGATCGAGGGCTTCGTCGAGAAGAATCCGGCGACCGTGGCGGTGGGCAGCCTTCGCTCGTTCGTGCGCGACTGCGAGATGAAGCTTCTCTACTCGGAAAATGACGACATCCCCAACGAAGCCGCGTTAAACATGGACATAAAGCTCAAGGGGTATGACCGCATCTGCATCATCAACGTTCTGGACACCTCGAGCATGAAGATCGTCTTCGACGAGAGCGCGATCGCCCTGACGCAGCGATCGTTCCTGGGGCGCTGTGCCGAGTACGCGAGACGGCGGAACTATCGCATGTACCGCCTCGAGGACTGGCAGGTCGCCATCGGGGCGCCCTCGTACACGGTGACCCTGCGGAAAATGTCGCAGGACATGGAGCACCTGCAGAGGGAGCTCTTCGCATCGTCGGAGGGATTGATCGCCATCGTGCCGACTTTTTGCGTCATCAACGGCTGCACGGTCGACAATTTAAAGCCCGCGTACAACTCCGCGAGACTGACGATGATGAACAAAAACATCCAGTTCTATGTGTGCGACGCCGGGTCGTTCCAGGCGGACGAGGAGAGCATCCGCGAGCGCTACCGCATGATCAATCTGATCAACTACGCGATCGCCAATGACCGCATCGTGCCGTACTACCAGGGCATCCACGACAACGCGTCGGGCACGATCCACCACTACGAGTCGCTGATGCGGCTTGTGGACGAGAACGGAACGGTGTACACGCCGTACCGATTCCTGGAAGCGGCGCGCTCGTACGGCCTGTTGTACGATCAGACGTCCGCGATCATGATCCGCAAGGTGTTCGAGCGGTTCCGGAACGCGGAGGGTGTGAGCGTGAGCATCAACCTGGGCATGCGCGACATCAAGAACCGCGAGACGATGGAGTATATTTACGATTTCCTTGCATCGGTGAAGCACCCGGAGAATTTTGTGTTCGAGATTTTGGAAAATGAGGACGTCGACGCGTACGAAGTCCTCGAGAGTTTCGTGGACCGCATCCACCAGCTTGGCGCCAAGATTTCCATCGACGATTTCGGCAGCGGCTACTCGAACCTGCAGCACGTCATCGGCATCCACTCCGACTACCTGAAGATCGACGGCTCGATCATCCGCAAATGTTGCGAGAGCCGCGAGGCGGAGAATCTCATCTCCCTCATCATGGGCTGGAAGAAGATGGGCATGCACAAGATCAGAATCGTCGCGGAGTTCGTGGAGAACGAGCAGATTCAGAACATGCTGATGCGCTACGGCATCGACTATTCTCAGGGGTATTACTTCTCGAAGCCGACGCCGGATATTGCGGTGTAATAGAGAGATTGCGTGCGCGGGAATCGGACCCGCGAAGAGAGAAGGAGGAAGAGAAATGGCGTATTACGGTGATCGAAAGAGAACGATCGGCTTGATCCTGGAGGACATCTCCGTCGACTACTCGAAGGAGATCATCCACAGCGTGCGCATGGCGATGGCCGGGTATCGCGACCTTCGTCTGGTTGTGCTGGCCGGAATCCACGACGAGGAGAAGAACAAGAGCGATGCGAACTTCTGGTACAAGACGATGCACAACTCGATCTACAGCCTCGAGGAGATGCTCCATCTGGACGGCCTGATCCTGACGCTTCCCAACATCTGCGGCGTCAGCGGCGAGGAGTTTGTGGATGAGCGGTACAGCAATTTTGCGAAGCTTCCGAAGGTGTTCCTCTCGACCGATGTCGCGGACTCGACCACGGTCCGTTACGACAACGAGAAGGGCGTTCGCGAGGCGATCGACTACCTCGTCAACGTCAAGGGCGTGACGAAGCTGTGCATGCTCGGCGGCCGCGACGACAACGGCGATGCGCAGGTCCGCAAGCAGGTGTTCATCCGGTGTCTGGAGAAGTGCAAGCTGACGTTTACAGACGACATGTATGAGAAGACCGACATGTCAATCGAGGCCAAGGCCGAGGCGGAGCGGCTCATGAGCCGCAACCCCGATGCGGAGGCTGTATTTTGCGTCAACGACCAGGTTGCGATTCCGCTGTACGAGGTTTTGAAGGAGAGAGGCCTCACGCCCGGCAAGGAAGTCCAGGTGTTCGGCTTTGACAATACAAGGTTCTCGGGAACGATGATCCCGTCGCTGGCGTCCATCGGTGCGGAGGGCGAGACGCTCGGCCAGAAGGCGGTGGAGCTGTTGCTTGCGAAGATGGACGGCAGGCAGGTGGAGTCGGTGATCCTGCCGACGCGCCTCTACGGCAAGGACTCGCTCGAGTACGAGATGTACGAGTACACGACCATGGAGATGCTCCAGGTTGACACGTCATTTATCTACCGCATGTTCGAGGATTGCTTCTACCGCTACTCAAGCGAGTCGCACGACAGCGACGAGGTGAATTTAAAGCGCCTGTTCTTCGAGTTTATCTCGCGGATGCTTCACTCGATGGTGTCGAGCTCGATGACGATGGAGGAGTTCATGGAGCTTCGGCGTCTGATCACCATCTTCTTCGAGAACGGCGCGATGCGCTACACCGATCCCGCGCGGCTTGTGCGCTGCATCGAGCGGCTTCAGAACAGCATGAACAAGTCGCAGAAGTCGGTAAATGCCAACCTGATGAACAACCGGTGCTTTGCGTACATGAAGGATTGCGCGATCATGGCGATGTCCGGGGATATCAACCGAAGCGGTGAAGTCTTAAAGCGAGGCCGCGAGCGGCTGCAGGATTTCTTCATCCGCTGCATGGAGTTCAGTGCCGTGGAGCCGGTGACCGAGGAGACGATCATCCGGAACTGCGACCGCCTGGGTCTGCCCAACATTGCGGTTTTGTTGTTCGAAAAATCAATCAGCTACGAGGAGATCGTCAAGGACGGCTTCCCGAGCGTCATCCGGCTGATGTGTTCGGTGCGCGACGGCGAACTTCGCGTCTTATCGCCCGAGCGGAGACTTACGCAGGTGAGCAGTCTTCTCGAGCGGACGGAGCTTCCGAAATGCGCCGGTTTCGCGGCAGTTCCTATATTCTACGGCAGTAGAATGTACGGTCTTCTTCTCTCCGAACTCAACGAGGAAACCGCGAATCGCGCGGAGCTCGTGGCGGATCAGTTGGGAAGAACGCTTCGCATCAACGACAAGAATTGACGGTGCATTTTTCGACAGATCGGGTGGTTCGGTTTGACAAAAAATGACTTTGTATGGTACAGTTTTCGAAAGATTAGCAAAGGAGATATACGTACTATGGGTAAACAGAATTGGAAAGCGGGAAATATGCTCTATCCGGTGCCGGTTGTGATGGTGACGGCCAAGAAGAAGGGCGCGGGCGAGAAGCCCAATATCGTGACGCTCGCGTGGGCGGGGACGATCTGCTCGGACCCGGCGATGCTCTCGATCTCGGTGCGCCCGGAGCGCTACTCGCATGAACTGATCGAGGAGAGCGGTGAGTTCGTGGTCAACCTGGTGACGGAGGAGCTCACGAGAGCATGCGACTGGTGCGGCGTCCGTTCCGGCCGCGATTTCGACAAGTTCGCCGAGAACAACCTCACGGCGTACACGTCCGATTTCATGGAGACGCCCGCGATCGCGGAGAGTCCGGTCAACCTGTACTGCAAGGTGACGAAGACGGAGCGCCTCGGCTCGCACGACATGTACATCGCGGAGATCGTCGGCGTGACCGTGGACGACCGCTACATGGATGAGAAGGGCCGTTTCGACCTCGAGGCGGCGAAGCTTGTCGCGTACTCGCACGGTGTGTACCATGCGCTCGGCGAGAAGCTCGGCACGTTCGGCTACTCGGTTCGCAAGGACAACAAGTAAACAACAGGGAGGGGTATAGCATGAATGAGGTTTTGAAGGTGTTGGAGACGAGACGGAGCTGCAGAAACTTCGTGCGGGACAAAATGATCCCCGAGGAGGATCTGAAGGCGATCCTCAAGGCGGGCACGTACGCGGCGACCGGCATGGGCAAGCAGAGCCCGATCATCATCGCGGTGACCGACAAGGAGACGCGCGACGCATTGATGGAGGCGAACAAGAAGGTCATCGGCACGCCCGGCAATTACGATCCGTTCTATGGCGCTCCGGTCATTTTGATCGTGCTTGCGAACAAGGATGTTGTGACGCACATCTACGACGGTGCGCTCGTCATGGGCAATCTTATGAACGCGGCGGAGAGCCTCGGAATCGCGAGCATCTGGATTCACCGCGCGAAGGAGGAGTTCGAAGCCGATTTCGGCAAGGAGCTGCTCGCAAAGCTCGGCATCGAGGGTAACTACGAGGGCATCGGCCACTGCGCACTCGGCTACGCGGCGGAGCCTGCGAAGGATCCCGCACCGCGCAAGGAAAACTACGTTTATTTCGCATAACGAAATTGTGCTCATCAAATCGCCCCGGCATCCGCATGTCGGGGCTTTTTGTATGCCTTTTCGGGGCTTCTTCCGGTTGAAGAAACAGCCCTTCTGTGGTATAATCGAAATGTTAGGAAGTCGCGCTGACGACAGAGGAAAGGGCGAACATTTTTGCGTAAGTATTTTGGAAAATGAGCACCGCTGTCTGGATGATCCTTCTCGGCTTCATCCTGATTGTCGCTCTGGGTTAATGCATTTGTCCGTGAGTTTATCGCGACGATCTATGCCGAGCGCAAGCGCCATGCATTTGTCGTCGGAATGCTCGTGCTCATCAACATCGCGATGTCGGTGCTGTCGTACCTCTCGAACGCGGTGTTGTCATAATTCGTTTTAACGGGGTGTACACGCGGGTTGCGCGGGAAATGAAAAAACGGGGTTGACATTTTCCGAAAGCGCCTGTATAATCTGCACATGTGAGCGTCGCCAGGCGCCGCACATCATCAAATACGCGAAACGCGAGAAAGGGAGGTATACAAATGATAAAGTCGAATAAACGTACTCGAGTCAATTTGTATATGGTTAAGGTTGCCTCCCGGAGAAGCGCGGAATAAGCGATAGTACTATGCGTGTACTTTAGTTCGCCATAGGATTATTATGCGATTATTATGCCCCGACACCGGAAGGTGCCGGGGCATTTTTGCGCGGTAAGCGAGAGCTCTCGCACCGGCTGCGCCGGCGTGATTGAAGAGGCGATCTCGCGAAAACATAGTTTTCGGCGAGTCGCGTTCTCAATCACGGGAGCGGACGAAGTCCGCGTGCGAGAGCCGAGCGCGCGTACATGAGCAAACAAGCGCAGCGAAGTTTGCGAATGGCGCGCATACTCAGCTTACATCCACCCCGGGAGGCAACCTGCAGCGAAGGAGGTGTCTCAATTCAATATGTTTCAGATAAAGAACGTTACATTAACGCATACCAAGGATCTGCATACGATCCTGAAGGATTTCTCGCTCACCTTAAACGACGGCGACCGCGCCGTGTTGATCGGTGAGGAGGGAAACGGAAAGTCCACGCTGATGAAGTGGATTTACGACCCGGAGCTCGTGGAGGATTACATCGAGTACAAGGGCGAGAAGATTATGAGCGGCGAGCGGCTTGCGTACCTGCCGCAGGAGCTGCCGGAGGATGAGAAGCACAAGACGGTCTGCGAGTACTTCTGCGAGAGCGCGGAGTTTCTGGACCGGACGCCGAAGGAGCGCTCGAAGCTCGCGGCGGACTGCCATGTCGAGGCGGATTTCTTCTACCGCGAGCAGGAGATGTGCACGCTCTCGGGCGGCGAGCGGGTGAAGGCGCAGATGATGCGAATCCTCGCGGAGGATCCGACGATCCTTCTTCTGGACGAGCCCTCGAACGACATCGACATCGAGACGCTCACGTGGATGGAGGAGCTGATCAACAGCTGGCCGCATGCGGTTTTGTTCATCTCGCATGACGAGACGTTAATTGAGCGGACCGCAAACCGCGTGATCCATTTTGAGCAGATTCGCAGAAAGACGATGTGCCGCCATACGGTGGCCAATGTGCCGTACCGGCAGTACGTGGAGGAGCGGCTGCACGCGTTCGAAAAGCAGGAGCAGATCGCTCTGTGCGAGCGGCGCGAAAAGCGCATCCGCGACGAGAAGGTCCGCAAGCAGGAGCAGGCGGTGAACGCGCAGTTAAGCAACGCGCATTTTTCGTTCCACGACTCGCTCGGGCGGATTCTCAAGAAGAAGATGAAGAACGTCAAGGCGCTTGAGCACCGTTTCGAGCGCGAGGACGAGAACATGACCGAGATGCCGGAGCAGGAGGAGGCAATCTTCTTTAAGCTCGGCGACGCAAGCAGCGTGATTCCGTCGGGCAAGTGGGTTGTACAGTGCGACATCCCGGCGCTCACGACGGTGGACGGAAGCCGCGTCTTAGCGGAAAATGTCACCCTCAAGGTCCGCGGTTCCGAGAAGATCGGCATCATCGGCTACAACGGCTGCGGCAAGACGACATTGATCGCGAAGATCGCGGAGGAGCTGCTGGCAAGGCCGGACCTGCGGGCGCAGTACATGCCGCAGAACTACGAGGAACTTCTGGACCTCGATGTGACGCCGGTGGACTATCTGGACACGACCGGGGACAAGGAGGAGCGGACCAGAATCCGCACGTACTTAGGGTCTCTTAAGTACACGGCGGACGAGATGGACCATCCGATCCGCGAGCTCTCGGGAGGGCAGAAGGCGAAGGTATTGCTGCTGAAGCTCAGCATGTCGGGGGCAAATGTGCTGATCCTTGACGAGCCGACGCGGAATTTTTCGCCGCTTTCGGGGCCGGTCATCCGGCGGATGCTTTCGGAGTTTCCGGGCGCGATCATCAGCGTCTCGCACGACCGAAAGTACCTTTCGGAAGTGTGCGATACCATTTATCGTATGAGCGCCGGCGGTCTGACGAAGGAGACTTTGGAGTGACCGTTGAGACAACGGACGGAAAATAAAGGTATTCGGGAGAAGAACATGGATACGATCGGAACCAAAACCATTGAGACGGAGCGGCTGATCCTGCGGAGATACCGGGTTGAGGACGCGGAGGATATGTTTAACAACTGGACGTCCGATCCGGAAGTCACGAAGTTTCTCTCGTGGCCGACGCACACAAGCGTCGAGTTTACGAGAAAGCTTCTGACGGACTGGGTCTCCTACTATGAGGACGGCAAGACGTACAACTGGGGCATCACCGTGAAGGGCGACGACCATGTCATCGGCAATATCGCGGTTGTCGACCGCGACGAGCGGACGTGTTCGTACGAGATCGGCTACTGCCTCGGCAAAGCGTACTGGGGACAGGGCATCATGCCGGAGGCGCTCAAGGCCGTGATCGACTACCTCTTCGAGGGCGAGAGCGACCTGATGCGGGTCTACACGACGCACGATGTGCGCAACAAAAAGTCCGGCCGCGTGATGCAGAAGGCGGGCATGCACTATGAGGGCATGCTGCGCGGCTCGAAGAAAAACTGCCGCGGCATTCACGATGCGGCGTACTACTCGGTGCTTCGCAGTGACCGGGTGACCAGAAAGCAGTACGAGGAGCTGTTTAACGAGATGTATCCGAACTTCTTTGAGCAGGAGTACATCCGCAACATCCCCGAGGACGAGGTCGTGTCGGAGCAGGTATTGCGGCTGCAGGATTTTGACGAGGGCATTTACGAGAAGGATTTTCCGGCAAATGTGACCTTCGGTTACTTTGACGGTGACCTCGAGGCGCTTCGCAGGGACGTGGCGACGGTGGTCGGCCACTGGCCGCAGTACTTCACGGAGAACAGCCGCATCTACTGCGGTTATGTCGACGGAAAGGTTGCGAGCTTCTGCCTGATCGAGGACTTCGGCGAGCACGTCGTAAACGGCGTAAAATGCAGGATCGGCGGGCCGGGCTGCGTGGGCACGCTTGCGGAGTACCGCAACCGCGGAATCGGGCTGTCGATGATTCGGAACGTAACCGCGATTTTGCGGGATGAATTTTTCGACATAAGCTTTATTCACTACACCTACGAGCCCCAGTGGTACGGGCTGCTCGGATACAAGACGGTGGTTACGTGGAACGGCCGGGGGTTCATCCCGGATGAGCAGGCGTAAGACCGCGGAAGGAGTTGGCGATGAAGATAGTTCATGTGGATCTTGCGCGGGGACATATGCTGTTCGGTCTGTCCGACGGACGGTGGGCGTATGTTCAGGGCGAGATGACTCTCGGGAAGAAGTTTTACGCGCAATACCGCGGAGAATGGTGCTGGATTCATAAGCCGGCGAGAGCAATCTACCTTCTTGCGGACGGTGATATCATCGCGCCGATGGACGATGCGGACAAGGACGCGTTGTCAGCGGCGATCGGGGAGTATTTCAGTACCACGGAATTCAAAGTTATCGTGGATTAGCAAAGGAAAGTGAGGGAAATGCAATGAGACTGATTTTGGTGCGTCACGGAGATCCGAACTATGAGCTGGACTGCCTGACGGAGCTTGGGCACAAGCAGGCGAAGGTGGTCGCGCAGCGGCTGATAGAGGAGGGGATTCAGGGAATCTTCTGCTCGCCGCAGGGACGCGCGCAGCAGACCGCGAAGCCGTTTGCGGAGCTGTCGGGCATTGGGGAGATCACGACGCTTGACTTCATGCGCGAGCTTCGGTTCGGAAGCATCGAGAATCTGTACATGGAGGGAAATCCCTGGATGTGCTCGTTCGGTCTGATGCACAAGGGCGTGGACCTGCAGGACCCGAACTGGCAGAATTTTGCGGACTTCGTGAACAACACGGCGACGGTCGACGTGAACACGGTTCAGGCCGGAGTCGACGAGTGGCTGGCGACACTCGGTTACAAGCGCGAAGGCCTGTACTACCGCTGCACGAACGAGACCGACGAGAAGAAGACGTACGTCTTGTTCAGCCACGGCGGCTCCTCGACGGCGCTTCTGTCGCGCGTGTTCAACATTCCGTTCCCGCACATGTGCGTCATGTTCGGTCATGTTCCGCACACCTGCATCACGTCGCTGCGGTTTGACCGCAAGCCGGGTGCGCTCTCGATGCCGATCCTCGAGTACTCGGTGGACGCGCGTCACTTAAACGTGTTCAAGGAAGGAATGACCGGCTCGGTGGAGAGAGCACAGAGCTAGGGGCCGGCATTTGCCGGGCTGATCAAAGAAAGGATGATGAAAAATGGTAATGTTTTTAAGACTTCGGAATATCTGATCGCGTGAGACCGTTGATCGATGGTTTCACGCTTGGAAACAACTTGCGAAACTATTGAATCAAAAAGGAGAACTATCATGATATTCCAGGATAATATTATCAAACAGTATTTGAAAAATGTGTACTTTGTGGCGGGCACGCCCTGCGGCGGCAAGACGACCGTGACGCGGGCGCTCGCAAAGAAATACGGGATTCCGGTCTACGACATCGACGAGCGCTTTCCGGAGCATCAGGCGATGTCCGATCCGGCGTCGCAGCCGGCGATGAACAGGGAGTTCCGCGACGCGGATGAATTTTTCGGCCGGAGCGTCGAAGAGTACAAGGCGTGGCTTCTGCAGAATACGAGAGAGCAGCTTGACTTCGTTTTGCTTGATCTGATGCGGCTTTCGAAGGATCAGATCATGCTGTGCGACTGCCATCTGACGCTCGAACAGGCGATGCAGATCACGGATCCCGCACACGTGGCGTTCATGCTCAAAAAGCCGGAGAATCTCGTGGACGAGTATTGCAACCGCCCCGATCATCAGGGCTTCAGTGACTTTATTCACAGCGCGACAGACTTTGAAAAGGCAAAGGCGACCTGTAACGAAACGCTTCTTTCGCTCAATGCGAAATATTATGAGGACGTGAAGGCGAGCGGATATTTCTGGCTCGACCGCGCGGACGGCCGGAGTGTCGAGGAAAATGCGGCACTTGTGGCGAGGCATTTCGGGTTCGACCGGCTGACGCAGATTGTGAAGGTTGAGAAGGACACGCCGTTTGCGGCGGACTTCCTTCATTTCGTCGAAAAATGCTCCTGGACCGAGGTTCGCGACCATATTGCAGGCCTGATTCGCGACTGGAAGTTCACGGACTGGGAGACGATGTTCGCGGCCGTGAAGGACGGTAAGATTGTCGGCATGGCATCTCTTCTGAAGACGGACTACTATCCGTTGCCGGAGATTTTTCCGTGGGTGTCGTGCGTGTTCGTGGAAGAGGAGTACCGCGGCGACCGCTTGAGCGGCAAGCTGATCGATGCGGCCAACCGGCACGCGAAGGAGCTTGGTTTTGCGAAAACCTACATTCCGACGGAGTACACAGGGTTGTATGAGCGGTACGGCTACACGTACGTAAGGGACATTGTCAACTACGGCGGCGGCACGGACCGGCTGTATGAAAAAAAGTTGTAAAGTGGCTTGAAACAATGATTCTACGAGAGTAGAACAAAACGCCGCTGCATGTAAGTTAGGGGATGATCTGATGAACTATTTCGTGGAAGGTATTCAGGGCGCGGGCAAGAGCACGTTTGTGGGACGGCTTGCGGAGCATTTTCCGGATTATCGGGTGTTTCGCGAGGGCGACTACAATCCGGTGGAGCTTGCATGGTGCGCCTACATGACCGAGCCTCAGTATGAGGCGGTGCTTGCGCGCTACGTCGGTCTTCGCGAGGAGATCGAGCGGAACACGCACACGGAGGGTGACCGTCGGATCGTTACCTACACAAGGATTTTGACGGACGTTCCGGGGTTTCACAAGGACCTGGAGCAGTACGAGATCTACAACAACCGCCTAAGCCGTGCGGAGTTTGAGGAGATTATCCTCGGGCGCTATGCGCGGTGGAGCGGCGACAAATCGATTTTTGAGTGTTCCATTTTCCAGAACATTATTGAGAATCAGATTCTTTTTTACGAGATGAACGACGAAGAGATTGTGGCTTTTTTCCTGCGGCTTAAGGCCGTTCTCGCGGGGCGGGATCTCCGGATTATGTATCTGGAGACAGATGATATCGCCGGGTCTCTTCAGGCCATCCGTAAGGAGCGCGTCGATGAAAACGGCGCCGAGATGTGGTTCCCGCTGATGGTCGGATTTCTCGAGGAGAGTCCGCACGGCGCGCGCCGCGGGCTTCGCGGTTTTGACGGGCTGGTGACGCATCTTACGCATCGGCAGCAGCTGGAACTTAGGATTCTTCGGGAGGTTTTCCCGGAGCAGGCAGAAGTGATACGTGACAGGGGGAAAGCTCTATTGTCACATGGAGGGTTATAAAACGAATACGATTGAGAATTTTACGAATCTTTATGAACTGAATGGTTACGAGTTGCTACCGGTGCCCGGACACGAGGGCGGCCGTAATGAAATTTATATCTGCACGCTCGGCGGCGAGAAGAAGTATGTGCTTCGCATCTCGGCGACGGGCGACCGCACGGAGGAGGAGTACCTCGCGGAGACCGAATTCGTGCATTATCTGGCGGCTGGTGGGGCGCCTGTGGCGGACGTGATCCCGTCAAAGAACGGGAAACTTGTGGAGCTCATTTCTTCGGAAAATGAGCCCGTTTTCGTGAGTCTCTTTGAGTTTGCGAAGGGTATGCTTTTGTACGACAATGGCTACCGCTACCGCGAGGGAGCGCCGCTCACGGAGTACTTCTACAACACCGGCAAGGCGCTCGGAGCAATCCACCGGCTGGCGAGGGATTTTGCGCCGAAGCACCGCAGAGCGGACTATTTTGACAAATTCAACATGGACTACATCGGGCAGCTGATCCCGGACGAGTACACGGAGTTGAAGGAGGCGATCGCCGACCGGATCCGGCAGTTTACGGAACTTCCGCAGACTGCGGACAACTACGGGCTTGTGCATTTCGATTTCTGCGACGGCAACTACCATGTGGATATGAGCAACGGCAATGTGACGGTGTTTGACTTCGACAACTGCTGTTACTGCTGGTACATGTTCGACCTGGCACACCTGTGGACGCACGGCGTCGGCTGGTTCCAACACGAGAGCGATATGAACAGGCGCAGGCAGGGGATGGACTGGTATTTCAGCTACATTCTTGACGGCTACCGCAGTGAGACCGAGGTTTCCGAGGAGGAGCTGTCGAAACTTACACTCTACATCGACATGACGATCATCGAGAGCATCGTGGACGAGTTTGAGTGTGCGGCGCGCGAGGGCGAGGACGTCGATCCAGAGGACATCGAGGACGATGCGGAGTGCCTGATTAATAGGATTCCTTATGGAGGATTCTTCGAGGAGTAGAAATGATTTCTTTGACAAGACAACAGATGGAAAATGAGTTTGCCTCATTTTGCGAAGAGTTGTTTCGCCTTCCCGAGATCGAGAGTATCAAGGCGAGGAGCGTGACGGTTCGGCGCGAGGATCTGCAGGAGACTGCGAAGGAGGCTGTAGCAATCGGCTATCACGACTGCTTCAGCGACATCGACATGGGAATCCGTGTCTGCCTTCCGGAGGACGGTTCCGTCACTCCGGAGGAGTATATGCGGCGGATCGACCGCTTCGGCGTGACGGACGAAACGGCGCTCGGATGGATGTTCGTGCCGGAAAATGCGATGTACCGTATCATTTTCCGAAACGGAATGCGGTATGACTTCGGCTTTGAGTTTACGTATGCGGACGGTGCGAGCGTGGAGCTCGGCGAGGCGC
>JAFZWG010000060.1 GCA_017617395.1 Lachnospiraceae bacterium
ATCAGCCCGGTAAGGCAAAACTTACTCGGGCTTCTCCTCTTTTATGGGGTTCTTTTTTATGTTCGGACGCATCTGGTGCTGCGGATCCGGAGGATATTGTGAATAACCACCAAAATGGTTTGTAAATCGAAATCATGTGAAATGTTTACAAAGTGTTGTCTTTTCCGACAAACTCTGCTCATATTTGTGCGTTATAATGCAGACATAGAAAAGAGAGAACTTCTTCATAACTAAAGCCTATTCAAATTTTCATATAATATTGGCCCGGTAAGGTAACTTACTCGGGCTTCTCCTCTTTTTTGGGGTTCTTTTTTTAACGCATGAGAAAACACTTCGGCGGGCTCCCTTCGGATCAGGGCGCCCGCCGTTTTTGTTTGTTTCATTTTCCGCGTTTTCTTCGTTCTCGCTTCGGGAGCTTCTGGTCGATTAGCATCCGGATGCGGTTGAAGTAGTTGAGCGTCAGGCCGGACGAGTCGGTCTCGGTGACGACCACGGCCGCGTCGGGATAGGCGCGCCGGATGTTCGGGTAGACGCCGCGGCCGGCGCAGACGTTGGCCATGCAGCCGAACGGTGCGATGCACAGCACCTTGCGGATGCCGTGGCGGATGTAATCGATGGTTTCCGCGCCCAACAGCCAGCCGTCACCGATCGTGAGGTTTCGCGACACGAGCTCGCGCGAGTTTTTGTCCATCGTCTCGTAGCGGCTTAAGCAATGGAAACCGTTTTTGCGAAGCGTGGCCATCATCGCGTCCTGGCAATAGATCATCAGGCGCTTCGCCGCCTCAAAGCCGACGCGCTCCGCGTTCCACTTCTTCGGCTTGTGCGAATCGATATAGTAAAGGCCGTACCACGACGCGCCGTTGACGTCCGCCTCGCAGCCGTTCTCCTCCAGAAAGCGCACGACATTCCAGTTGCCGAGGCCGCAATACTTGACGTAGAATTCTGCGACCACGCCGATGAGCTGCCGCTTTTCATCCCGGCGCGGAATCTTTCGAAACGATTTCGCCATGCGCTCGAAGTTCCGCTTCATGTGTCCAAGCGTCAAATGCTGCCCGAGCCGCAGGTCGCGCCCGAGTTCCTTCATCCAGAGCCGGCACAGCGCATCGGTCTCGCCCTTGCGGATCTCGTACGGCCTCGTCTGGTGCACCAGAAACAACAGCATGTCGCCGTAGAAGAGCCCGAACAGCCCGCGGATCGCCGTGTCAAGGTTGATAGGCAGCGAGATCTCCTCGGCAACGTGGCGCACGTTGATCGTCATCACCTTCGCATCGTCTAAGTGCGAGTTGCGAAGCGACCGCTCCATCAGGCTGATGTAGCACGCGCCGCGGCACGCATCGCCCGCGGTGGGCATCAGGATAAACGTCTTCTTCGGGTCGTATTTGCCGCTTCGAAGCGCGCGGACCACCTGCCCCGTCATCAGAACGAACGGATAACAGATGTCGTAGTTCACATATTTTAACCCCTCTTCGCGAATCAGAAATTCATCGCTCTCGGTCAGGGGCACCACGCGGTACCCCTTGGACCAGAACATAAACCGCAGCAGCGGAAAATGCATATCCAACGTCGCCGGGATCAGGATCGTGTTCTCCTCCCGGTTCGTCTTGATCTTGTACATACAAACCCCCGACAACCGCCTTCTCGGGCATCCGAATTGCCCCCGGTTGTTCTCTTCATTTTACGAAAAATGAGCCCGGAAGTCAATCCAAAGCGCTCCGATTTCGACACCGCAAAGAGGCGTTTTGGTTTTGACTTTTTCCTCCGACGGTAGTATAATAAACGGAGAAAAATTCCAGGAGGAAGGAACTATGGGCAAAGTTGTTATTATGGACCATCCGCTTCTGCAGCATAAGATCGGCATCATGCGGATGAAGGAAACGTCGACGAAGGATTTTCGCGATCTCGTAAACGAGGTTGCGATGTTGATATACTACGAGGCGAGCCGCGATCTTCCGCTTGCGGACAAGGTGATTGAGACGCCTCTGTGCAAGACGACCGTGAAGGAGATCGCGGGCAAGAAGCTCTGCGTTGTTCCGATTTTGCGCGCGGGCATCGGCCTGTGCGACGGTATTCTCCGCATGAACCCGAACGCGAAGGTCGGCCACATCGGCCTCTACCGCGACGAGGAGACGCTGGAGCCGCACGAATATTTCTGCAAGATGCCTCACGACGCCGCAGACCGCGACATCTTCGTGGTTGACCCGATGCTTGCGACCGGCGGTTCCGCCATCGCTGCGATCGACATGCTCAACAAGCGCGGCATCAAGCGCATCCGCTTCCTGTGCCTCATCGCTGCTCCCGAGGGTCTTGCCGCTCTGCAGAAGGCACATCCCGAGGTTGACGTCTACATCGGCGCAATGGATGACTGCCTCAACGATAAGGGTTACATTCTTCCGGGTTTGGGCGACGCCGGCGACCGCATCTTCGGCACCAAATAAATCAGGACAACGTCACGGGCTTCGCCGCATTTTGCGGCGGAGCCTTTTTTCTTTTGAAAACATTCTCCGATTTAAAACATTCTCCATTTTACGGCAACTTTCCTTGCGCTATGATAACAGTACAGATTCGTTTATCCTCGTGCCCGCAAGGAGGCTCCCATGAAGACACTCTGGAAACTCACCAAAGAAGCGGCCCGCTACAAGGGCCTGTACGTGATCGCCATTCTCTCGACCTTCGCTCTCACCGTCATCAATCTTACGGCGCCGAAGCTTCTGTCGAAGATGACCGGCATCGTCAGCAAGGGCGTCGATGACGCGGCGCTCTCCACCATCCGGTATCTTGCCCTCGGGCTCCTCGGTCTGTATCTTCTGCGGGTATTGTTCCGGTTTCTCGCAAACTACCTCGCTCACCGTGCCGCCTGGTACTTAGTGGGCGACCTCCGGAGCCGCCTGTACAATAAGCTGCAGAGCCTCGATCTTGCATTTTTCCACGACAAGCAGACCGGCGATCTGATGAGCCGCGTTGTCAACGACACCCGCGACTTCGAGCTTCTCTACGCTCACATGATTCCCGATATTATCACGAACCTCGTGACCTTCGCAGGCGTCCTTGTCATCCTGCTCACCGTCAACTGGAAGCTGGCGCTCATCACCTGCGCGCCGATTCCTTTAATTCTTTGCTCCGGTGTCATTTTCGCCAAAGTGGTGCGCCCGTTCTTCCGCGCTTCTCAGAAGACTATGGGCGAACTCAACGCACAACTTCAGGACAGCCTCTCCGGCCTTCACGAAATTCAGGCCTTCGGCCAGGAGGAGTACGAGGGCGAGCGCGTCCGCAGCAAGAGCCTCGAGCAGGTTGTGGCAATGCTCCGCGCCCTTCGGGCTAGCGCAATTTTCCACCCCTGCGTAGAGCTTCTCTCCGCTGCCGGAACGGTGCTGGTTGTATTTTTCGGAGGTTATCTCGCACACAAAGGGCAGCTCACCGTCGAGGATATCGTGGCCTTCGTCCTCTACTTAGGCCTCTTCTACGCCCCGGTTTCGGGCCTTGCCAATCTCTTGGAGAGCCTCCAGCAGTCTTTGGCCGGCGCGGAGCGTGTGACGCTCATTCTTGACACACCCTCCAACATCACAAATGCTCCGGGCGCGGAGGATCTCACGGACGTGCAGGGCGCTGTCACCTTCGAGCATGTAAACTTTGATTACGGCAACAACATCCCGGTTCTCAAGGATGTTTCCTTCGAATGCAAGCCCGGCATGATGGTGGCTTTAGTGGGCCCCACCGGCGTCGGCAAGACCACCGCGACGCAACTCATTTCCCGCTTCTACGACCCGGTGGAGGGCCGCATCCTGGTGGACGGCAAGGACATCAAGTCCGTGACTCTCGGCAGCCTCCGTGCAAACATTTCGCCGGTGCTGCAGGATACGTTCCTCTTTAACGGCACCATCGCAGAAAATATCGGCTACGCCCGTCCTTCCGCAACCGCAGAGGAGATTGAGGCCGCCGCCCGTGCAGCCTACATCCACGACGACATTCTGGCAATGCCCGACGGTTACGAAACCCAGGTCGGCGAGCGCGGACTTCGCCTCTCCGGCGGTCAGAAACAGCGCGTCGCCATCGCCCGCGCGATTCTTCGCAACTCGCCGATCATCATTCTCGATGAGGCAACCGCCTCCGTCGACGTGCAGACCGAGCGCCACATCCAGGCGGCCATCAACCGTCTCACCGGAGCTCGCACCATAATCGCCATTGCGCACCGTCTCTCCACCATCCAGAACGCCGACCTCATCCTCGTCTTCCACGAGGGCGAGATTGTGGAGCGCGGTACCCACGCGGAGCTCATGGCGGCGAAGGGTCACTACTACGAGCTGCAGCAGGCCCAGGAAGTCGGCGTGATCGTGGAAGGCTGAGGGGCGGAAGGTCATGTAGAAGCAAGCCCGGGGGGGCTGAAAGACCATGTTGACATAGGCATTTAGCAAAAAAACAGACTGAGCACCGAAATGTCGCTGTTCAGTCTGTATCTTTTTGTTTTCATCCCTTGTCCGATGTCTGCAAGTACGGACTTTTTATCCATAAATCATAATTAGTCTGTTTTTGTGGTATAAGAAAACTACGGTCTTCCCGGAATCACAGCAAACTATACCGACTCATACCGACTAAATCCCGGAAACACCTGATAAGTCCGTAAGCCATACCGACTAAATCTCAGAACCGCCCTATTAGTCTGAAAAAGCCGAAGCTTTTAACCCCTTTCCCACCAAAAAAGGTGCCCCCGAAGAATCGGGGGCACCTGAGCTTCATTACCTGCTATGCACTTAACGCCTTAAAAAGGATTACGCCTTAATAGGAGTACTCCATTCCCCGGCTTAACTCCTTGCCTGAATCACTCCACCGTGAACGAGTACACCGTGCAGAAATCGTAGGGCTCGCCGGCCTGGAAGATACTGGTCGGGAAGCTCGGGATGTTGCAGGAGTTCGGGTAGAACTGCGTCTCGAAGCAGACGCCGTCGCGCTTTTGGTAAACTACGCCGCCCTTGCCCTTGCTCGGGTCGTTCGCACCGTTGATGAAGTTGCCGCTGTAGAGCTGCATGCCCGGAAGGTCGGTGTAGACTTCCATCTTGCGGCCGCTCTTCGGATCGTAGAGGGAGGCAACCAGCTCCATCTCGTCATCCTCGATGTCGAGGTCGAGTACGTAGTTGTGGTCGTAGCCGCCCGCAATCTTGAGGCACTCCATGTCGGCGTTGATGTCGCGGCCGATCGGCTTTGCGGTCTGGAAATCCATTGCGGTACCGGTGATGTCCATCACCTCGCCGGTCGGGATCAGAAGCTTGTCGGTCGGAGTGATCTGGTGGCTGTTGATCCATACTTCCTGATCGAGCACGGAACCGCTCGCCTGGCCTGCCAGGTTGAAGTACGTGTGGTTCGTCAGGTTGATGACCGTATCCTTGTCGCTCACCGCAAAATACTCGATCGCAAGGTCGTTGTCGTTCGTAAGGGTGTACGTCACGGAAACATCGAGGTTTCCGGGGAAGCCCTGCTCGCCGTCCGGAGACATGCGCGAGAACTCAACGCTCACGCTCTCCTCGTCCACGAACGTCTCCACCTCGTAGAAATACTTGTTGTAGCTCTTCGGACCGCTGTGAAGGTTGTTGACGCCGTTGTCATTTTTCGCAAGCTCGTAGGTCTTGCCGCCGATGGTGAACTGCGCACCGCCGATGCGGTTTGCGTGTCTTCCGATGAAGGAGCCGTAGCCGGGACCGTTGTCCTCGTAGCCGGTCACATCGTCGTAACCGAGCGCCACATCCTCCAGATTGCCGTCACGATCCGGAACGAAGATGTTCACGATCACCGCACCGAAGTCGGAAACCGTCACCTTCATGCCGTTCTTGTTCTCCATTGTATACAGAGTCGCTTCCTTGCCGTCCTTGGTCTTACCAAACCCCGTTTTTGTTACGTTCATTGATTCTCTCCTTTGTGCGTAGTGATTCCGCCGAAGCGTTGCGCACGTCTACCCCAATAATAGCAAAAGCGATTCCGTTTGTCACGCACAGAATCGCTTTTCCCTCATAAGTTGCCTATTGTATGGGCGGAAGCGTACGCCCCCGCAAAAAAGTCTCTATTTGTTGCGGAAAATCCGTCATCTCACGAGGCGTTCCCGCTCTCCGTCATCACTGGAATCTGGCATCGCGGAGCGTGCAGTACAGATACTCGCCCTCCTCGTAGGTGTCGAAGCGTCCGACAACGCAGATGTCCGTGCCGACCTCCGGGTAATCCTCCGGGAATTTGTAATCGTCCGTGAGCACAAACTCGATGCCCTGCGAGCAGCATGCCGATGCGTCCTGAACGAAGCACGCAAAATAATACTGGTTCGTGCTCTCCTCGTACGCCATGTTCATCGTGCCGGACATCTTGATGATCTTGCCGAGGTACTTGTCCGGGTCGCTCACAATGTCGTAAATCTGCGAATACACCAGCGTGGACGACATCTGCGTCATGTCGATGTCGATCGTCGAAGCGTCCACCGGAGCGGACGTGACGTACGGCTTCGGCGTACCCGTGGGCGTTGCGTCGGAGGCCGCCGCGGTCGGCGTAGGGGTTGCATTTTCCGAGTTCACAATGTTCGAAAGAACGTCGTCCACCCCGCTGCCCGTGCCGTTTTTGTGGCTCGCGCCCGCATCGTTCTTGCCGCATCCGGCAAGCGCCAGAATCATCACTACACACAATACTAAGCTCACTGTCTTTTTCATGCTCGAATTCCTCCCTTGATCGCACCTGCCAGACAACACACGGCAAATGCCACCACATCGACCGCTACAATCGTCGAGCCGACCGGCGTTCCCGCCAGAATCGAAACGAGCATTCCGACGAGCGCACAGATGACCGACAACACGGCCGAGAAGATTGTAACACTTTTGAAGCTCCGAAACAAGCGCATTGCTGACAAAGCCGGAAAGATTACGAGCGCCGAGATCAGAAGCGAGCCTACAAAGTTCATCGCCATCACGATGATGACCGCGATGACAACCGCGATCAGCAGGTTGTACGCGTTGGCCCTCGTGCCCGTCGCCTTCGCAAAATCCTCGTCGAACGTCACGGCGAAGATCTTATTGTAGAACAATATGAAAATGATCACAACGATGATTGAGAGGATCACGCAAAGCCACACGTCCGAATCGCGGAGCGTGAGGATTGAGGTCGAGCCGAACAGCGTCGAGCACACATCTCCCGTCAGGTTCGAGGACGTGGAGTAGATGTTCATCAAAAGATAACCGAACGCCAGCGAGCCGACCGAGATCATGGCGATGGCGGCGTCTCCCTTGATCTTCGCGTTCTGCCCGGTCCGAAGCAGCAAAATCGCGCTCAGGATCGTGATCGGCAGGATCAGCCACATCTGGTGTGTTAAGTTCAAAACCGCAGCGATCGACATCGCGCCGAACGCCACATGCGACAGTCCGTCGCCGATGTACGAAAAGCGCTTCAACACGAGCGTCACACCCAAAAGCGCGGCACACAGAGCGATCAGAACGCCGACGATCAGCGCGTGCTGCACCGGCGCGAACTTAAGATACAACGAAAGCTTGTCAAACCATTCTCCGATCATTGCTCATCACCGCCTTCCGTCGTCTTAAGGAAGAATTTGCCGAGATCACTCGCCAGATACTCCTCCTTCGTTCCATAGAAGACCTTGCTCCCGATGTGCAGGATGTGGGAAGCATACGCGGCCGCCGCGGCGATATCATGCGTGATCATGATGATGGTGATGCCCTCGCGGTTTAACTGCGTGATCATCTCATACATCTCCGCCGTCACCTTCGGGTCGAGGCCGGAGACCGGCTCGTCCAGAAGAAGCACCTTCCTGGTCGCACACAACGCTCTCGCAAGGAGTACGCGCTGCTGCTGTCCGCCGGAGAGCTCGCGGTAGCACCGCTTCGCGAGATCCTCGATGCGAAGTCTTTTCATATTCTCCTCGGCAAGTGCCTTGTCCTCGCGGCTGTAGAACGGTCGAAGACCTCGTCTTGCCTGACATCCGGAGAGGACAATCTCGCGCACCGACGCCGGAAAATCCTTCTGCACCATCGTCTGTTGCGGTAGATATCCAATCTCATTTTTCTTAAGGCCGTCACCGGTCAGAATCGTGCCTCCGATGGGCGCCTGAAGCTGCAAAAGCGTCTTCATCAACGTGCTCTTGCCGGAGCCGTTTTCGCCGACGATGCAGAGGTAATCCCCCTCGTTTACGACAAAATTAAGGTCAGCCACGATCGTTCTGTTATCGTAGCCGAGCGACAGATTCTGAGCGGTGAGTAACGCCATACTATGCCTCCTACTTTAATGCGTCCGCAAGAACCGCGAGGTTTGACTCCATGATGGAGAGGTACGTCGCGCCCTTCTTGACATCCTCGGATGTCGTGGACTGCAGCGAGTTGAGCTGCAAAATCTTCTGATTCTTCGCCTGCGTGTTCGCGACGATCGTCTCGGCAATCTTGTGATTTGCGCCCTCGATCGTCATAACTGCGGACAGTCCGAGCTCGTCGACCTTCGTCGTTAAGAACTTGATCGTCTCAAAGCTTGCCTCGGTCTCCGCCGAGCATCCGACAAATGCCGCGTAATATTTCAAACCGTAATCATCGGTCATGTAGCGGAACGGGAAACGGTCTCCGAAGAGAAGCGTCTTGTTCGTTGCCCCCGCAACAGCCTCCTTGTAACGCTCATCGAGCGCACGGAGCTTTCCGACATACGCCTCGGTGTTCTTCTTGTAGGTCGCTGCGTTTTCGCTGTCAAGCTTCTCCACAGCCGCAGAAATCTCTTTCACCAGAACTTCCGCGTTGCGAAGCGAGAGCCATACGTGCTCGTCATACTCAACCTCACCGTCCTCATGGTCGTGATCATGCTCGTGCTCATGATCGTCATGGTCGCCGTCCTCATGGTCATGGTCATCGCCGTCCTCGTGGTCGTGGTCGTCATCGTCGTGGTCGTGGTCATGCTCGTGCTCCATGCCCTCGACAATCTCCTCTTCCTTGACCTTGTCGCCGAGAACCTCCAACAGGTTGATGACGATCATATTCTTGTTGGTCGCCTGCGCGAGCGCATCCTTGACCCAGCCGTCCGACTCGCCGCCCACGTAGATAAAGAGATCGCAGGACGCCACCTTCAGCACGTCGTCGACCGTCGGCTGATAGCTGTGAAGGTCAACGCCGTTGTCGAGAAGCATGACAACATCCGCCCCTGCGGGATTTTCCCCGAGGACGTTCATAACCCAGTCATATTCCGGAAAAATGGTGGTGACAATGTGAAGCTTACCGTCGTCCTTCTTCTCTCCCGAGCAGGCGGTAAGGCAGCAAACCGTCAGAGCGACGGTCAGAATGATTGCAAGAATTTTCTTCATGATAAAACCTCCGTGGTAAGTGATACATCATTCTTCCGAAGCCGCCGCGCGGGCGCACTTCGGCCGGAGGCCGGTTCAACACTCGATTCGTACCTTGCGGGAAACCAAAGTCTCCCAGGGGCGTTCGCGCACCGCTGCAACCACTGCCGCAAAAAGCGCAACGACAGGCAGCAACATCACTGCGACAGCAAGCGCCCCGCGCCCGAAATGGCACAAAATCCGCTCGCACAGCTCGATGCAGGAGCACACCGGGCAATCCTCATCGCCGCAGCAGTCGTGGTCCGCCTCAACCGCCAGAAAGAACGAGGAGCACAGCACAACAACCGCCAGCAGAAAAACCGTGACGGCGGAAAGCATTTTCCGTTGATTGGCATCGCGCAGCAAACGCATGTTTCGCTCCTCCTTTCGTGCGAATCTGAGAACCGTTCCCGATTATAGCACCGCTGCACTCGTTCGTCAAGGAAAATGGGAATAAGTTTCATTTTTTACACAAAAAAATGCAGGCGGAATCCGCTCCGCCTGCCGGAAAGTCTTTATTTTTCTTATCGAACCGCGTCCGCAAGCTCCGAAACGCTCACCGCGCGCTGCTCGCCGGTCGCCATGTCCTTGAGCATCACGGTGCCGGATGCCGCCTCGTCCTCGCCGATGATGGCCGCGAACGGAACGCCGATCTTCGCCGCGTACTTCATCTTCTGCTTCATGCCCTTGTTCTGGCAGTACACGTCCGCCGGAATTCCCGCGCCGCGGATCGCCGAAGCCGCCGTGAGCGCCGAGCCGAGCTGGCCCTCACCCATCGGGATGACAAGGCATCTCGCGAGGCATGCGCCGTTCGTGGTGATCAGGCCGTTCTCGCGAAGCTGGAAGAACAACCGCGTCAGGCCGATGCTGATGCCGATGCCCGGAAGCTTCTGGTCCGTGTAGTACTCGGCAAGGTTGTCGTAGCGTCCGCCGGAGCACACGCTGCCCATGCTGGGGTAGTCGTTGAGCATCGTCTCAAAGACGGTGCCGGTATAGTAGTCGAGGCCGCGCGCGATCGTCAGATCGATGATAAATGCACTCTCCTCAACGCCGAAGAGGCGAAGGTACGACACAACCGTCGCGAGCTCCTCCACACCCTGATTGTACGTCTCGTTGGCGATTCCCTGCGCGCGCAGCACCGCGATCGTCTCGTCGTTCGTGCCGCGGAAGGAAAGGAACGAGAGGATCTTCTCCGCATCCGCCTTCGCTACCTCGAACTTCTCAAGTTCCTCCATGACCGCATCGCGGCCGATTTTCTCGAGCTTGTCGATCGTGCGAAGGATGTCGCCGATCTTGTCGGAATATCCGAGCTCCGCAAAATACCCGTTCAGCACCTTGCGGTTGTTCATACGGATCGTGAACGCGCCGAACGCGAGCTCCTTGAACACGTTGTAAATGACCGCAGGCATCTCCGCGTCGTAGACGATGTCGAGAGTCTCCGAACCGATCACGTCGATGTCACACTGGTAAAACTCGCGGAAACGTCCCTTCTGCGGGCGCTCGCCGCGGAACACCTTGCTCATCTGGTAGCGCTTGAACGGAAACGTCAGCTCTCCCGCGTGCTGTGCCACGTAGCGCGCCAGCGGAACCGTCAGGTCAAAGCGCAGCGAAAGGTCGTTGTCGCCCTTCTGGAAGCGGTAGATCTGCTTCTCCGTCTCGCCGCCGGCCTTCGCCAGCAAAACGTCCGAAAGCTCGATCGTCGCGGTATCCAGCGGCAGGAAGCCGTAGCGCTCATACACGCGGCGAATCGTGTCGAACATGCGGTTGAACGCAATCTGCTCCTCCGGCAGCAGCTCCATAAATCCGGGAAGAATTCTCGGTTGTACTTTATCGTTCTTGCTCATATATCCTCCGTGCACGGCCGTCTTTTGGTCCGTGTTCTCATTTTCCGTATAATTGTTATCTTGTTAGTTATCGCGCATTCGCGCGGTCGATCATCTCCCGCACGGCCGTAAAATCCTTGCTGTAGACGACCTTTAAGAATGCCAGGAATATATGCATGTCATAGTCCTTCACGTCGTCGATCATCATCTCGACCGCGGTGTCCACACCGAATGCGGAGCGGTACGCGCGGTTGCTCACCAGCGCCGCGAACACGTCGCACACGCGTAAAATGCGCGCTCCGTACGGAATCTCGTCCCCCTCGAGATGGTTCGGATACCCGGTGCCGTCGAAGTTTTCGTGGTGGTTCGCGATGAAGGAGATGACCTCCTCCGAGTACGCGCCCTCCTTGCGAAGCACGTCGATGCCGAGAGTCGGATGCATGCGGACGTATTTGGAGCGCTCGACGGCCATGATGTTGTCGCTGTTTCCGTAGATGACATCCGCCAGCTCAAGCTTTCCGATATCGTGAAGCATGCCCGCCACGGCGATCTCGCGGCAGAAGGTCTCGTCCTCGCCGAGCTCCTTTGCGGTCAGCACCGCCAGCCGGCTGACGATCTCCCCGTGAGCGTAGAAATCCTTGAGATCCTGCTCCACCGTGAGTCGTTCGCCCATGCGTCCGATCAATTGTCGCTCGCGTTCAAGGTTCATACGCAGCGCTTTCCTCCTATCCTACAAATCGCCTGCATTGCCCGCAAGGAAATCCGCCTTGCGTGCGATCATCTCGTCGATGCGGTCGATATAGTCCGTCAGACTCTTAACATTCTCCACGCGCTCGATGCGATCCTCGTCGTGGAAGACAAACTTCGACATCGCGCCCGCGCCGGCCGCCAGAATCGTCTGCTTCTCCTCCATGATGAGGATGTTGTAGATGCCCTCCTTGCCGTAGCGCGCGTAGCCGACATTTTCCAGATTGTCGGTCATATTCTTCTGCCGGTACAGGTAGTACGGCAGATAGTCGTGCTCCTCGCAAAATGCAATGCTCGCCTCCAGCATCTCCGGCACGCCGTGCGCCTCAAGCCCCTCGTAGAGCTCCTTCTGCGTCGTCAACCGCGCCGCGCGCTTGCGCGCAAGCGTATGTACGGTAAGCGAGTCGGGATCGAGCTTGCCGATCTCCGCAAGCGTCCCGCGAACGTCCTCCGGGCCCTCGCCCGTAAGGCCGATGATAATGTCCATATTGATGTTGTCATGTCCCGCCGCGCGGGCCATGTGCATGGCCGTAACGATCTGCTCGACCGTGTGCCGGCGCCCGATCAGATCGAGCGTTCTCTGCTGCATCGACTGCGGGTTGATGCTGATGCGCGTCACGCCGAACTCGCGAAGCACCTGAAGCTTTCGCTCCGTGATGCTGTCCGGCCGTCCCGCCTCCACCGTGAACTCAATGCAATGCTCCATCGGCAGTTTCTCGCGGATTGTCGCAAGAAGTCTTGTGAGCTGCTCCGCCGAGAGCGATGTCGGTGTGCCGCCGCCGACGTAGATCGTCTGCAGCTTCTTCCCCGGCAGACATCCGCCGAGGTATGTAATCTCCTTCGTAAGCGCGTCCAGGTATGCGTCCGTGAGCTTCCCAAACCGCTCTAAAGGATACGATGTAAACGAACAATAATGGCACGTCGTCGGGCAGAACGGAATTCCGATGTAGATGCTGTAGCCGTCGCGGTAGTTCATCCCCTGCAGGATCTCGCGCTCTCTGCCGGCCACCTGCATGCTCGTCGCAATCTTCGCCTCGCTGACCAGATACTCCTCGCGAAGATGCTCCGCAATCGCCTCGCGGCTCTCTCCGTTCTCGAGTCCCTCGTAAACCAGCTTCGTCGGCCGGACGCCCGTGAGGATTCCCCACGGAAGACTCACGCCGGTCTCCCTCGCCAGAATCTTGTAGATCTCTCGCGCCACACGGTTTCGGTACGCCTTGCGCTCGGGGTCCACATCGTCCCCGTCGGCGCGGCCGACCTCGGTCCCGTTTCGATACACGCGGATGCGGTACCAGTCCTCCATCAGGATGCAGGCGAACGACCAGTCGTAGGCTGCATTTGCCGAGAGAAGGCATGTGGGCTCCGCGGCGTCGCATAGTTCGCGCATGGGCGCTTCCTCGGCCTCATAGTGCGACACGTCGAACTCCGCGTTCGGCAGGAATGCCCGAATCAGCGGGCGCAGTTCCTGCTCGTAGTCCCGCCCGTAAAGATTCAGTTCGATCAAACCCTCCATGGCATTCCCTTTCGTTGTATTCTACAGCAGTAGTATCATTATTCTCCTACTGCTTTGCTGTCAATCTTTGACGGTCGGCTTATTCTTTCTCGCAGCCTTCTCCGCCTTCTTCGCCTCGCGGGCCGCCGCTCCGGCAGCCTTCGTCTGGCCCTTTTCCCAGGTGAAAATGTTGTATCTGCGCTCGAACTCGATGTTCGTCGCAGGTCCGTGGCCAGGGAACACCAGCGTCGCGTCGGGCAGACGGTACAGTTGCTCACGCACCGAGGCTATCAATTGCTTCGCGTCGCCGGTCGGAAGGTCGGTTCTGCCGATGCTCTCCATGAACAGCGAGTCGCCCGAGAAGAGCACACCCTCCGTCGGGAAGAAGAAACACATTCCGTCGGACGTGTGTCCCGGCGTCGCCAGACACGTGATCGGGAATCCGCCGTACTCGACCAGCTCCTCGTGGTCCGCGTACTTCGCCACCGGAAAATTCATCTGCGCCTCATGGAAGTATTGCTCCGCTCCCGCGGGCGCCACCTTGCTGTAATCGCTCAAAAACTCCTCCGCCGCGCGCGATGCGACAACGGGGATGTCGTATACCGAAAGAAGCTCGCGAACCGCACCGATGTGGTCGAAATGGCCATGCGTTAATAAAATCGCGGCCGGAAGCATGCCCGTCGCGCGAATCTCCTCGCGGATGGTGTCCGGCTCGGCGCCGGGATCGACGATCAGCAGCTGCTCCGTCTGCGGATTGCAGATGAGGTAGCAGTTCGTCTCCAGCGGTCCGACATGAAGCGTCTTGATTGTCCGCATGGCTTACCCTCCTTCTCCTGCGATTCGGCGCGCCGCACATTTCCGGCGATCAGCCGGAGGTACGCTCGACGTCGACGACGAACTCGACCTGACGGATGCGGTTCATCATCGCCATCAGCTGCGACGTGCTGTGTACTTCAAAGGCAACCAGGATGGTGCTGACGTCGTTCTTGCCCGGCCGCACCGTCGTGGAATTGATGTTCAGATTGTTCTCGTTTAAGATGCGGATGACCTCGAGAAGCGTCTCCGTCTTGTGCGAGTTGTTCGCGAAGATGCGAACCTCGGCGTTGTAGACACGCTCGGTCGATTCCTCCTCCGCGGGCGCCTCCCACTGGGCGTCGATCAAACGCTGCTTGTCATCGTCCGAGAGGTGCTGCATGTTCACGCAGTCCGCGCGATGGATGGACACGCCGCGTCCGCGCGTGACAAAACCGATGATCTTGTCGCCCGGCACCGGCGCACAACACTTCGAAAAATGCACCGACAGATCGTTCGCTCCCTGCACGATGATGCCGCCGCCCTGGCGGTTCCTCACCGGTTTTGCGCGCTCCTCCGAGAGAAGCGTCTCCACCTGCTCCTCGGCCGTCATCGACTTCATGCGGGCACGGTTCCACTCTTCGTAGAGCTTGTTGACGACCTGGCCCTCCTTGATGGTTCCGTGGCCGATGGCCGCGGTCAGCGAATCCCAGTCGCGGAAGCCGTATTTGACGAGGGCCGCCTCCTGGTATTCCGGCTTCATGATGTCCGGAAGATTGATGCCCTTCGTCTTCGCATAGTTCACCATGGCGTTCTTGCCGCGGATGATGTTGTCATCTTTGAGCTCCGCCTTGAACCACTGGTTGATCTTATTTCTCGCCTGCGCGCTCTTGACGATCTTGAGCCAGTCACGGCTCGGTCCCTTCGCATTCGGCGACGTGATGATCTCCACGCGGTCGCCGTTTTGAATCTCGTAATCGATCGTCACGAGACGGTCGTTAACGCGCGCACCGATCATCTTATTACCGACCGCGCTGTGGATGCTGTACGCAAAATCGACCGTGTTCGAGCCGACCGGAAGCGTCTTCACCTCGCCCGTCGGCGTGAAACAGTACACGCTGTCGTTGAAGAGGTTGAAGTCGTCCTTCAGGCTGTTCAGGAACTCCTTGTTGTCCGACACGTCGCGCTGCCACTCAAGGATCTGACGAAGCCATGCCAGCTTCTCGTCCTCGGCGTTGTCCACGCGTTTGCCGCTCTGCGACTCCTTGTACTTCCAGTGCGCAGCGATACCGTACTCGGCGATGCGGTGCATCTCCTCGGTGCGGATCTGAATCTCCACCGGCGTGCCGCCCGGGCCGATCAATGTCGTGTGAAGCGACTGATAATTGTTGGCCTTGGGCATCGCAATGTAATCCTTGAAACGCCCCGGCACAGGCTTATACATATCGTGCAGAATACCAAGAGCGGCATAGCAGTCCTTGACGCTCTCAACAATGATCCGCACGGCAAACAGATCGTAAATCTGCTCGATGGTCTTGTTCTGGTTAACCATCTTTCGATAAATGCTGAAGAAGTGCTTCGCGCGCCCGTCGATCTCGGCGTGGATGCCTGCCTCCTCCATCTTCTTTCCGACCTCGTCGGAAATCTTCTGCACAAACGCCTCGCGGTCCGCACGCGTCGCACGGATGTCCTCCGAGAGCTGCTTGTACACATCGGGCTTTAAGTATTTTAAGGACAGGTCGTCCAGTTCCTTCTTGATCTTGCTGATACCGAGTCGATGCGCAAGAGGCGAATAAATCTCCATCGTCTCGCGCGACTTCTCGATCTGCTTCTCCGACGACTGATACTGCATCGTGCGCATGTTGTGCAGACGGTCGGCAAGCTTGATCACGATGACGCGGATATCCTTCGCCATCGCGATGAACATTTTCCGAAGGTTCTCTGCCTGAACCTCGATCTTATCCTGGGAATAATTGAGCTGTGTCAGCTTCGTGACGCCGTCCACCAGAAGCGTTACTTCCGGTCCGAACAAACGCGTGAGCTCCGCCTCGGTGATGGTCGTGTCCTCGACGACATCGTGCAGGATTCCCGCCACGATTGTCTCCTTGTCCATCTCCAGCTCGGCCAGAATTATGGCCACCGACAACGGATGAATGATATACGGCTCACCGCTCTTGCGCTTCTGATTTCCGTGCGCATCCAACGCCAGCTTGTACGCGCGCTCGATGATTGAGAGATCCGTCGTCGGACGATACAGACGAATGGTCTCAATCAATTTTCGGTACAGTACATCCGGATCCGTAAAATCCTCGGTCATTCCGATGCGCGAGTCTGTTTTTTCCGCTGCCGTTCCGTCGTCAAATACTTCCGGCACCATCTTCTCGTCTTCCATAACGGTCCCTCCTTTCCGCCGTAATGACGGGTATAAACACTACACCCACTATAAATTTGGATTATACCATTTTCCTCATTCAGATACAAGAAAAACTTAAAGCGCCCCCGAGGGTTTCCCCGGGAGCGCATTGTGTACAGCGTTTCGTCGAAAAATGATTACTTTACCTCAACGGTCCAGTTGCGATCGTCAGCGATCTTGCCGAGCTGGATGCCGGTGATGGTGTCGTAAAGCTTCTGGCTTACAGGGCCGATTCCGCCGTCGCCGATCTTGAACACTTCGTTCTCGAAGCGAAGGTGGCTAACCGGGCTGATAACCGCTGCGGTACCGGAACCGAAGCACTCCTCCAGAGCACCCGTACGGCCTGCCTCAACAAGCTCGTCAACGGAGATTCTGCGCTCCTCAACCGGGAGACCCCAGCTCTTGCAAACCTCGATTACCGAGTTTCTCGTAACGCCGGGAAGGATGGAGCCGTTCAGCATCGGGGTAACGATCGTGCCGTTAATCTTGAAGAAGATGTTCATGGCACCGACTTCCTCGATGTACTTTCTCTCGCGGCCGTCAAGCCACAATACCTGCGAGTATCCCTCGTCATGAGCCTTAACCTGCGCTGCGAGCGACGCAACATAGTTGCCGCCGGTCTTCGCCTCGCCGATACCGCCCTTGACGGCACGAACATACTCATCCTCGATCCAGATCTTAACCGGGTTCAGACCCTCCGCATAGTACGGGCCAACCGGAGAAAGGATGACGATGAAGAGATACGTATCCGAAACACGAACGCCGAGGAACGGGTCCGTTGCAATCATGAAAGGACGAATGTACAAAGACGTGCCGGGCTTCGTCGGGATCCAGTCCTGATCAACCTTGACGACAGCCTTGCAGGCCTCTACGAAATCCTCCTCGGGAATCTGCGGCATGCAGAGTCTCTTGTTGGAGTTGTTGGCGCGCTCCGCATTCTTGAAGGGGCGGAACAGAAGGACGCGATTGTCATCGGTCCGGTATGCCTTCATACCCTCGAACATTTCCTGGCCGTAGTGGAACACCATTGCGGACGGATCGAGACTGATTTCACCGTAAGGAACAATGCGAGGATCATACCAACCCTTGCCGGTCTCATAGTTCATCACGAACATGTGATCCGTGAAGATGGTACCGAAGCGAAGCGGATCGTCCGCTGCCGGCTTTGCCTTCGGGCTCTTTGTGAGCTCATACCTGATATTCAGCATATTCACACTCTCCTATCTGCCGTATACATACGACTGAAAACTTGAAACAATCATAGTCCCATTTTTCGAAAAATGCAATAAAAAATTGTTCTTCCGCCCCTTTTTGTGGTACAATCTTCGATGGAAAGCGTCAGACCGAAACGGAGGTATCGCAATGAAGTGTATCGCAGCCGTCGATCGCAACTGGGCGATCGGCAAAAACAACAAGCTCCTGGTGAGCATCCCCGCCGACATGCGGTTCTTCAAGGAACACACGATGGGCAAAACGGTCATCATGGGCCGCGCAACTCTCGAGAGTTTCCCGGGCGGCAAGCCCCTCAAAGGCCGTGTCAACATCGTCGTCACGAGGGACCCCAAATACTACGTGCCCGACGCCATCGTCGTCCACAGCGTGAAGGAGGCCGCCGAGGTCGCGTCCCGCTACCCCGCGGACGATGTGTACGTCATCGGAGGAGCGAGCATTTACCGCCAGTTCCTGCCGCTGTGCGACACCGCCTACATCACCCGCATCGACTACGCATACGACGCGGACACCTACTTCCCCAACCTCGACGAGGCGCCCGACTGGGAGATCGCTTCGGAGAGCGAGGAGCAGACCTACTACGACCTGACTTACACCTTCACCGAGTTTAAGCGCGTGGAGGCTCCCGAACAATAAAGAAAAAGGGCGGCAAATGTGATCTCGCACATTGTCGCCCTTGTTTTATCTCACTCGTTTACCATCTACTTATACCGCAACAGGAATTACCGCCTTCCAGTCATTGTACTCGTAGTCCTGAAGTGCAACATCATTTTTCGTAAAATCATAGAAGTTCGTGATCTCCGGGTTCAGCCAGAACTTCGGCGCGGGATGAGTCGGCTGCGCGATCAGATCCTCGACCAGCGGAACGTGGCGGTCGTAGATGTGCGCGTCCGCGATCACGTGCACGAACTCGCCGACCTGCATGCCGCAGCACTGCGCGATCATGTGCGTGAGGACAGCGTACTGGCAGACGTTCCATGCATTTGCCGCAAGGATGTCGTTCGAGCGCTGGTTCAAAATCGTGTTGAGTACGAGCCCGCTGTCCTTGCCCGCCGTCACGTTGAAGGTCATGCTGTAGGCGCAGGGATAAAGATTCATCTCGTGAAGATCCTGGTGCACGTACAGATTCGTCAGAATGCGGCGCGAAAACGGCGTGTGCTTTAAGTCGTAGATGACGCGGTCAACCTGATCAAACAGGCCCTCCTTGTATTGGTGCTTGACGCCCATCTGGTAGCCGTACGCCTTGCCGATGGAGCCGTTCTCATCCGCCCATGCGTCCCAGATGTGAAGGCCGAAATCGTTGACATTGTTGCTCTTCTTCTGCCAGATCCACAGAAGCTCCTCGGTCGCCGACTTGATCGGCGTCTTACGGATCGTGAGCGCCGGAAATTCCTTCGAGAGATCGTAGCGGTTCACGACGCCGAACTTCTTGATCGTGTAGGCCTGCGTGCCGTCCTCCCAATGCGGACGAACCGCCTCGCCTCTGGTGTCCGTGCCGTTGTCCAGGACATCGCGGCACATCCGGATAAACAAATCATCTGCATAGCTCATCTCGCAGATACCTCCCCAATCATTTTTCGACTGATAGCGATACGGACCGGCTCGTGTTCCGACGAACCGGTCCGTTTCTCATATGGTATTCACTTTCTGCAAAACTTATTTCTCCGTGTGCTCGTTGACGTAGCGGCGGATGTTGGAAGCATTTGCGTACTTCTCAACCTTGTCACCGCCCAGAACAACCAGCGTCGGTGCCTGCATGATGCCGTACTTCATAGCGAGATCGCCGTTCTCCTCGGCATCCACAACCGTGTAAGCGATGTCTCCGAGGAATTCCTTCGCGAGCTTGCAGTTCGGGCACTTCTGCGTCGTGAACAGAAGGAGCTGACCCTTGTCATCCGTTACCGGAGCCATTGCCTCTTCCACCGCTGCCGCAGCCTTTTCTACTTCAGTAGAACTTACATCTTTCTCGTTCTCAGGAAGCGTAACCTGTGCGCCCGCAGTGCTCATCATCGGGGAAAGTCCCGCGATCTTGTACTCAACGCGATCCGCATACTCCTGCAACTTGCCCTGGTTCCAGTTCTGAACCGGACGATAGTAACCGGTGATTCGGCTGTAAACTTCCGTAGGCTTTCCGCAGTGCGGGCAGGTCTTCACTTCGCCGGTCAAATAGCCGTGCTCGGTACATACGGAGTACGTCGGCGACATCGTGTAGTAAGGAAGCTCGTAGTTCTCGGCAATCGTGCGAACCAGCTTCGCGGCAGCCTGCCAATCCGGCAGCTTCTCGCCGAGGAAGCAATGGAATACGGTACCCGAGGTGTACAGCGTCTGCAGCTTGTCCTGGATATCCAGTGCGGTGAACACATCGTCCGTGTAGCCAACCGGAAGGTGCGAGCTGTTCGTGTAGTACGGGGTCTCACCCGGCTTGCCTGCCGTGATGATGTCCGGGAACTGCTTCTTGTCGTGCATTGCAAGACGGTAGGTCGTGGACTCGGCCGGCGTAGCCTCGAGGTTGTACAGATCTCCGTACATCTCCTGGTAGTCGCTGAGGCGCTCGCGCATGTGGTTGAGAACCTTCTTCGTGAACTCCTGCGTCTCCGTGTGCGTCATGTCCATGCGGAGCCATTTTGCGTTCAGACCAACCTCGTTCATACCGATCAGACCGATCGTCGAAAAATGATTGTCGAACGTGCCGAGGTATCTCTTCGTGTACGGATACAGTCCCTCGTTGAGGAGCTTCGTGATGACGCTTCTCTTCACCTTCAGGGAGCGTGCCGCAACATCCATCATATGGTCGAGGCGCTTGAAGAAGTCCGCCTCATCCGCTGCCTGGTATGCGATACGAGGCATGTTGATCGTCACAACGCCGATACTGCCGGTGCTCTCGCCGGAACCGAAGTAACCGCCGGTCTTCTTGCGAAGCTCACGCAGGTCGAGGCGCAGACGGCAGCACATCGAACGAACGTCGCTCGGCTGCATGTCGCTGTTGATGTAGTTGCTGAAGTAAGGCGTGCCGTACTTTGCGGTCATCTCGAAGAGAAGACGGTTGTTCTCGGTGTCGGACCAGTCGAAATCCTTCGTGATCGAGTACGTCGGGATGGGATACTGGAAGCCGCGGCCGTTCGCGTCACCCTCTACCATGGTCTCGATAAATGCCTTGTTGACCATGTCCATCTCTTTCTTGCAATCCTTGTAGCAGAAGTCCATCTCCTCGCCGCCGATCAGGCAGGGAAGCTCGGCCATGTCGGCCGGAACCGTCCAGTCGAGAGTGATGTTGCTGAACGGAGCCTGCGTACCCCAGCGGCTCGGCGTGTTCACGCCGTACACGAAACTCTGGATGCACTGCTTGACTTCCTTGTAGGAGAGGTTGTCGATCTTAACGAACGGAGCAAGATACGTATCAAACGAGGAAAATGCCTGCGCACCGGCCCACTCGTTCTGCATGATACCGAGGAAGTTAACCATCTGGTTCATGAGCGTCGAGAGATGCTTTGCCGGGGACGAGGTGATCTTGCCGGGGATACCGCCGAGGCCTTCCATAATCAGCTGCTTGAGGGACCAACCCGCGCAGTAACCGGTCAGCATGGACAGGTCATGAATGTGGATGTCGGCCTTCTTGTGAGCCTCGTGGATCTCGGGATCGTAGATCTCGGAGAGCCAGTAGTTCGCGGTGATGGAACCGGAGTTGTGAAGGATCAGACCGCCGACGGAATACGTAACGGTGGAATTCTCCTTAACACGCCAGTCCTCCTCGTGAACGTAGCTGTTCACGATCTCCTTGTAGTCAAGGATCGTGGACTTCATCTCACGCAGCTTTTCGCGCTGCTTGCGGTACAGAATGTACGCCTTCGCAACGTCGGTATAGCCCGTCTGCTCAAGGACATGCTCAACGCTGTCCTGAATGTCCTCAACGCCGATCACGCCGTTGTTGACTTTATCCTGAAACTGCGCCGTAACACGCAGTGAAAGAAGACTGATGATGTCGGAGGTATACTCCTTGTTTGTTGCCTTGAATGCTTTTTCGATGGCCGCATCGATCTTGTGGAGATCGAATTCCTTCAATTCCCCGTTTCGTTTTGCTACCTGAATCATACGCTTACACTCTCCTTTACGTGCTGTTTTCTCTCTTTATTCTGCCTCGCGGGCGATTGTCTACATTGTAGCACAGCACTATAGGGCTGTCAAGGAGTCACCAACTAAATCTTGAACAATTTGTGAAATGTACACTATATCTTGTGGTTTTGTACCCGTTTCGCCATTTTCGAAAAATGCTCGAAAAGCCCGTAAAATAAGGCAAAGACGCCCGTTTCGAGCTTTCTCCGGGCGTCCGTTTGTTTTGTCGATAGTGCTATATTTTGCGGTTTTCCTGTGCCTTCTTGTGGTCCTTTGGGGTTACATCAGGTCCTTCCGATCCTTCGGAACGTACGCCCTGACCGCGATGCCGTCGGCGACATATTCCTCGGAGAGAAGCTGGCCGTATTTGCGGATTCCCTGCAGTTTGGACGCCTCGTCGTAGCCGTACACGCGCTCGACGTAGACCTTGCCCTCCAGCAGAAGATCCTCGATCGCCGTCAAAAGATCCGGGATTCCCTCGCCGGTCTTCGCCGAGATCTTCACCACGCGCTCGGCCTGAAGGTCCTTGTGCACCGCGCCGTCCGTGACCAGGTCCTGCTTGTTCATCGCCGTGATCACCCTGCGGTCCGCGATCTCAAGTCGGCGAAGCGTATCGTACACGACCGCCATCTGCATGTCCGCATCCGGATTCGACGCATCGACCACGTGCAGGATCAGGTCGGAGTACCCGGCCTCCTCAAGCGTCGAGCGGAACGCATCGATCAGATGGTGCGGCAGCTTGCGGATAAATCCTACCGTATCCGTAAAGAGTACCTCCTGCCCGTTCGGCAGACGGCAGTTGCGGGTCGTCGGATCGAGCGTCGCAAACAGAGCGTCCTTCGAGAGCACGCCCGCGTCGGTCAGGTAGTTAAGAAGCGTCGATTTGCCGGCGTTTGTGTAGCCGACGATCGCCACCACCGGGATGGCGGAGCGGATGCGCGCCTCGCGGCGCACCTCGCGGTTCTTCTTTACTTCCGCAAGCTCGCGATTGAGCTGCGCGATTCTGGTGCGGATCGTCCGGCGGTCCACCTCGAGCTTCTTCTCGCCGGGACCTCTCGTGCCGATACCGCCGCCCAGGCGGGACATCGCGCGTCCCATGCCGATCAGGCGCGTCGAGCGGTACCGAAGCTGTGCGAGCTCCACCTGAAGCTTGCCCTCTCCGGTCATCGCGTGCTGCGCGAAAATATCCAGTATTACCATCGTCCGGTCCATCACGTTACAGCCGAGCGCATCCTCAAGGTTCTTCATCTGCACCGGTGACAGCTCGTCGTCCGTGACGATGCCGTCCGCGCCGGTCGCCTCCAAAAGTTCCCGAAGCTCCTCGATCTTGCCCTTGCCGATATATGTCCCCGGATGCACCGACTCACGGTTCTGCACCATGCGTCCGACCACCTCCGCACCCGCGGTCTTCACCAGCTCGGCGAGCTCGCAAAGCGACTCCTCGGCCGTCACCGCAGGTCCGTCCGGGCGGTCTTCCTCCACCGCAACCAGTACGACGGTTTCCTTCTCCGACTCTGTTTCGTACATGCCTTCTCCCCTTACTTCGTCTCGATTCCGAGACGCTTCTTCAAAAACTCGTATTCCTTCGCCGCATCGGCATCGTCCGGGTAGCTCACGATGTATTCCGCAAGCGTATCGTATGCCTTGGCCAGCTCATTTTGCTCCTCGTACAAAGCCACCTGGTTGCGCAACAGCTGCTGTCTCGCAGCCGCCCCGGGCACACCGAGACCTAAGTCAAGCATCGCCTGCGCCTTGTCGTACTCGAACAACGCCAGGTAGCAGACCGCCTCCTGATTGCACACGGTCGGTGACTCCACCGCACTGTTTTCGCGGTAACGCTCAAACGACGCGATCGCATCCTCGTACCGCCCGTCCAGAAGCGCAATCTCCCCCAAAAAGTAGTCCGCCTCGAAAAATCCCATGTCGTACGCGTACTCCATCTCGATCTTCGCGGACTTATAGTTCTCCTGATAAAAATGCACCTGACCGAGGCAGTATTTGTCCTCGTTCGTCTTCACCGGCAGGCGCGCCGCCTTGTCGAGGATCGCCTCGGCCTTCTCGGTGTCGCCGGTCGCCACATAGCACGTATACAGGCCGATGTAGGCCGAATAACTTCCTCCCGAGAGCGACAATGCGGTCTCGTAGTCGCTCACGGCCTGCTCGTATTTGCCCTCGATGCGGTACAGATTGCCGCGCTTTTCGAAGGCGCGCGCATTTTCCGCATCGCGCGAGAGAATATCCGAATAAATGTCGATTGCCGAGGTGCGATACCCCATGCACTCGAGCGTGTTTGCTTTATAAAAGAGAATGTCGACGTCCCAGCCCTTCTCCGCGGTGATCTCCAGCGCGCTGTTGAAGCACGTGAGGGCATCCGAATAGCTCTGCTTCTGCAGATACACCATGCCCTTGCCGCGGATGGCAAACTTGTTGAGCCGCTCGGCCTTGCTGCCCTCGGACGCGCTGTTCACGAGCACGATCTCGAACTCGCGCAGCGCCTCGTCGTAGCGCTTCAGCTGCAGGAACGTCATTCCGTAATTGTTGTGGACCTCCAGGTTTGCATTGTCCAGCTCAAGGGCGCGCGAAAAATACTCCGCGGCCTTCTCGTAGTCCCCGGCCTCGTAGTACGCCAACCCTTTCTTGTTCTCGCTCTGCGGCGTCATCTCCTCGTCGTCACAGGCGACCAGCGCGAGCATCGCTGCCGCGACCAAAAACAACGCACCGAACAATCGTGCAAACCGTCTCATACCGGCCCCTTTCCTCTTAGTTGCTTGCAAAAACCCCCCGAAGTGTTCGCTTCGGGGGGAATGCACTCTCATTGTTCTGTATTACAATCAGATCTTGTTGTCCGAACCGAGAACATACTTAATCTTGTGAGCTACCATGTCCTTAACGGCCTGACGAGCGGGCTTGAGGTACTGGCGAGGATCGAAGTGATCCGGATGCTCTGCGAAGTACTTGCGGATGTTACCGGTCATAGCAAGACGGATATCGGAGTCGATGTTGATCTTGCAAACGGCAAGCTCTGCAGCATGACGAAGCTGCTCTTCCGGAATACCTACGGCATCAGGCATGTTTCCGCCGTACTCGTTAACCATCTTAACGAACTCCTGCGGAACGGAGGACGAACCGTGAAGAACGATCGGGAAACCGGGAAGTCTCTTGATGCACTCCTCCAGAACGTCGAAGCGAAGCGGCGGCGGAACGAGGATGCCGTCAGCATTTCTCGTGCACTGTGCAGCCGTGAACTTGTAAGCGCCGTGGGACGTACCGATGGCGATTGCGAGAGAGTCGCAGCCGGTTCTTCCGACGAACTCCTCAACCTCCTCGGGACGGGTGTAGCTCTCCTTACCGGACTCTACAACGACCTCATCCTCGATACCTGCAAGAGTACCGAGCTCGGCCTCAACCACAACACCGTGGTCATGTGCATACTCAACAACCTGCTTCGTAAGAGCGATGTTGTCCTCGAAGGACTTCGAGGAAGCGTCGATCATGACGGAGGTGAAGCCGCCGTCGATGCAGGACTTGCAAAGCTCGAACGTGTCGCCGTGATCAAGGTGAAGAGCGATCGGAATCTGAGGATTCTCGATAACCGCAGCCTCAACCAGCTTTACAAGGTAGGTGTGGTTCGCGTAAGCGCGAGCACCCTTGGAAACCTGAAGAATAACCGGGCTGTTCAGCTCGCCGGCAGCCTCAGTGATACCCTGTACGATTTCCATGTTGTTTACATTGAAGGCACCGATTGCGTAACCGCCGTTATATGCCTTGGCAAACATTTCTTTTGTAGTAACTAATGCCATACGTATATCTTCCTTTCATGAACTTTTGTTTGTATGTCATGCGCCATTAGCGCCGGACAACCGTAGATATTATAGCAGAGACCCCAGGGAATGTAAAGTGTAGAAAATCAATCATGTTTTCCCCAAAGGAAGAACAGCATCTTGCACACAATCTCGTCCTTGGTCACCGGTCCGATGATCCGGCTGTCGTGGGAGTTGAAGCGATTGTCGCCCATGACGAAAAATTCATTCTCCTTGAGCGTCCACTCTCCCGTCGGCGCATAGGAACCGCCCTGGTAGTAGGTGTACGGCGCCTCCTCAAGGACACCGTTGATATACACGCGGTAGACCTTCTCTCCCGGCGGAACAATCGATCCGTCCGAAAGAACCACTGCGTGATCATACGTCTCCCAGACACAGCTGATCGTGTCGCCCGGAACCCCGATCACACGCTTGATGAAATTGCTGTTGTCCGTACCGTTCTGCTTATCTCCCGTGTTCAGGATCACGATATCGCCGCGCTCCGGCGTCGTGTATCGGAAGCCGAAACCGAACGCCTTGTCCGTCAATGTCTTGTTCATCGACGAACCGCTCACCAGATACGGCGGAAACACATAAAAGATTGCGTAGATTACAATGAAACAGCCCAGGAAAAAGACCAGTTCCTTGACCCAGGACCATGACTTGGAGCCGTTCTCTTTGGCATCCTCCTCGATGTCCTCCTCGCTGACATCGCCTCCGTCGCCGGACTCTTCATCGAACTCACCGTCACCGTCAAGATCGTACTCATACGCCTCAGCGGCCTCGTCATCGTACTCCTCGTCCTCTGCGGGGTCCTCGTACTTGCTTTTTTTTGCGGCAGCTGCTCTCGCAAGTTTTTCGTCCTTCGCGGGCTTCTCAGGCTTGGAAGGCTTCTCGAGCTTTGCTGGCTTCTCGGCCTTCGCGAGCTTCTCAGCCTCCGCAGGCTTTTCGTCTTCAAAGACGACGCGGTAGTCCTCATCGTCCTCGTCGGCGCCCGGCGCAAAATCCTTGTGTCTGCCGCGGCCGGCCCGCTTCGCGGACTCCGCAAGCTCTTCTTTCGAGAGCCGCACGCGTTCCGTAAATGACTCGGAAGCGACCTCCTCGATGTCCTCGTTCATGATATCGTCAATCTTCATTCTTTCCTCCGATTAATCCCTGATCCGTCCCACACAATCCGATTTCCGGTCAAATTTCGCGTTCTTTTCCGCGATACGTAAGCACAAACCGCTTCGGCGAAGTGCCGAGCAGCTCGCAGCTTCTGGCATCCGGCTGCGACATGCCGACGAAGATTTCATACTCGCCCGGCACAAGCACTCGTTTGCCGCTCTTATTATATACTCCGAGTGCCTCCGGCGCAAGAGAAATCACAGCTTCCTCACGATTCTTCGGTTCGATTGCAACCTTGCAAAGTCCCTTGAGCTGAGCGTTCGGTCCGCCCGCAAGCGGAGACTTCACATACACCTGCACCGTCTGCGTTCCCGCACGATCTCCGGTGTTCTCAAGCACCGCGCGGCACGTGATCTCGCCGCCGACTTCGCCCGTCACGGACGCGTCCGCAAGCTCGAACGTCGTGTACGACAGACCGTATCCGAACGGATACAGCGCAGGCTGCTTCATGTAGCGGTACGTTCTGCCCTTCATCGCATAGTCGGTAAATGCCGGCAGCTCTTCGGTCGTGCGGTAGAACGTCACCGGAAGCTTGCCCTCGGGGCAGGCGTCTCCGAAGAGAATGTCCGCCACGGCACGGCCGCCCTGCGCGCCCGGATACCAGGCCGTAAGAATCGCCGGGATTGTCTCGTCCTCCCACGGGATCGCAAGTGCGCTGCCCGAGAGAATGACCAGAACAACGGGCTTTCCGCACGCCGCAAGTTCCTTCAGGATGTCCTCCTGCAGGCCCGGAAGTTTTAAGTTCGGCTTATCGCCCGAGGCAAATTCATTGCCCTCGTCGCCCTCCTCGCCCTCGAGTCCGGGATCAAGGCCCATCACCGCAACGACGACATCGCTCATCTTTGCAACGGCACGCACCTCAGCGGCACGGTCGTTGGCCATGCCGAGACCCTGTACGCGGTCCTTGAAGAGGTGGCACCCCTCCGAGAACACAATCCGCGCGCGGTCACCGACGTACTCGCGAATACCGTCGAGCACCGTTACGTACTCCGACGCCGTTCCCTCGTAGTTGCCCACAAGCGCCTTGCGGTTGTCCGCGTTTGGACCGATGACGCCGATGGTCGAGATTTTCGAAAGATCGAGCGGCAGAAGGTTGTCTGCATTTTTCAAAAGACATACGGTCTTGCGGCTGACCGAGCGGTTGAAGCGTCTGCTCTCCTCGGTGTCGACCGCCTCGTAGCCGATCTTGTTGAACGGAACCTCTTCTTTTTTGTCGAAGAGACCGAGCTTCATTCGCGTCGTGAACAGTCTGGTCACGGCGCGGTCGATCGTGCGCTCCTCGACAAGACCGTCGCGGACCGCCTGCAACAGATGCACATACAGATTGCCGCAGTTAAGATCGCACCCGGAATTCATCGCCAGTGCCACGGACTCCTCCTGGTTCTTTGTCACCATGTGGAACTCGTGGAAATCCTTGATGGCCCAGCAGTCCGACGTCACGTGACCGGCAAAGCCCCACTCACCGCGGAGAATATCCCCGAGCAGTGTCTTGCTTCCGTTGCAAGCCTCGCCGTTCGTGCGGTTGTACGCGCCCATGACAGCCTCAACCTTGCCCTCCGTCACACACGCATGAAACGCCGGAAGATACGTCTCCCGAAGGTCCTGCTTGCTGACGACGGCGTTGAAACTGTGGCGCTGGTCCTCCGGACCGCTGTGCACCGCAAAATGCTTCGCACATGCGGCGACCTTCATATATCTCTCGTCATCGCCCTGCATCCCGCGGATGAAGGCGGTGCCGAGCCGGCCGCTTAAGTACGGATCCTCGCCGAACGTCTCATGGCCGCGGCCCCATCTCGGGTCGCGGAAGA
>JAFZWG010000061.1 GCA_017617395.1 Lachnospiraceae bacterium
GCTTCCAACATCGGTGAGGTTTGCCAGTTCGCTGCTGCAGGTAAGGAGATCGGCAAGAAGAGCCTTTCCGAGATCGCTATGCAGTACGGTTATGTATATGTAGCTCAGATCGCTCTCGGCGCTAACCCTGCTCAGACCGTTAAGGTTCTGCAGGAGGCTGAGGCTTACAACGGTCCTTCGCTCATCATCGGCTACGCTCCTTGCGAGCTCCACGGAATCGCCAAGGGCGGTATGAACCACTGCCAGGATGAGATGAAGAAGGCTGTAAAGGCCGGCTACTGGAATCTCTTCTCCTTCAACCCGGCACTCAAGGCTGAAGGCAAGAATCCTTTCACTCTTACCTCCAAGGAAGGCGATGGCACGTATCAGGAATTCCTCAACAACGAGTCCCGTTACACGCGTCTCATCAAGCCGTTCCCGGAGCGTGCAGAGAAGCTCTTCGCCGAGTCCGAGAAGGTTGCAAACGAACGTTACCAGCACCTGCTCAAGCTCGTCGAGCTCTACAAGTAATTTCTTCCGGTTCGCCGGAACACATGCCGCGGCTCCCTCGGGGGCCGCGGTTTTTTGTGCCTTCGGCCCATCCTTCGGAAAATGCACCCTCTCCCATTCCCGGCACTCTCTGCCGGACCCCCTCTCCCGCCGGACCATCGAAAGCACAAAAAAGGAGACCCGCACGGAGTCTCCCTCTTTTGTCTTCGTCTGCAATTACCGGTCTTTCGCGATCACTGCGCGTCGTCCTGCTCTGCGGCTTCCGCCACACTGCCGTCCACCGCTGCAGACGCCATCACGGTCGTGCCGTTCGCCTGCTTCGCACGGTACCTCTTGATTGTCACCGCAATCACGACACCGAGCATAAACGCCACAACCGCTACCAGAACGTAGCCGCCGGCGCTGTCCCCCAGAAGCGACGAGCCGGTGAACAACTCTCCCGCACCCTCGGTAACGTTGACCGCAAGTTTCTTGACAACCACCAGAAGCGCCGCAAAAAGCGCAAGACAAGCCGCGCCGCTCACGGCGAGCAGTCGTCTCTCCCTCTTCCGTTGCAGCTCATACACTTTATGATTCAGCAATGCGATTCTCTCGTCAATGCTCTTCATAATTGTCAGTCCCCCTTCCAAGCCGAACTTCATTTATCGCTACGGAATCATCCGTTTGCTTCATTTTCCTGCTCTCTGCGGCGCTTGATAACCCTGATCTCCACGCCGAACATGATCGCCGTGATTGCCATCCAGCTGATCAGTGCACCGTTGTTGAACGCCCGCGCAACGCTGCTAGAGCTCTCTGCCCGCACGGCCGAGTTCTCCATCTTCGCGGCTTCAATGTCGCGGTACGCTCCGTCCGTCTTCCGCGCGGTCATTCCGAACGGCTTTGCAGCCGCCGTTCCCACGGACAACAATCCCGTCGCTATGATAACACAAAGTAAAACTGCCAAAAATCTTCCGGTTTTCATGGGGGTTCTCACTTTCGCAAAGGGCAAGCCATACCGGTTTCCCGGTGTCCTACCTCTTAAGATACCAAAAATCGAAAATCTCCCATGAAAAAATCAAATTTTTAGCTATTTTTTTATTTTTCTTCGGAAAATTCTTCCTTCCGCCCCTCGGCAATCCTTCCATGAGGGTTCTGCAATCTCCCCGACTGCAGTTTCCCTCGCAGAACAAGCGTCACAAATGCGGTCGTCAGCGGGATAACATACCCGATGACGGCGACGGCTCCGGTCTGCGCCACCATGATGTTGTAGACACCGTGGTACGATGCGGCAACCGACAACAGGCCGATGGTTCCCAGCACGCGGATCCAGTCTGTCTTCCACAGATGCATCAGCCCGAGCGCCACAATGTACGCGCACATGACGTGCATGGCACCGGTACTGAAGCCGCGAACGGAAAGGTAGAACAGATTGTCGGCACCGTTTCGCATCAAAAAGCAAACATTTTCAAACGTCGCAAAACCGACGGCAGTCATCATCACACTGTCCGCGATCGCCACCTCCGAGGCCTCCATGACAAGGATGAAGAACAGCACCGGCAGGAATTTCATAATCTCCTCGACCAGAGGCGAGATCTCGATTGACGCGTGCAGCACGTCGGCTCCCTGCGCAGCCGCGAGGAACGAGCTGATATACGCCGACAACAGGCTCATCGCCATGCCCGAGATCAGGAAGATCATCAATCGCTTGCTGCGGCCGTGCATGCCGATTACCGCAAAAAGCAGAGGCGCGGTCAGGCACATGAAAACACTCTCGATATAGTTCATTGTCTCACCGCCTTTCTAAGGGAAAGCGGCATCAACACAAACAGTATCGACACAATGGAATCCAGCCAGAAGTACGGATTGTAGATGACATCGCCGATCCAGAAGCACGACATCGTGTCGGTCGCATACTCCGTAAGGCCGAACAGTAAGATCCACAGGCAGACGCGCCGTTTATACTTTATCGGCGGCTCACCCTTCAACTCCAGCACGCCGGCAAATGCAAACCACATAAGGATCGTGCGCGTCGCGACTGCCATGAGATTTCCGAACCAGTCGCCCCAGAATCAGAGGAAAAAGATGCACATCCCGACCGTAAACGCCGGCACCAGCCAGATAATCTTTCTTCGCTGCCCCTTCGCTCTCTCGCCGAGCATCTCAAACGCCAGAAATGCAAAGAACAGACTCGCCGAATACCAGCTGATATCATGAACGTACGAGTACCCCGGCGTCACGCCGTAGAAAATCAGATACAGCAACATGTACAGATCGCCCAGGCTGTAAACGCCGATGCCGAGCATCAGAAGGACAAACTCCCGATGCCTCGTCCGCATGGCGAACACTGCCGACATTGCGACGCCTACGGCGCCGAGCAGAATCTGGATGGCATATTCGATGCTCTCAATCATTGCTCATCCTCCCGCTTCTTCCGGTAGGCGTTTAAACGGAACTCGAAGTAAGTGGCGACCAGGCCGAGCACAAAAGCCAAAGCTCCTACAATCACATATCCCATGGCGTTGTTATACCCTCCTTCTCCAGTTCCGCGCGAAGCGTTGCCTTTCCGCGCTGCAGCAGATGATCGATGCGTTTGCGGTTCACCTTCATTACTGTGGCCGCGTCCTCATACGAGAGCCGGTCCACATACACAAGCCACAATGCCTCGCGAACCTGCGGTTTCACGCGCTGCAGGCAGGTGTGAAGAACTCGCCTGCGCTCCTCGTCCAAAAGTGCCGTCTCCGCCGTGTTCGGGTCCGCGGGCTCAACCTCCAGATCGTCCGTACTGAACACCTCCGCACGGGCTTTGCCGAAATGAAACCGCGTCGCCAGATTGCGGGCGGTCTTGTACAGATACGCCTTAAAGCAGCCCTCCGCAATCTTCGGGCGCTTGACGCAGATTCTCGCAAACGCCTCCACCATGAGGTCCTCCGCGTCCGCAAGGTTGTGAAGATAGCCGTTCAGGAAATACGTCAGCGCATCGCCGTACCGAACCATCAGTTCGTTGTACGCCGATGTATCACCGGAAAGGAACAGCCCGTAGATTTCCGAGTCGGTGCGCATGACATCTCCTTTTGTATCAAAAACGGGAGACACGGCCGAAACCGCATCTCCCGAAAAATGCTCGTGAACGGAACCCCGTACACTCATTGTACACTTTTTGTGATTACATCTCAATCACAATCTCATTTTCCGCCTGCAAAATATCGTCGCGGATGAGAATTCCGTCGATCTTCGCGCCATTCACGGTCACGCTCTTAACGCCGTGCTCGGAACCGTTCGGATTGTTGACGGTCACGTTCAGCACCTTGCCGCGGAACACCTTGCGAAGCGTGTAGCTCTTCCACTCCGACGGGATGGACGGGTCGATGACGATGCCGTCCGCCTCGGGGTTGAGGCCGAGGATGCCTTCGGTCGTTCCGACCATGACGGTCGACGCGGTACCGGTGAGCCAGTGCACATGCGCGCGGCCTGCGAACGGGCTGTCCTTGCCCTCCACGAACTGGCCGAATACATATGGCTCGAGCTCGCGGTGGTCAGCATTCTCATTGTACGTTGCGGGCGCTGCCTCGGTCCAGTACTTGTACGCGCGGTTGCCGTGTCCAAGCTTCGCCTCCGCCAGAATCAGCCAGCCCTGCGGCTGCGAGAAGATACCTGCATTTTCCTTCACGCACTTGTTGAAGCATACCATCA
>JAFZWG010000062.1 GCA_017617395.1 Lachnospiraceae bacterium
ACGACGCTGGACGAATACCGCAAGCACATTGAAAAGGACGCGGCGCTGGAACGGCGTTTCCAGCCGGTCATGGTGGATGAGCCGACCGTGGAGGACACGATCAGCATTTTGCGAGGTCTGAAGGAGCGCTACGAGGTGTACCACGGCGTGAAGATCAGCGACGGCGCTCTGGTGAGCGCGGCCGTGTTGTCGAACCGTTACATCAGCGACCGGTTCCTGCCGGACAAGGCGATCGACCTCGTGGATGAGGCGTGCGCTTTGATCAAGACAGAGCTTGACTCGATGCCGACAGAGCTCGATGAGGCGAAGCGCTCGATGATGCAGCTGGAGATCGAGGAGGCGGCTCTTAAGAAAGAGGAGGACGCGCTGAGCAAAGAGCGTCTTGCGGCGCTGCAGAAGGAGCTTGCACAGGCCCGCGAGGAGTGGGAGCAGGCGAAGGCGCAGTGGGATGCCGAGAAGGCGGAGCTTGAGAGCGTCCGCAAGATCAAGGAGGAGATTGAGGACGTGAACCGTCAGATCTCCGACGCGCAGCGCACCTACAATCTGGACAAGGCGGCGGAACTTACGTACGGCCGTCTGCCGCAGCTTAAGCAGGCGCTTGCGGCAGCGGAGGAGAGCATCCGGGAGAAAGGTCACACGATGGTACATGAGACCGTCGACGAGGAGGAGATCGCGAAGATCGTCTCGAAGTGGACGGGCATTCCGGTGTCGAAATTAAACGAGAGCGAACGCAACAAGACGCTGCATCTGGCAGACGAGCTGCATCGCCGCGTCATCGGCCAGGACGAAGCCGTGGCACGCGTGACGGAGGCTATCATGCGCTCGAAGGCGGGCATCAAGGATCCCAACCGTCCGATCGGATCGTTCCTCTTCTTAGGACCGACCGGCGTCGGCAAGACCGAGCTTGCGAAGGCTTTGGCCGAGGCATTGTTTGACAATGAGACGAACATGGTTCGTATCGATATGAGCGAGTACATGGAGAAGTATTCCGTCTCGCGTCTGATCGGAGCGCCGCCCGGATACGTCGGCTACGACGAGGGCGGTCAGCTGACCGAGGCTGTGCGAAGAAAGCCGTACAGCGTCGTTTTGTTCGACGAGGTGGAGAAGGCGCATCCCGACGTGTTCAACGTGCTTTTGCAGGTGCTGGACGACGGCCGGATCACCGACTCGCAGGGCCGCACGGTGGACTTCAAAAACACCATTCTGATCATGACCTCGAACATCGGCTCGGAGTATCTTCTCTCCGGCGTCCGCGAGGACGGCACGATTTCGCAGGAGGCGTCGGATGCGGTCATGCGCGATCTTCGCGCGCACTTCCGCCCGGAGTTTTTGAACCGTCTGGACGAGACCATTTTGTTCAAGCCTCTCACGAAGGACAACATCCGCAGGATTATCAAGCTTCTTACGAACCGCTTAAACGAGCGGCTGCATGAGCGCCAGGTGAGTGTTCGATTTACCGACGCAGCCATCGATCTCGCCTGCGAGCAGGCGTACGATCCGGTCTACGGCGCGCGTCCTCTGAAGCGCTACCTGCAGACCAACGCGGAGACCATGAGCGCGCGCATGATCCTCGAGGATCAGGTGCACGCCGGCGACACGATCGTGATTGACGTGGTCGACGGAGTATTGACGGCGTATGTGGAGTAAACAAAAACACCCTTCTTACCGATGACGATAAGAAGGGTGCTTTTTATTTGCCGAATGCTTATTCGATGTTAAGATACAGAACCCGGAGCATTCCGTCGTTTCGTCCCTCGGAGATAAAGATCGGAACGGGGTCCTTCTCCAGGTTGTAAAGCGTGTTGCTCTCGCAGTCGGTGCCGGAAGCCTTGATCAGGAGGAAGGCCGCATTTTCCGGGGGATAGAAGCCCGGAATGGTGCTGCCCACAGCGGCCATTGTTACGGTCTCGCCTACGGGGCGGTTGTCGCGGTCGAGATACGTGAGCGTGTACGTAAGATCCTGCGGTTTGCGCTCGACCAAGATGGTGATGTCGATCTGATTGACACCCTGCCTGTCGGCGGTCCACGCGATATCGCTGGTTATAATCTGGTGCATGGAGATCGAGCTTCCGCTGCCGAGATACTCGGGGCCGAGCGGGTCCTTGCAGTACAGCGAGCCGTCCTCACGCTCGTAGACGTGGTAAAACTTCAGATACCGGTCGGTTTCGGTTGTGCATGCGACGGCGGTGAAAGTCGCGGCATTCACTGTGTCCCCATTGATCTGCATGGTCTCTTTGTCGACGTCGGTGATGATTGTGGAGTACGTCACATCCGTTCCATACATGCCTCCGGTGATGATGAGCCGCTGCGCGTATTCGTATGTTCTGCCGCTGTACGGCATGTAGTAGTTCGCACACAGATACACCTCCCGGTCAAATTCCGTCCGGATGCTCGAGACATCGAGAACACCGTCCTCTTTCGTATACAACAATTCAAATTCGTTGATGGAACCGGCGTTATTGTTAAAATCATCCGGCGTAAATACCAGAAAGCCGATTCCAATCGGAACATCCTTGCTCCCGGGGGAGTCCATGGCCTCCACCGCAAGCTTTCCGCTGCACCCACACAAGCTGCATAATGCTATCAGTAAAAAGATCAAACTATACTTCTTCATCGTTTAACTCCCCGTCAAATTTCAAGATGTCACCCACATCGCAATGCAGGTGGTAACAGATTTTGTTGATTGTTTCGAACCGCACGCCTTTTGCCTTGCCGCTTCGAAGAATCGAGAGATTGGCCTCCGTGATTCCGATCAGGGCGCACAGCTCCTTGGATGTCATTCCGTTTTTCTTCAACACATCCTCAAGATAGACTTTGATCGCCATGGCCCTCTCCTAAATGTACAATGAGTTCTCTTCCTTCACTTCGCGCGCCTCGCGGATCATGTGGAGCGCCGCGGGGATGAAGGCGATGACAATGAGCTCCGACAGCGGCAGGATCATGCTGACTTTCACCGAGGTAAGCCGCTTGATCAACACGAGCTGCATGACGTTGTATGCCGCGACGAGCAGAAGATATGCGACGATCTCGACGACGCAGAACACGGTAAATGCACGGAGCCTGCGTTCGAGTGCCTGCGTCGCGCCCTCGCGCCGGTAGCGCCGTACCACGAGCGCGGTCAGAAGAAATGTCGCCGCCAGTGCGATGTCCGAGATGATTCCGAAGACTGCCTTTCCGATCCGGAACGCGTCGTCGAACGGAGTAGTGTCACCGATCCCGCTCTGTTCCTTAACAAAAACATACACTCCGGAAAATGCAACCGCCACCAGGACGATCGCCGCCAGAATGCAGAGCCGCTCCATCAGCCGAAGCGTTTCCTCACGCGAGCCGCGGAGCAGCTTCAGGCTGAACCGAAGAACGAGATAGCAAAGCACCAGCGAGTAAAATGCACACGTGATGACCGAGACGCCGAGATCCGCATCGATCGGTGCGCCGAGCATCGACCAGTCACCGATCAGCATCGGATTGACGGACAGGTAGATCGTGACCGCCTCCGCAATGGCAATCGGGATCAGACAATAGTCAACCAGGAGGGATTTCTTTCGCAGCCGGAGCACAACCAGCACCGCAACCGGAATCAGGCTGAGCAGAACGAGCAGCGCCCAGGCACACAGATTGCCGAACGTCCCCGACAGTGACATGTTTCGCAGGAGCTCCCCCAACCGGCGAAACGGAAAATTCGTAATGTTCATAGCCGCCTCCTGTGGCAAATTATTGTTTTACGATAATACCGTAGCACTAAAATTATCGTTTGTCAATAATTTCTTTTGAATTTTTCGAAAAATGTTCCGCGGAGGATTCCGGCGCACAAAAAAGGAACGCCGGTTCGCTCCGACGTTCCCTGAATTGGTCTTTTTGTTGTCAAAGCAGCGGAAGATTACTTCGCGCTGATGTAGCCCTGTGCCACAAGAAGCTCTGCGGAGAGGATTGCACCGCCGGCAGCGCCGCGCTTGGTGTTGTGCGACAGTCCGACGAACTTCCAGTCGTAGACAGCGTCCTCGCGGAGACGGCCTGCGCATACGCCCATACCGTTCTCGGTCTCGCGGTCGAGCTTGCACTGCGGACGGTTGTCCTCCTCGAAGTAGGTGATGAACTGCTTCGGTGCGCTCGGAAGCTCGAGCTCCTGCGGAAGACCCTTGAAGTTCTTCCATGCCTCGAGGATCTGCTCCTTCGTGGGCTTCTTCTTGAAGTTTACGAACACGGCTGCGGTGTGTCCGTCCGAAACCGGAACGCGGATGCACTGCGTCGTGATGATCGGCGCGCTTGCCTTGACGATCTCACCGTTCTCGATGTGTCCCCAGATGCGGAGAGGCTCCTGCTCGCTCTTCTCCTCCTCGCCGCCGATGTACGGAATGACGTTGTCAATCATTTCCGGCCAGTCCTTGAAGGTCTTGCCGGCGCCGGAGATTGCCTGGTACGTCGTTGCAACGACAACCGTGGGCTCAAACTCCTTGAGTGCGTGGAGCATGGGAGTGTAGCTCTGGATGGAGCAGTTCGGCTTGCAGGTGATGAAGCCGCGCTTCGTGCCGAGGCGCTTCTTCTGGAACTCGATCACCGCGTAGTGCTGCGGGTTCAATTCCGGCACAACCATCGGAACGTCGGGCGTCCAGCGGTGCGCGCTGTTGTTGGAGACGACGGGCGTCTCGGTCTTGGCGTAAGCCTCCTCGATCGCGCGGATCTCGTCCTTCTTCAGATCCACAGCGGAAAATACAAAATCACACGTCGCGGCAACCTTCTCCACCTCGCTTGCGTCGTAGACGATCAGGTCCTTGACCGCCTCGGGCATGGGAGTGGGCATCTTCCAACGGTCACCGACCGCATCCTCGTAACGCTTGCCTGCGCTTCTCGGCGAAGCGGCCACGGTTACGACCTCAAACCAGGGATGGTTTTCCAAAAGAGAGACGAAGCGCTGGCCGACCATGCCGGTGGCACCGATCACGCCGACGCGCAGTTTCTTGTCAAGATTGAATTTTGCCATAAGAACCTCCGATTTCGACGGGATGTCCGATCGTTCCCGCCGCACATTTGTTTTTCTGTCACGGACATTTGTCCGTAATTAGTCGCTATTCTACCCCAAGCAAACAAATAATGCAAGCACTTTTTTTGCGATTTTTGCAAATCTATTCGGTTTTCTCCGGAATCGGCAGACCGAACATGATCCGGATGATGTCGAAGGACCGGTCCACGCGCTCCTTGGTGCAGGGGTGGATGCCCATGTACATGCCGGTCACCTGATAGCCCTCCGGCGTGAGCGACTTCACAAACTCCGAGTTGTCGAGGCGGATGGCGTAGATGTGCACGGCGCCGTCGCCGTCCCCGTGCTCGTTGCGGTAGGCCGCGCGAAGGAAGTCTTCCTCCGTGAGCACCGCGCGGATGTCCTCGGGAAGGTCGTCAAGGGAGTAGAAGACTCCATTTTCCGCATAGCGGAGAATATCTTCCTGCGAGGAAACCAGAAGGTCGAGCGTGTTCGCGAAGAGGAACGTCGAGATCGCGGTCGAGTCCGCAGTGCTGTCGGAGCGGTAGTTGTGGTTGATCTGCACCGTCTCCTTTTTAATATCCAGCCCGAGCTTGCTCTTGAGCTCCTCGGTGTAATCCTCCATGACCTCCATATCCCAGGGGCAGTCGACGATCACCATCTGCGCGACGACATCCGGCTTCGGACGGAAGGTCTGGTACAGCGCGTACCCGAGCAGCGCGGTCACCGCCAGAATGATGCCGACCTTCAGCGCGTAATAATCCCAAAGGTAGCGGAACTTCTCCTTGCGGGTCATGCCCGCGAGGCGCTCCTTGAGCGGTTTGCGGCCGTCCTCCTCGGCCTGCTGATGATAAATCGCAGCGTCGTCATCGAGCGCTGTTTTCTTATTCTCCAGATTCATTGAAAACCGTACTGTCCTCCTGCCGTAAAACTGTCGGCTGCATTTTCCGACTAGCGTAAAATGTTCCCGATCTCATTCGCAACCTCATCGATCGTCATGCCGGGCTGTATCGCGGGGTGGTAAAGCACCTCGAACAAAATCCAGTCGAGCTTTGTCGGCTCCTGGACCTCGTTGTAGCCCTGATAGAAGAGGCTTTCCGGATATTTATATGAGTCATTCTGAAGGCCGGTGCACTGCACAAGCTCCTCCCAGATGACAGAATTCCGTTCGTGCTGCGACATCGACGTGCGAATGCCGATGCGCGATTTGATGATGGCCGAGCCCTGGAACCAGCATGTGGCAAATCCATCCGTGAGGTCGGTGATGTTCGACGGTGTGATCTCGTCGTATTTGTCATCCGGGTAGAAATACATGCACACGTTGGCGTCGTCCTCGTAAAGCACCTCGCTGATGCCCGGGAAGCCGTTCACGCGGTTCATCGCGCTGTAAATGTTCGCAAGCACCTGCCGGTCCTTCTGCGTCGGAGTTCCTCCGATATAAATCTTGATCGGCGAAGTCCACTTGTGGACCGCATATGCGCTGACACCGTATTCCACGCGCAGCGCGACTTCGTCGAAATACTCCAGAATCTCCTCCGCGCGGTACCCGTGCCGGTCCACGCGGCTGCTCGAATCCGCCCCGGTGATTCTCGGCGTCGGAGAAACCTTCTCCGTCGGCGTTCCGGCCTTGGGCGTTGCCGTCGGTTTCTTCGTCGGAGCCTTCGTTATCGTCCCCGTCGGCGGTGTGACGCCCGGCGACAGCAAAAAGCCGTGCTCATCCCGCATGCTCGGTGCCTGCACCTCACGCCTTGTGGCGCGCGGCTGCCCGCAGCCGCCCAACATGACCGCCGCCAGCAACAGCAACACCGCTGCAATTGTCGCTTGCCTATGCTTCATCACATTCTTCCTCTTTCTTACGCACAAGTCTCTTCTCGTTCTGTTCACGCATCTAAACTTGTCCCCACTTCCGTCGCCGCACCGCGGCGCTTCCTCAGTATATCACATTTATTTGGGGGATTCAACTGGGGGGGAGATACGGCGGCCCCCACCGCTTGCACATCTTCGCGACAACGCGTGAGGCCTCTGTGACTCCGGCAGGGCACGGGGAATCTAAGCGCGCGCGGCGATCTCATGGGCGTTTCTGCGGGGCTCGCTTCGCTTCGAACAGTCCTCGAAACGCCCTAATCGATCTTGCGCACGCTAAGATAGCCCTCCCGACGGCTGGTACCGTCGGGAGTTGCATGCCTCGTCACAGAGGCCTCGCGCGTTGTTGCGCACATCGGAAAGGGCGGTGGGAGCCGCCTCCACCGTTGAATTCTCTAAAATAATATAACAAGAGGAGGCCGCGGGCGCGGATGTATCCTTTCACATCCGCGGCGTGGCGGCTCCGCGCACGAGGCAACCGGCCGAGAAGCGCCCCTTCGGGGCAGCGCCGAGGTCGGTTGGATGACAATCGGGGACAGTCCCCCTGTCATCTTTTCACTCCGCGTGTCTTTTCTTCCCTCCCGGGAAGCGCTGCGCGCGTCTTTCCTTCCCTCTCGGGAAGCGCCGCGGATTCTCCTGCCTTCTTTGAAATGGGGGAAAACACGAAGGGCTCGGCGAGGAAGCATGTAACTCCCAAAGGCGACGCCTTTGGGAGGGATGTCTTGGCGCGCGGGAGCAGAGCATAGGCCGATTCGAGGACTGTTCGAAGCGAAGCGAGCCCCGCAGAATCGGCCTTGGTTATGCGGGTGAAGCGCGCGCATAGACATCCAGTACCCTGCGATCTCGCCGAGCCTCTTCGTGTTTCCCCCATCCAGAACCCTGGCGGAGAATCCGCGAGCACACCCCCGGGAGGCAAGAAAAGACTTGCATTTTCCGGGGAAGGAGTGTAAGATGGGGGCGTAAAAATCTAATAAGGTCCACTGGAAAGTGGGGAAGGAGCAAAGATGAAGAAAGTATTTGCTTGTTTTCTTCTTCTGGCAGCAACGATGACTGCACTTTGCGCATGCAAAGGCGGTACGAAGCCGGAGGAAAATCTGGAAGGTGGAGCTGTAGTTGTTGGAATCACACAGGATTTGGACAGTCTTGACCCTCACAAAGCGGTAGCGGCAGGAACCAGAGAAGTCTTGTACAACATCTTTGAGGGGCTTGTGAAGCCCGATAAGGATGGCAAACTGGTACCCGCAGTAGCGGAGAGTTACGAAATCTCGGAAGATGGAACGACATACACGTTCGTGTTGCGCGAAGGCGTGAAGTTCCACAACGGGGAGACCGTTACGGCGGCCGACGTAGTATACTCGCTTAATCGATGTGCAGGACGCTTGGAGACTTCCGATCCGGAGGTACAGGTGGTACCTGCATTTTCTGTTATTTCCGACATTGCAGCTTCGAAAAATGCGGCCGGCAAGGACGTGATCACGGTCACGCTGTCGAGCCCGAACACGGAGTTGATCGGCTTTTTTACAAGCAACATCATTCCGAAGAACTATGCGGATCAGGCGAAGGCGCCGATCGGCACGGGACCCTTCAAGTTTGTGTCCTACAAGCCCATGGTAGAGCTGGTCATGGAGAGATTCGATGACTACTACGGGCAGAAGGCACATCTGGCGAAGGTCACATTTTCCATCTCGGAAAGCAGCGACGCGGCATTTCTGCAGCTGCAGGCGGGAAGCATCGACATTTTCCCGTATCTGACGGTTGATCAGGCGGAGCAGCTCGAAGGCAAATTCACCATCGAAGTCGGCGACATGAGCCTCGTTCAGGGCCTATTCCTGAACAACGCGGTGAAGCCGTTCGACGATGTGCGCGTGCGCAAGGCCATGAACTACGCGATCGACAAGAAGGAGCTGTTGACGATGCTCAACGGCGGCTACGGCACGGCGATCGGCAGCGGCATGTACGCGACGTTCGGCCTGTACTACGATGCGACGTTGGAAAATGCATACCCTCACGACGAGGCGAAGGCGAAGGAGCTGCTCGCTGAGGCGGGCTACGCCAACGGCTTTACGTTTACCGTGAAGGTGCCGTCGAACTACGTGTATCACGTGCAGACGGCCGAGGTTTTAGCGAACCAGCTGAAGAAGGTCGGCATCACCATGAAGATCGAGCTGATCGAGTGGGCGAGCTGGCTCTCGGATGTCTACAAGGCGCACAACTGCGAGGCAACCATCATCGGCCTCGATTCGCAGCTCGCACCGAGCGACATTCTGAAGTACTACATCGGCGGCTCGGCGAAGAACTTCATGAACTATAAGAGCGATGCATTTGACGCGGCCTACACGAAGGCGACCGCAACCGCAGACACGACGAAGAAGGTAGAGCTCTACCACGAGCTTCAGAAGTACTTAAGCGACGACGCAGCATCGGTATTTTTGCAGAGCCCGTCCCTGATGGTAGCCGTCAACCCCAAACTCGCCGGCTACACCTTCTACCCCGTCTATGTCCAGGACATGGCCTCGGTATATTTCAAAGACTAAGTATTTAAAACAAATTTAAAAGATTGGTACTGAAGATTGATTTTAAGGTCGTTTTAAAATCGAGTTAAGCTCGATTCAGTAAACGAAACAGTTTCTATACTCCCCGCGCGGATAGTTTCTTTGCTACAGGCGCGGCGGAAACGCGGAGAGAAATCCGAGCGAGCATTTTCCTGCGAGCGAGGATTTCTTCTCCGTGGTAGCCGCCGCGCCGTAGGAACCGGAAAAACCGCGCGGGAGCCTAAGGAAAGGAGGGCATCGGTATGAAGTGGATCAAAAAAGGCGCCGGCATCTTGATCGCTGTACTGGCGCTCTCTTTTGCTACATTCCTGGCGTTCCAGGTGCTCCCGGGAGACCCCGCGATGGTAAGGCTCGGGACCAATGCGACGCCGGAGGCGCTGGAGGCCCTCCGCGAGGAGATGGGCCTAAACGACGGTCTGCTGGTTCGCTACGGACGGTGGATCGGCGGCGCGATCCGCGGCGATTTCGGCGAGTCGATGAAGTATCGTCGGCCGGTGTCGGCGCTTTTGTGGCAGGTGCTTCCGAACACGCTGCTTTTGGCGGGGCTGTCCATTTTGATGATATTGGTGATCGCGTTTCCTTTGGGGCTTTTGTACGCGCGATTCCCGGGTTCGCCCGTCGATCGGGCGGGCGCGGTGGTCAACCAGACCGCGATGGCAGTGCCTGCATTTTTCCTCGGATTGTTAATTTCGGTTGTGCTCGGATTATGGTTGAGGGTGTTCACGCCGGGTGCATTTGTCTCGTATGACCGGGGCCTCGGGGCATGCCTGTCGTACCTCGTGTTCCCCGCGATGGCCATCGCGATTCCGAAGGCGGCCATGACCGTTCGTTTCCTGCGAAGCTCGCTTTTGACCGAGCGGAGCAAGGACTACGTGCGGACGGCGCGCAGCAAGGGCCTCACGGAGAATAAAGTTCTGATGCTTCACATGCTGCCGAACGCGCTCCCGGGCGTGCGCACATTTATCGGCGTCATCGTGTCGGAGATCATCGCCGGCAGCATCGTCGTCGAGCAGGTCTTCGGCGTGGACGGCCTCGGACTTTTGCTGGTGCAGTCGATCTCCAACCGCGACTACAACGTCGTGCAGGCGATCGTGTTGTACATCGGAATTGTCGTTTTGGTTGTGAACAGCCTCATGGAGTCGGAATAATCGCCGCGCGAATCCGCGGCTGACAATACATCTGCTAAAGAAAGGAAGCAAGTTATGAAGCGCAAGCGTTCGTTCAATTTCATATGCGGCTGCACGCTTCTTATCCTGACGTTTTTGCTGATCGTCGGGGGCTTGCTTTTTACGCCCTACGGGCCGGACGAGATGGACTCGTCGCTCAAGAATCTCGCCCCGTCGTGGAAGCATCTCTTCGGCACGGACCACTTCGGGCGCGACGTCTACACGCGCGTGGCGCACGGTGCGGTGACCACGGTCGCCATCGGCGCGATGACGGTCCTGATCGGCGGCATCTTCGGCACGCTCATCGGCGCGCTCGCCGGCTATATCGGGGGAACCTTTGACGCGATCATCATGCGCATCAACGACTGCCTGCTGGCGTTCCCGAGCATCCTCCTGGCGCTCGTGTTCGTCGGTGTCTTCGGTCCGTCCGAGAAAAATGTCGTGATCGCTCTCGGAATCCTCTTTGTTCCGAGTATCGCCCGCGTGGTGCGAAGCGACGTGCGCACCCAGCTGCAGTCGGACTACGTCGCCAACGCGAAGCTGCTTGGCGCGAACAATGTCCGCATTCTCTTCGTACATATTCTGCCGAACATCCGCGCGACACTTCTGGTCACGATGGCGGTCGGCTTCAACAATGCCGTGCTCGCGGAGTCCGGCATGAGCTACCTGGGACTCGGCGTTCAGCCGCCGAAGGCGAGCCTCGGACGAATGCTTTCCGAGGGTCAGTCGTACCTTCGCCGCGCGCCGTGGACCGTGCTGTTCCCGGGCCTTATCCTGGTGCTCGCCGTGCTCGGTGTGTCGCTTCTTAGCGACGCCTACTCGGGCAACCAGGGCGACACCGGCAGTCCGACGAAGCTTCGCGCGCGCATCACGCGCATGCTTGCGGCCGCGGGCTACGGCGTGAAGACGACCTCGGAAAATGCAGAGAACGCTGTAGCAGCGGAAGCAAATGCGAAACCGAATGACCTCCCGGACGATGCGGTTTTGTGCGTTCGCAACCTTGCGGTCGGTTTTGAGAGCGCGAAGGGCGAGCTGCAGGCCGTTGTGAAGGATGTGAATTTTACGCTGCATGCGGGCGAGCGCCTCGGAATCGTGGGCGAGTCCGGCAGCGGCAAGAGCATGACGGCGCTCTCGGTGATGGGTCTTCTGCCCGATACTGCCGGTGTGACGGGCGAGATTTTGCTTCGAGCGGACGCGGGCTTTACGAACGTGCTCACGTGCGGCAGGAAGGAGCTCGCGGTGCTGCGCGGCGACGCGATGGCGATGGTGTTCCAGGAGCCGATGACGTCGCTCAATCCCACCATGCCAATCGGCCGTCAGATGCGGGAAATGCTCACGCACAACGGCATTCTCCTCTCGAAGGAGGAGCAGCAGAAGCGCCTTGAGGACGCCCTTTTGGAGGTTGAGCTGACGGAGACCGAGCGCATTTTGCGAAGCGTTCCGAAGGAACTCTCGGGCGGGCAGCGCCAGCGTGTCATGATCGCGATCGCGATGCTTCTTCGCCCGCGGTTGCTGATCCTCGATGAGCCGACGACGGCGCTCGACGCGGAGACGCGCGACGGCATCCTGAAGCTTTTGTCGGAGCTTCAGAAGCGCCACGGCATGGCCGTTTTGTTTATCTCGCACGAGCTTGCGGTAGTGCGGCGGATCTGCCAGCGCGTCATGGTGATGGACGAGGGCAGAATCGTCGAGGAGGGTACGGTCGAGGAGATCTTCGAAGCGCCGAAGGCGACGGAGACGAAGCAGTTGCTGCAGTCGCTCGCCGGAACGGACTTCCGCGACCGCATGCACTACGAAAAGGACGGCCCGACCATCCTGTCGGTGAACCATCTTCACGTTTATTACGGAAAGCGCCGCGGGCGCAATCCGCTCAACTATGAGAGCAAGGTGCTGGAGAATTTTTCGATGGAGCTTCGTGAGGGCGAGGTTCTGGGAATCATCGGGCGAAGCGGCAGCGGCAAGACGACGCTCGCAAGATGCCTCGTCGGTCTGATCCCGCGCCAGGCGGGGCGGATCGAGACGGCGGCGCGCTTCGGCATGGTATTCCAGGATCCGTACGGAAGCTTAAACCGCGCAAAGACCGTGCAGTGGCTTTTGGAGGAGCCGATCCGCAAACTCCCGAAGGAGGAGCGCGAGAAGCAGGTGAGCGAAATGCTCGCGGCGGTCGGCCTCGGCGAGGAGTACGCGCAGCGCAGGATCACGGAGCTCTCCGGCGGGCAGCGGCAGCGCGTGGCCATCGGTATGGCGATCCTTGGCAAGCCGGACATTCTGATTCTGGACGAGCCGGTCTCGGCGCTTGACGCAACCGTTCAGGAGCAGGTGCTCGCATTGCTTGCGGACTTCCACGACCGATTCGGGCTCACTTACATCTTCATCACGCACGATGAGGCTGTCATGAACCGGATGGCGCATCGCGTGATCTACCTAAAGCCCGGAAAATGAATTTGCAAATAAAAAACAGGCTGTCATGAGGCAGCCTGTTTTTGTTATCGGTTGAATTCTTACTTCGTCAGCTCTTCGGCGCGATCGAGCAGTTCGCGGAACTTCGTGAGCGCCTTGGAGATCGGCTCCGGAGTGGAGAGATCGACGCCGCCGTGCGCGAGTGCCTCGAGCGGGTAGACCGAATCGCCGAGCGAGAGGAACTCGAGGTAGCGCTTCACCGCGGGCGCGCCTTCCTTGAGGATGCCCTCGGAGAGAGCAACCGCCGAGGAGTAGCCGGTCGCGTACTGGTATACGTAGAACGGGCGGTAGAAGTGCGGGATGCGGGACCACTCGTACTGAACCGCTTCGTCGATGACGATCTCGTCGCCGAAGTAGAGCTTGATCAGGTCGAGATAGATCTTGTTGAGATCCTCGGGCGTTGCGCTTTCGCCCTTCTGGACGCGCTCATGCGCAATCTGCTCGAACTCTGCGAACATCGTCTGACGGAAAATGGTTCCGCGGAAGTTCTCCAGATACTGGTTGATCAGGAACAGCTGCATCGTCGGGTCCTCGGTCTTCGAGAGAAGATGCTCGACGAGAAGGTTTTCGTTGACCGTGGAGGCAACCTCTGCGATGAAGAGCGAGTAGTCGTCGTACTGCGGCGGCTGGTTCTCGTGCGTAAGGTACGTGTGCATCGAGTGGCCCATCTCATGGCACAGAGTCGATACGGAATCGAGCGTGCCCGTAAAATTCATCGAGATGTGGGGCGTCGTCTTGCAGGAGCCGATGGAGTACGCACCGCTGCGCTTTCCGATGTTCGGGAAGACGTCAACCCAGCGCGATGCGAGGCCCTTGCGAACGGTCTCCACATAGTGCTCGCCGAGAGGAGCAACGGCCGCGAGCAGCAGCTCCTTCGCCTCGTCGTAGGTGTAGGAGACGGTCACGTCCTTCGTGATCGGCGTGTAGATGTCGTAGTAGTGCAGTTCATCGAGGCCGAGCAACTTCTTGCGAAGGCGAAGGTAGCGATACATCTCCGGAAGGAAAGCATGCACGGTCTCCACGAGGTTGTCGTACACCGACTCCGGAATGTTGTAGTTCGACAGGGATGCCGCGCGGTTCGAGGAGTATTTGCGCAGCTTGGTCATCAGCGCCGACTCCTTCAGGGTGTTTAAGTAGGTCGCACCGAAGGTGTTGTTCAGGTCGCCGTAGGCCTTGTAGAGGTTGTCAAATGCACCCTTGCGGATCGCACGGTTCGGGCTCTCTTCGAGGGAGATGTAGTTCGCGTGCGTGAGCGGGATCGGATGGTCCGGGTCGTCCGGATTGATCACGTCGGCAAATTTCATGTCCGCATCCATCAGCATGTCCGCGACATCGCCGCCGGCGCCGCGAATCTCGCCGAAGGCGGCAACGATGGCTTCCTCGTCTGCATTTAACGTATGAGGCTTCGAGCGAAGCGTGTCCTCGAAGGTGTGCTTGTAGGGCGCGATTGCCGCAGAGTTGCGGTAATCCTCAAGCTTCTCCTCGGGAAGGGACAGTAGCTCGGGCTGCAGGAACGAGGCTGCACCGACGAAGCGTACATAGACGGAATCGGCCTTGTTCACCATGTTCTGCGCCTGCGCGTTTCTTGTGTCCTCCGTGCGGCGCTGGAAAGCGTAGCCGTGCATCGCCTCGAGGCGCTGCGAGAGCGTGTAGAGCGTGCGGTAAGCATCCGCCACAACCTCGGCGGACTCACCGAGACGGCCGCGGAATGTTTCCAGCTGCTCAAGATCCTCACTGAGCTTGGTGCACTCGACTTCCCAGGCAGCGTCATCAGCGAACAGGGACGTCAGGTCCCACAGGTATTCACTCGCAATTTCCTTGCGTTCTTTCGGTTGTTCATTCATAGGAAAATCCTCCCGACAAAAGTCATTCCGGCGCACCGCACAAGCGAGGTCCGCCGTATCTGATATCATACCACGAGCGAGCCCGAAAAGCAAGGTTTCAACCCTCGGAAAAAGGAAATAATGCTTGCGTTCCGGGCCCTCAGGGTTTACTATAAAGAGAGGGCGCAAAGGCATTCCGAGGCGGTGCGAAACCGGACACCGCAACGGGCCGAATACAGGCCTTGCGCATGTCGGAGGAACGTATGAACGATCGATTGACGAAGAGTGATCTTGAGAAGATACAGGCGGAGATCAACTACCGCCGTCTGGAGCTGCAGCCGCAGATTCTGCAGTCCTTAAAGGAGGCGCGGGCGCAGGGCGACCTGAGCGAGAATTTTGAGTACCATGCGGCCAAGCGCGACAAGGCGCGCAACGAAAGCCGCATCCGCTACTTAGAGCGCATGATGCTGACCGCGCGCGTGATCGAGGACACCTCGGCGGAGGATGCCGTGGGCATGAACAACACTGTTGTCGTGTACTCGGAGAAAGTGTCGCGCGAGATCACATTCCGCATCGTGACGACGATCCGGGCCAACCCGATCAAAGGGTTGATCAGCATCGAGTCGCCGCTCGGAAAGGCCATCTACGGACGCCGCGTCGGCGAGCGCCGTCAGGTCACGATGGAAAATGGCGATTCCTACTACGTCGAGATCCGCTCCATCGACAAGACGACGGACGACTCGGGCGACGAGATCAGCAGCTATTGATTTTTGAGCGTAATTCAGGGAAATTTGTGAGAAACGGAGGCGTGCGGTATGAACAATTTCATCTTCAGTCTGAATGCGACGCTTCCGGTGTTTTTAGTAATCATGATCGGCTTCGGCCTTCGCCGCATCGGCCTCCTCACGGAGGAGTTTGCGAGAGTCGGTGACCGCCTCGTGTTCCGCGTGGCGCTGCCGGTGATGCTGTTCGTGGAGATCGCGTCGGTGGACTGGGAGGACAGCTTCGACCTGAAATTCTTCCTCTTCTGCGCGGCGACCGCGTGCGTGTCGTTTGCGGCAATCTACGGTCTCGCATGGCTTTTGCTTAAGGACCGCTCGATGATCGGAACGTACTCGATGGTCAGCTTCCGCGGAAGCGCTGCGGTACTGGGCATCGCATTTGTCACGAACATCTACGGAAGCGCAGGATTTGCGCCTTTGATGATCGTCGCGGTGGTGCCTTTCTACAACATCTTCTCGGTGCTGGCGCTGGCGATCAGTGCGAAGCCTGAGGAGGAAGTTTCGGAAGATCCGGCGGATGCTGCGGAAGACGGAGAGACCGCGAAGACGGCGGCTGCATTTTCCGCAAAGAAGGTATTGCTCGAGGTGATCACCAACCCGCTGATCGTGGCGGTTGTTCTGGCGATCCCCGCGGCACTGCTTCACCTGCCGGCGAAGAGCTGGCTGACGATACCGTTTAAGTGCCTGACGAGCATCGGCAACATGGCGACGCCGCTCGCTCTTTTAGTTCTCGGCGCGGGGTTTGAGCACCGCGAGGCGATCGCGAAGATCCGGCCGGTGCTGATGGCATCGCTTACGAAGCTTGTGCTGCTGCCCGCAGTGTTCGTGCCGGCGGCGGTGTGGATGGGCTTCCGCGACGCGCAGCTTCTGGCGATCGCGGTGATGCTTGCTTCGCCCACGACGGTCGCGTGCTACATCATGGCGAAAAATATGCGTAACGACGCGACGCTTGCGTCCGGAACAGTCTTGTTTACGACGTTATTTTCCTCGATCACCATCACGGCGATGGTGTACATCCTGCGGACCGCGGGACTGATCTAGCGAAGTTTTCCGCGACACGCGGAAATGCGGGTACATTTTTGTTGTTGCATCTTCTGTGGCGGGAAGGTATAATAATTTTGCAAGGGGCAGCGGCCGGGCGCGTCAGTGGCCGCAGGAAAGATGAAAGGGGTTTTTGGTATGGAACTGCAGCAGGAAGAAATCCTTTGGAAAGATCGGAAACATTGGATGTGGTTTCCGTTTTCGTTTACACGGTACTCCGTGACGAGGGAGCACCTCAACCTGGACGTCGGATTTTTCAAGACGACGTATGACGAGACACTTCTGTATCGTATCGTGGACGTTCGCCTGATCCGGTCCTTCGGACAGAAGATCTTCGGCACCGGCACGGTGCAGGTGTTCAGCCGCGTGGATACGCAGAAGATGATCGAGCTCAAGAACATCAAGCATCCGAAGCTCGTAAAGCAGTTGATCTCCCAGCTCGTGGAGGAGGTCCGCAACGAGAAGAAGGTTGTCGGCAAGGAGTTCTACGGCATCATGGGCGGCGGCATGCCGATGGCGGACATGGACGGCGATGGAATACCGGATTTGCCCGATTTTGACGGCGACGGTCCTGATATGGACGGCGGTCCGATGCACGGCTGAAAAAGCTATTGACAAAACCATAACACTGGAATATGATGCAAACGGTACGAGACGTACTTAGCTTTATCGACAAAAGGAGACACATATGTTCGAAAAAATCTTGGAGATCCTGCAGAATCAGCTTTCCATCGATGTCACCGGAGTTACCGAGGAGACTTCGTTCCGCGATGACCTTCGCATTGACTCTCTCGATTTGTACGAGGTAGTTACCGCGTTGGAGGATGAGTTCGGCATCGAGATTCAGCCGGAAGACCTTGACGGGATCCGCACGGTGGGAGATGTTATTGAATTCCTCGCGGCCAACGGTATCGAGTAATCGGTCGCAGTACACGCAGATGTCCGGCGCATGACAGCCGGCGAATTACAACCAGCGAAAAAACGAACGGCACTGTCGCAACCGCGGCAGTGCCGATTTTTTGTCTGTGAAAAGTGAAGTTACTGTTCGGCAGGCTCCTCGTCCGGGATGCGGAGCACCGCGTAGGTGTCGCCCTTGGGCGACAGCGGGCTGATCGGCATGCGCCTGTTCTGTGCGCGCGTCGGCACTTCGTCGTCGGGAACGACCGTGATCGTCAGGTCGTCGATGTAGTAGGAACAGTAGAGGCCGACGCTGTTGCGGACCTCATCAATTGTGGCGAGAAGCAGGCAGCCGTTCTCGAGCGCCTTGGCGGTATCCTCCTCGGGATTCTCGGAATCTGCGGGAACGGGCAGCTCGTCGACGTGAAGGTAGAACGTACAGGCGGTCCACTGGCCGGCGCGGACGGGGTAGGAGTCCGCAATCGGGAAGGAGTCCTGGTCCTTGCGAACGGGGCGGCCCTGACGGTCGAGCTGCACGTCGCCGTTCACCTTCTCGTAGGTGAGACCGAAGACGCGAACCGTGCGGTACGCATCGAAGAGCGCGAAGTTGAGCGTGTCGGCGACGCCGAAGCCCTCGTCCGTGTAGTAGATGCGGCAGTCGATGCGGATCGTTTTTCCGACCAGGTCCTTGTAGGAGAGGCCGTTCCGCTCGTCGAGCCGGAAGCCGAGGCCGCTCATGCCGTGGTAGTCCTGCAGACGCTTGGAAACCTTGTAAGAATACATGCCGGAAAATGAAACCACATCGGTCGCGTAGGCATCCGCATCGTTGAAGGTGTTGCCTGAGGCGAGACGGTTTCCGCGGTCGCGCTCGAAGTTGTTGGCGTAGATCATGGTGCCGACCGTCACGGGCGCGGCTTTCTTCAAAGTGTCGTCGTCATTCCACTCCGCGCAGGCGTTACAGCCGCCGTCCGAGAGACCGGAAATGTCAACCGGCGTCGGGGTTGCGGTCGGCGCGGCCGTGGGCGTTGTCGAGGGCTCGGGGGTTGCGGTCGGTGCATTTTCCGAAGGAGTTGCGGTGGGGGCAGGGGTCATCGTCGCGGAGACATCCTCGGAGCCGGGCAGTCCCGTGCAGGCGCACAGAAGCACGGCCGCACACACGCAAAGAAGCGGCAGAAGCAATGCGCGTGGCATCGTGTCTGCCGATGAGCGGCGGGGTGAGGTTGTCTTTCGGACGGTTTTCCTAAGGAAATGCAGCATTATAGCCTCCTGCCACAAGAAAGGAGTGGCCCGAAAGCCACTCCTGTCTGATTCGGGTTTTGAAGAATTATTCTTCCTCTGCCGGCTTGTGCTCGTCCCAGTATTTCTTAAAACCGGTATAATCACCGACACCGTCGATAACGGTCATCTCTACGTTGTCAATGATAATATCTTCCATACCCTTGCCGGTCGGACTTTCGAAGTAAATCTGCGGGGTCGCTCCACTGTCTGCGGGATCAAAAATGATATCCGACGGGAAGTAGACAACGCCCTCACCGTGTACCCAAGCACCGTCAACGGATGTGACGACGATACGGTTGTACTGCGGATAAAGCATTGTGACTCTGCCCGAGGAGTTCGTAATCTGGAATTTTGTTGTGCAGGAAATCTGCATCTCGTGCTCGTCTTCCTTAAGGGAAGTAGCGCATGCATCGAAGCTGACCTTGAGACCCTTGCCAAAGTACTTCTCATCAATGTTCAATGCGATACCGTTCCAGGTAGCGGTTCTGCCGGTAACAAGCAAAGCGCCGGAACCGTTCGTGCCCTTGCCGGCTGCGAAATCACCGATGCCGCTGCCGACACCGCCGAACAGCATGTAAGCAAGCTCGCCGGTCACCGCGTCCGCAAATTCATAAGCGTCAACAACCTGCCCCACGGGCTTGGAATCGAAATCGCACTTGAAGAAGCAATTCGGGTCCGGAGTCGGAGTCGGGGACGGGGTAGGAGTGTTGGTCGGTGCCGGAGTCGACGTGGCGGTCGGAGTAACAGTCTCTTCCGTCGTGTTGTTCTTAGCAGGACCGCATGCGCACAGAAGACCGACAACGCAAACCACGGTCAGCATCAGAGCGAGAAACTTTCTCATATAGCATATCCTCCTTGGTGTATACAGGAACTATGTTCGCCCGCGCTTTCGCGGGCAACGATGTTATAGGAAAGTATAGCAGTACAGGGCAGAAAAGTCAATCGTTTCCGATGTTGCCGGGGTCCGCGAAACCGCGAAAAATCGACGGGAATGCAACGAATCTTGACATTTTCGAAAGTTCGGACTAAAATGACAATGGTTTAATATGAGTTTCTGCGCCCTTGTGACGAAAGAGCAGGCAGGAGGACAAATGAAGCGGCATTTTACGAAGATGCATGGCTGCGGCAACGACTACGTTTACTTTGATTGTACGCGTGAACCGCTGCCGGACAGCGCTAAGGCAGCGATCCGGATGAGCGACCGGCACACCGGTGTCGGCGGCGACGGAATCATCCTGATCCGGCCGAGCAGCATCGCGGATTTCTATATGGAAATGTACAACCTTGACGGCAGTCAGGGGAAGATGTGCGGCAACGGAATCCGTTGCGTCGGCAAGTTTGTTTATGACAAAGGTCTGACCGACAAGACCGAGATTACCGTGGAGACGCTCTCGGGCGTGAAGTATCTCACGCTCCATGTGGAGGGCGGCGAGGTCACGGAGGTGACCGTGGATATGGGCAGGCCTTCGATGGAGCCCGCGGACATTCCGCTCGTGGCGGATGAGCCGGCGCTCGGCAGGGAGATCGTTCTCGCCGGGACGAAGGTTGAATTTACCGCGGTATCGATGGGCAACCCGCACGCGGTGATTCCGGTGGCATCCACCGAGGATGCGCCGGTCTTGGAACTCGGCCGCGTGATGGAGCATCACCGGATGTTCCCCGAGGGAGTGAACACCGAATTTGTCGAGGTGATCGACAGCACGGAAGTGAACATGCGCGTCTGGGAGCGCGGCTCCGGCGAGACGATGGCATGCGGAACGGGCGCCTGCGCGACGGCGTACGCCTGCTACCGGCTCGGGCTGACCGGCCCGTCGGTACTGGTGCACCTGCTTGGCGGCGACTTAAAGATTGAATATGACGAAACGGCAGACCGAATCTACATGACCGGCCCCGCCGTTACCGTGTTCGAGGGCGAGATCGAGTGGCCCCCGCGCAGATAAAAGAAAGTGAACCGAATGAAACGAAGCAACGCTGACAATCGGAAAATGGCAATCCTGCTGGCAATCGCAATGATGGCAGCTCTCTTTGCCATGCCCGCTAACGCGATTGCGTCGACGACAGAGTCCGGAAAGCTTGCCATGGTCACCGCGGGAACGCTCGTGAACTCCGGCATCCTTGCGGACGCGGAGAATCCCGGCGGCACCGAGAACCCAGGCGGAAACGAGAATCCGGGAGAGGAGCCTTCGCCGAGTACGGAGCCCTCGCCGAGCGAGGAACCTTCGCCGAGTGCGGAGCCTTCACCGAGCGCAGAGCCTTCGCCGAGTGAGGAACCTTCGCCGAGCCCCGAGCCTTCGCCGACGAATTCGCCGAGTCCGGAACCGACGCCTTCGAACACGCCGATTCCGACCACACCGCCGACTCCGACGTTATCGCCGGTTCCGGCAACGCCGACACTCTCGCCGACGCCGTCTCCTTCGCCGAGTCCGACCCCGAGTCCGACTCCGACGCCGGAGGGCACCGCGGGCTATGTCAATGTAGCGACGGACCTCAACGTCCGCACCGAATCGCTCGCGATGATGCACGATGCGAAGGGCTATGAGATTCAGCTGACGCCCGGCACGAAGGTTCGTGTCCTCGAGGACGCCAAGCAGATCGGCGACAGTTACTGGAGCAAGATCAAGTTTGATTTCAACGGCCAGACCGGGCTGGTGGGCTATGTCGCCAGCGAGTATCTGGTATTGTACGACGATATCGACACCGGAGATCCGGAGTATGCGACCTATATGGCCGAGTTGAAGGAGAAGGGTTTCCCGGATTCGTACTGCGAGTCCCTGTACATCCTTCATCAGCAGCACCCGAACTGGGAGTTCACGGTGATGAACACCGGCCTGTCGTGGAACGATGTCATCAATGCGGAGGCCAGCGAAGGCCGAAGCCTTGTGAAAAATACATCCCCGTCCTCGTGGAAGTCCACGGCCAACGGGGAGTACCTCTGGATGGATGCCAACGGCAACGACGGCGGCTACACGACGCACGACGGCGGCAGCTGGAACGCGGCGTCCAAGGAGATGATCGCGTACTGCATGGATCCGCGAAACTTCCTGAGCGAGCGCGCGGTGTTCATGTTTGAGAAGCAGTCGTACGATCCGGAGCTGCACACGGAGGAGGGTGTTCAGCGCATGCTGGTCGGCTCCCACATGGAGAACTCGACCGACGGCACGACGTACGCGAAGATCCTGATCGAGGCGGCGCAGACATCCGGCGTGAGCCCGTATTTCCTGGCGGCACGAATTTTCCAGGAGGTCGGCCGTGTTCCGGGCAACACGTCGTCGATCATCAGCGGCAGCAGCGGCTACTACAACTACTATAACTTTGGAGCATACGGTTCGAGTCCTGTGAAGGCCGGCCTCAACTTTGCGAAGCAGGGCGCGTCGACGTTTACCATCAACGGCAAGCAGGTTTCCGACCAGAGACCGTGGAAGACGAGAAAAGCGGCCATCATCGGCGGTGCGGTCCGTCTCGGTGCGGACTATGTGGCAAAGGGACAGGATACGCTCTATCTTCAGAAGTTTAACGTCACGTCGACCAACACGTACGGACATCAGTACATGACCAATGTTACCGCGCCCTACAAGGAAGCGGACCTGTACTATTCGAACCTGACGCGAGACAACGTTGCGATTCTGGATGTCGCATTTGTCTTCAGCATTCCGGTGTATTCGGGAATGCCCGAGGAGGCCTGCGAGCGTCCGATCAGCGACGGCAATCCGAACGGATACTTAAAGGAACTCTCCATCGGTGACGAGGATTTGACGCCGGACTTCAGCTATAAGACGCTCTCCTACGACGTAGTCGTGGGACCGGGAACGTCGTCCATCACCATCAGCGCGAAGGCGATCGCCTCGACGACGAAGGTGAGCGGCACGGGCAAGGTTTCCATCGCGCCCGGCAACAACACGGTCAATATCAACTGTACGGCGGGAGACGGCAGAGTCACGACCTACGTGCTTCATGTCTTCCGGAAGGAGACGACCGAGACGATCATCTCCGACAAATACGACCTGACCGAGGAGCGGATCCAGGCGATTCCGCTCGGCACGGATGTCGCAACGTTTTTACAGAACGTTACGGTGACGGGCAGCTCGAAGACGCAGGTTGTGAACGTGAACGGCGAGGTCATGACATCCGGTAAGGTCGGTACGGGATGCTGCTTAAAGACCGACGATTACAAGATTCCGATCATCATCTACGGCGATGTCACCGGAGACGGCGAAATCAACGCGCAGGATCTTTTGTACATACGACGTCAGATACTTGGAATCAGCAAGTTATCAAGCGCCGCGGCAACCGCTGCGGATGTACAGGGAAAGGACGGCATTACAGCAACGGACCTGCTGTATCTGCGACGACATATTCTGGGTATTTCGAAGATTCAGCAACCGGAGAAGAAGTAATAGCAAAGATGAAAACTTGTGCAAATCATAAGGGGAGACAGGAATGACAGTAATGAAGACAGGACGTAGGATTCTTGCGGCATTGATGGTTCCGATGCTTTTGCTCGTGACCGTTGTGATGTCAATGACGCAGAGTACACTGGCTGCGGAAACGGCTTCCATCTCTGCTTCCGGCGGCAGTTGTACCGTCGGCGGCAAGGTGACGGTGAAAGTCACGGTGTCCGCACCGGCGGATATCGGCGTTGTGGATTTTACGCTGACGTATGATGCATCGGCGCTCACGTTCGCCGCGGACAGCAGTGTCAATGGTTCCTATCAGGAAGTTGATTTCGACATCAAAGGAAAGTCGAAAACGTACACATACGAGTTCATCGGAAACAAGGCCGGAACCTACACCGTTACGGTGAAGGCTTCCAAGCAGAGTGTTTTGCGTTTGTATCCCACGGATGGTGGTGACACATTCGATTCGGTTACGGTCAAGAACGCGACCGTCACGGTCAATCCGCCGTATTCGGCGTCGACCAATGCAAACCTCGGAAAGCTGTCGGTTGGCGAGGGAACGTTGTCGCCGGCATTTTCCAAGAATACCACGAGCTACACCGTGAACGTGGACGGTGCGGTGACGTCGCTGACGATTTCCGCGAAGTCCGAGGACGGCAAGGGCAAGGTTTCCGTCTCGGGCAACAAGGACCTCAAGGAAGGTGCCAACACGGTGACGGTAACGTGTACCGCCGAGGACGGAAAGACGAAGAAGACATATACGATCACGGTCAACCGCGGACCGGCGCCGACACCGACGCCGTCGCCCACGCCGACGCCCGGACTTTCGGTGCGCGTCGGAGATGCGAACCGGACCTTAAGGGACGAGTTCGAGGGTGATCTTCCGGAGGGCTTCACGGCGGAGACCGTGGAGATGAACGGTTATACGGTTGCGGTTGCGACAGGCGAGGACGGCACGACGAAGCTGGTGCAGATGGACGACGGACGGCTGTACGTCATGGCAGCGGCGGACCAGTACTATCTCTACCAGATGGTGGAGTCGCCCGCGAGACGGTTCTCGGTAATTCCGAAGCCGGAGGACACGGCAGTGCCGAAGGGATTTGTCGAGGATACGGACCAGCTGTTCGGACCGAACGTCACCGTCTGGAAGGCGGAGACCGACCCGGCGATCGTGCTGTTGTACCTTAGGGATTCGAACGGCGAGGCCGGATGGTTCCTCTATGACATGAATACCAAGAGCGTGATGAACTATCACGATACGATGTTTGTTCCGAGCCCGACGCCGATTCCGACGCCCACCCCGGAGCCGACACCGACCGAGCCGGTTCGTTCGAAGCCTGACACGAACCCGAACCAGCCCTCGGACACCGGAGCGAAGGACAGCTTCGTCGCCGGCCTTTCGACGCGCGAGTTCATCGGCGCGGTCACGATCTTCGGACTGCTCGTGCTGGTGATCATTTTCCTCATTCTGTTCCTCAAGGAGCGCGGTAACCATGTCGAGGAGCCGATGATCATCGACGACTTCGACGAAGACGAGGAGATGAACAAGACCTTTGACCCGCGGTTGTTGCTGACCGAGGAGGAAGAGGAAGAGATCGAAAAGATGAATCAGGCCAGAGCGAATCGCGAAAAGGCGAAAAATACGCTCAAAGAGGCGGAGGACATTCTGGCGGAGCTCGCGGACTACGAGAGCGACGACATCTGATGCGTGCGGCCGGAAACGGTCGTGAATATTTGGAAAATACTGCAATAATGGAGAACTGTTTATGATGGATTTAACCGGGTTTACCTGCGAAGGCTACGAGAGAATCGAACACAGAGAGCTTAAGGACCAGCACATGGATGGGCTGGTTCTTCGCCATATTAGGAGCGGTGCGCGCATCGTTCTTTTGTCGAACGACGATCCGAACAAGGTGTTTGCGATTGCGTTCCGCACGACGCCCATGGACAGCACGGGCGTTCCGCACATCATCGAGCATTCGGTGCTTGCGGGCTCCGAAAAATACCCTGTCAAGGACCCGTTCATGGAGATGGAGAAGGGGTCTTTGAAGACGTTTATCAATGCATTTACCGCGCCGGACGTGACGATGTATCCGTGCGCGAGCTGCAACTACAAGGATTTCAAGAACCTCGTCGACGTGTACATGGACGCCGTGATGCATCCGCTCATTTACCGCAGGGAGGAGATCTTCCTGCAGGAGGGCTGGCGCTACGAGATGGAGAGCCGCGATGCGGATCTGACCGTCAACGGAGTCGTGTACAGCGAGATGAAGGGTGTATTTTCCGATCCGGAGAGCAACATGAACCTCGAGCTCATGAAGGCGCTCTTCCCGGACACGACGTACGGCGTGGAGTCGGGCGGCGATCCGAAGGTGATCCCGCAGCTGACGTACGAGGATTTCCTCGAGTTCCACCGCACGTACTATTCGCCGGCGAACAGCTACATCTACCTCTACGGCGACATGGACATGGGCGACATGCTCACGTACCTCGACAAGGCTTATCTCTCGTCGTTTGACATCATCCCCGTGGATTCCGAGATCGGGGTGCAGAAGGCGACGGGCTTTACGAAAGTGCAGATTCCGTATTCCGTTTCCGAGGGCGATGACACGAAGGACAAGACGTACCTCGAGTACGGCGTGAAGCTCTTCGATGGGCCGGAGTACAAGAAGGCGCTCGCGTGGGAGATCCTCGCAAGCATCCTCTTCAGCATCCCCGGCGCGCCCGTGAAGAAGGCGCTTCTGGACGCCGGCATCGGCAACGATGTGAGCGGCCAGTACATGGGCGATCAGAGACAGCCGATCCTCACGGTGACGGCGCGCGAGACAGAGGCTGACAAGGCCGATGAATTCCTGCGCATCATCCGCGACACGGTTGCGGACATCGCGAAGAAGGGCGTCAATAAGAGAAGTATTCTTGCCGCATTAAACCGCGCGGAGTTTTCGTACCGCGAGGCGGATTTCGGCGGATACCCGAAGGGAATCGTCTTCGGATTTACATCGCTCTCGGCGTACCTCTACGACGAGACGGCCGGTCTCAAGGGCCTCGACCGCGGCTGGGTGTTCGACGAGCTGCGCAAGGATCTGGAGAACGGGTATTTTGAGCAGCTTCTTGAGGACTTCCTGGCGACCGACCATGCGGCTTTGGTTGTAATGACGCCCGAGCCGGGTCTGGCGACGAAGGAGGAAGAGGCGCTGGCGGCGGAGCTTGCGGCGCGCAAGGCTTCGATGAGCGAGGCGGAGATCGACGAGCTTGTTGCGAAGACGAAGGCGCTCAAGGAGTTCCAGAGCCGTGTGGAGACCGAGGAGGAGCTTTCCTGCCTGCCGTCCCTCTCGCGCGAGGACATCGGACGCGAGCAGCAGCCCGTTCCGTATACGGTTGAGACGACGGCGGACGGAATTCCGCTCGTTCATGTCGACAAATTCACCGGCGGCATCACGTACGCGCAGCTTCGCTTCGACGCGACCGACGTGCCGGAGGAGGAGCTTCCGTACCTCGGACTGCTTTCGGATGTCTACATGTTCATGGACACGGAAAATTATGCATACCGCGAGTTGCAGGATGAGGCCAACTTCTACACCGGCGGTATCTCAGGATATCTGGAGTCGACTGCCGTGAAGGGCGAGATCGGCGCGATGAAGGCATTTTTCACGATCGCCGCGAAGGTCTTCGACGGCAACCTCACGAAGGGCATCGACCTTGCGTGGGAGGGCATCGGCCGCTTGAAGCTGGAGGACACCGACCGTCTCCGCGAGATCATGGCGGAGCTTGCGGTTCGCCTGCCGGCATCGATGGAGGGCCGCGGCCACACGACCGCGAGAAGCCTTGCGTACTCCTACTTCAGCCCCTCGGTGCGTTTTACGCACCTTTCCTGCGGCGAGAGCTATTACGCACAGCTTCGCAAGTGGATCGCCGACTTTGACAATGTAAAGGATGACCTGCTGGCGCACTTAAAGCGCATGCGCGCGCACATTTTCCGCAAGGAGAATCTGACGCTCGGCGTCACGGCGGATGCGGCCGGTTACGAGAAGGCGTGCGAGGCGTTCGCGACGCTGCCGACGCTGTTCGGTGAGCTTGCGGCGGAGCAGCCGATCGCGGCGATGAAGGAGCTGCCGTGGAAGGGCGGGTATCATTTTGCGAAGAAAAATGAGGTCCTCACCTACGCGGGTGCCGTGCAGTACAACTGTGCGGCCGGAAACTACCGCACGGCGGGCTACGAGTACAGCGGCGCGTACGCGGTTTTGAACATTCTGCTCTCGCGCGATTATCTGTGGACGAAGATCCGCGTGCTGGGCGGCGCGTACGGTGCGATGCAGGGCTTCGGCGCGATCTCGGGCGACACGTTTATGGTGACGTACCGCGACCCGAACTGCCGCGAGTCGTTTGCGACGTTCGACGGCGCTGCGGACTATGTGGCGAACCTCAATCTGAGCGAGAACGAAATCACGAAATATATCATCGGCACGATTGCCGATATGGACATTCCGTATACGCCGGCGTCGATCCTCGGAACGGCGATGAACCGGTATTTTACGGGGCTGACCGCAGAGGAGTGGCAGAAGGTGCGCGAGGAGGTGCTCACGGTGACGAACGAGCAGCTGCGCGCGCTGGCGCCGATGCTTAAGGCAGTGCTTGCGCAGGGCTACCGCGCGGCGCTCGCGACGGAGAGCACGGCGAAGGAGTGCAAGGACCTCTTCCTCGAGAGCCGCGGACTGCGCGGATAAGGGATGGCAAAAGAGAAACCAAGGAGACCGGGGACATGAGCGATACCAAGAAAAATGCAACCTTCCGCTCGGGCTTTGTCGCTTTGATCGGACGCCCGAACGTCGGCAAATCCACCCTGATGAACCGACTGATCGGCCAGAAGATCGCGATCACCTCGAACAAGCCGCAGACGACGAGAAACCGCATTCAGACGGTGTACACCGACGAGCGCGGCCAGATCATCTTCCTCGACACGCCGGGCATCCACAAGGCCCGCAACAAGTTAGGGGAATACATGGCCGAGGTGACGGAGAGCACTTTAAAGGACGTTGATCTGATCCTGTGGCTGGTCGAGCCGACCGACTACATCGGTGCGGGCGAGCAGGCGATTTTAGCGCGCCTTCGCAAGGTGGACACGCCGGTGATGCTTGTCATCAACAAGATTGACAAGGTGAAGAAGGAGGAGATTCTCCGCTTTATCGATGTGTACCGCAAGGAATATGATTTTGCGGCGATCGTGCCGGTGTCGGCCTTAAAGGGCGAGAACACGGACGATCTGACGGACACGATCTTTACGTATCTTCCGGAGGGACCGCAGTACTACGACGAGGACACCGTGACGGACCAGCCGGAGCGGCAGATCGCGGCGGAGATGATCCGCGAGAAGGCGCTTCGTAACCTCGAGGACGAGATTCCGCACGGCATCGCGGTGCTGATCGACCGCATGAAGGAGCGCGAGGGCGGCACGCTGATCGATATCGACGCGACCATCATCTGCGAGCGCGAGTCCCACAAGGGAATCATCATCGGCAAGAAGGGCCTGATGCTCAAGAAGATCGGTACCGATGCGCGCCGCGACATTGAGATGATGACCGGAACGAAGATCAACTTAAAGCTCTGGGTCAAGGTGAAGGAGAACTGGCGCGACAGCGACTCGCTGATCCGCAACTACGGTTACCGCGATCCGGAGGAGTAAACGGCCACAGGAGAGGTGCCCATGACAGACAATACGATACTGCACGGCATCATTCTTTCCTCGATGCCGATCGGCGAATACGACCGGCGGTTGTCCGTTCTGACGAAGGAGCGGGGGCGCATCTCGGCGTTTGCCAGGGGCGCGCAGCGGCCGAAGTCCGCGCTGGTGGCGGCGACACAGCCGTTTGTGACGGGAGCATTTTCCGTCATCGAGGGGCGCACCTCGTACACGATCGTGCGCGCCGAAGTGAACGAGTATTTTACGGAACTTCGCGGGGATCTCGCGAAGACGTGCTACGGTTGCTACTTCTGCGAGCTCGCGGAGTATTCGACCGAGGAAAATCTGGACGAGAGCGAGGCGCTTTCGCTTTTGTACGCATCGCTTCGCGCACTGGTGAAGGGCGACATGCCGCTTCCGCTGGTGCGCGCCGTTTTTGAGATGAAGATGACGTACGTGCGGGGCGAGGGCCCGCAGGTCAACGAGTGCGTGCGGTGCCGCGAAAAGAGCGGGCCGTTCGTGTTCCATGTGCCCTCGGGCGGCTGCCTGTGCCGTTCGTGCGCCGGCGAGCTCTTCGATCCGGAGGGGCGCAAGGCCTACGAGCTGCGCACGCAGATGGTCGCGAGAGGATTTTACAACCTCGACGCGTCGACGTGGTACGCGCTACGGTTCATCGCCGCGACAGCGCCGGGGAAAATGTTCGCCTTCACGGTGAGCGACGAGGTGCTTGCGGAGTTGCGCGAGGTCGCCGCGGCCTGGTATGAGGAGTACAACGACCACCGATTCCGCAGCGCGGAGATGCTCGCGGAGGTCGAGAACGAATAAAACGAAAACGAGAGGAATCACGAACAACATGGCTGACAAAAAGAGCAAAAACCCGATCATCACTTCGATCTACACGGCGGATCCCGCGCCGATGGTGCACGACGGAACGCTGTACCTGTACACGACGCACGACGAGGATCAGCTGATCAACGATTTCTATACGATGTTCGACTGGAGATGCTACTCCACGACGGACATGGTGAACTGGACGGACCACGGCAAGATCTTCGGCCTCGATGACATCGAGTGGGCAGACGACCGCGCGTGGGCGCCGCAGTGCATCGCCCGCAACGGCCGATTCTACCTCTACTGCCCGGTGCACAAGAAAAACGGCGGCATGGCGATCGCCGTGGGTGTTTCGGACAGCCCGACCGGCCCGTTTACGGACCTCGGATATCCGCTCGTGGACGAGGGCGACTGGAACGACATCGATCCGACCGTGTTCATCGATGACGACGGCCAGGCGTATCTGTACTTCGGAAACCCCGAGCTTCGCTACGTGCTCCTCAACGAGGACATGATCTCCATCGACGAGAGCGTCGGCGTGCAGAAGATTCCGATGACCGTGGAGTCGTTCGGCAAGGGCAGCCACATGACCGGCACGACGTACGGCGAGGGACCGTGGTTTTATAAGAGAAACGGTCTGTACTACATGGTGTTCGCAGGCTTCGCCGAGGGCGAGCGCCGCAACGAGCACTTCGGTTATGCGACGTCGGAAGGACCGACCGGACCGTGGAAGTATCAGGGCGTATTGATGGAGGAGGGTCCGTGCTTTACGAACCATCCGGGCCTGTGCGATTACAAGGGGCATTCGTACCTCTTCTACCACACCGACGAGCTGCCGGGCGGAAGCCTGTTCCACCGCTCCGTGTGCGTGGCCGAGTTTACGTACAACGAGGACGGCACGATCGACACGATCGACAAATGCGACGGTGTTGAAGGGATCGAGTGAGAATAGTATTTGCCTTGAGGGAAGGATTCTGTTACAATGTGAAACAGGCGGGCATTTTTCGCATCGGTAAAGCGTTTGGGGCGCGGTGAGGAAGGCCTGTTAAAATAACATGGGAAGGGTGTAAACAAAAATGAAAATCGGATGTGTGAAGGAAATCAAGAACAACGAGTTCCGCGTGGGACTCACGCCGGACAACGTGAAGGCCTATGTGGCAGCGGGGCACCACGTGTACATGGAGAAGGGTGCGGGCGTCGGCTCGGGCTTCTCGGACAATGAGTATGTGGACGCGGGTGCATCCCTGATCGACAACGCGGCCGATGTCTGGAACCTCGTTGATATGATCGTCAAAGTGAAGGAGCCGCTCGAGGAAGAGTATCCTCTGTTCCACGACGGGCTGATCCTTTATACATATCTCCATCTCGCAGCGGACAAGCAGCAGATGGATGCGCTTCTTAACGGCAAGGTGAAAGCGGTTGCTTACGAGACGCTGCAGGAGACCGACCGGTCGCTGCCGCTTCTTGCTCCGATGTCGCAGATCGCGGGTCGCCTTTCCATCCAGGAAGGCGCAAAGTACCTTGAAAAGCGCTTCGGCGGAGAAGGCATTCTTCTCGCCGGTGTTCCCGGAACGCCGAAGGCAAATGTTGTGATCCTCGGCGGCGGTACCGTAGGTATGAACGCCTGCAAGATTGCCGTCGGTATGGGCGCAAACGTAACGATCCTTGACGTTAACTTAAAGCGTCTCGAGCAGCTGGACAACATGTTCGGCGCGCATATCCAGACGCTGGTTTCGACCGACAGCAACATCGAGCGCGTGGTTAAGGAAGCGGACCTTGTGATCGGCTCCGTATTGATCCCCGGCGCATCGACTCCGAAGCTCTTCAAGAAGAAGTATCTGCCCGAGATGAAGAACGGCGCGGTGTTTGTAGACGTCGCGATCGACCAGGGCGGATGCGGCGAGAGCAGCCACGTGACGACGCACGACGATCCGGTTTACATCGAGGAGGGCGTTGTTCACTACTGCGTCGGCAACATGCCCGGTGCGGTTCCGAGAACCAGTACCATCGCTTTGACCAACGCAACGCTCCGCTACGGTCTGCAGATTGCGGAAGCCGGTCTTGAGGAGGCTTGCAGGAAGAGCCCTGTCATCTGCACCGGCGTGAACTGCTACGGCGGCAAGCTGACGAACAAGAACGTTGCGGAAGCACACGGCTACGAGTACACCGACCTGAAGAGCCTGATCGGTTAATCCGGCGGGACAAAACAAGGTGTGCCGAGAGCGAACGGCCATCCACAGGAAACAAAAGCAGGCGGAGTTGCTTCGCCTGCTTTCTCTTGCGAAAAAAGGATTTGACATTGGGACGCAGTGAGGCTAATATATTGGGGTATAACAGAAGAAACGAGGTGCGACACTATGGAAAAAACAATGGATAAGATCGTAGCACTCGCGAAGGCGAGAGGCTTTGTATACCCGGGCTCCGAGATTTACGGCGGCCTGGCCAATACCTGGGATTACGGCAACCTCGGCGTAGAGCTCAAGAACAACGTCAAGAAGGCCTGGTGGAAGAAGTTCATCCAGGAAAATCCTTACAACGTCGGCGTTGACTGCGCCATCCTCATGAACCCGCAGACGTGGGTCGCTTCCGGCCATCTGGGCGGATTTTCCGATCCTCTGATGGACTGCAAGGAGTGCCACGAGCGCTTCCGCGCGGACAAGCTGATCGAGGATTTTGCGGCGGAGAAGGGCATCACGCTTCCGAAGCCGATCGATGCATTTTCCCAGGAGGAGATGAAGGCGTTCATCGAGGACAACAACATCCCGTGCCCGACCTGCGGCAAGCATAACTTCACCGACATTCGTCAGTTCAACCTGATGTTCAAGACGTTCCAGGGCGTTACCGAGGATGCGAAGAACACCGTGTACCTCCGCCCGGAGACCGCACAGGGTATCTTCGTAAACTTCAAGAACGTACAGCGCACGAGCCGCAAGAAGATTCCGTTCGGTATCGGCCAGATCGGCAAGAGCTTCCGAAACGAGATCACGCCCGGCAACTTCACGTTCCGTACCAGAGAGTTCGAGCAGATGGAGCTTGAGTTCTTCTGCGAGCCCGGCACCGACCTCGAGTGGTTCCAGTACTGGAGAGCATTCTGCCGCGACTGGCTCCTCTCCCTGGGCATCAAGGAGGACGAGATGCGTCTTCGCGACCATGCTCCCGAGGAACTTTGCTTCTACTCGAAGGGCACGACCGATATCGAGTTTTTGTTCCCGTTCGGCTGGGGCGAGCTCTGGGGTATCGCGGATCGTACCGACTACGACCTCACGCAGCACATCAACACGTCCGGTGAGGACCTCACATACTTTGACGATGAGAAGCAGCAGCGCTACACGCCTTACGTAGTCGAGCCGTCGCTCGGCGCCGACCGCGTGGTTTTGGCGTTCCTGTGCGCGGCATACGATGAGGAGGAACTCGCCGAGGGCGACGTTCGTACCGTATTGCACTTCCATCCGGCGCTCGCACCGGTAAAGATCGGTGTGCTTCCGCTCTCGAAGAAGCTTGCCGAGGGTGCGGACAAGATTTACGCCGAGCTTTCCAAGTACTACAACTGCGAGTACGACGACCGCGGAAACATCGGCAAGCGCTACCGCCGTCAGGACGAGATCGGTACGCCGTTCTGCGTCACCTACGACTTCGAGTCCGAGACCGACGGCTGCGTCACCGTTCGCGACCGCGATACGATGGAGCAGGAGCGCGTGAAGATCGAGGATCTGAAGGCGTATTTTGCACAGAAGTTTGAGTGGTAAGCGCAGTTGCGGTTTACAGATTGAAATTGTGTATTTGATGATTCAGAACAAAAATCAGGGCTTCGGAGTTTTCCGCAGGCCCTGTTTTTTTGAATTGTGCACAAAAAAGAGACCTTGCGTTCTAATTGTACGGTTCGGCCAGCAGCGGTTATACTGACGGGGAAGACGGGCAGAAGGGGCGGCTTCCGCCGGCTGCGGGTTGCGCCGAAAGAAACGCAAGACTTTCCAGAAGCTTTGACGTCCGTCGCCGGAGAAGAAAGAGGTTGACCATGAACGGGAAAGAACAAAAGAAAACCAAGAACGGGCGCAGGCGCCCGGAAAAGCAGGAAGAAAGCAAGTCGCCGGAGAGGATTGGCCGGGACACGAGAAGCAGAATGCAAAACCTCCTGCTGGAGCAGCGGTGCTTTTTGCTGGATCAAAACCGGGAGAGCATATTCCTCGCTTTGCGCGAGAGAAAGAGCCTGCTTGAACAGTTTGTGCAGGACATCCGGCCGGAGCGTTCGGCAAATCCGCAAGGCAGCTTGCGGGTGAGCCGTTGCGGAAGGACGTTTCAGTACTATTGGAGAGAGCAGAAGGACGGCGCGTGGAAGTATTTGGCGAAGCATGAGCTCGGGAAAGCCAGGCAAAAGGCGGAAAATGAGTATCGCGAGAAGCTTCTTGAACTTGCCCGGAAAGAGCTGTCCGACTTGACCCGCCGCCTGAAATCCCCGGACATGTGCATGGTGGGAATCCGCGAAACGTATGAGAGCATCCGTCCCGGGCGCAGAGCCTTGATCGAGCCGTGGATCCTTCCCGACGAGATCATCAGGCAAGAGTTCTGCGCGGAAACTTTCGCCCCGCTGGAAACCTTCTCGGAAAACAAGATTCACACGACATCCGGCGGTGAAACCGTCCGCTCCAAATCCGAATGGATGATCGCGGAGGCACTGCATTCGTTCGGGATTCCCTACCAGTACGAGGCCCCGTTGCTTCTCCCGGACGGCAGCTGCATGCGCCCGGATTTCCGGTGCTTGAACGTCCGGACAAGGCGCGTTTTTATCTGGGAACATTTCGGCAAAATGGGAGATCCGGATTATGCTGCTTCAGCCATGCGTAAGCGCTCTCAGTACGAAGCCGCCGGCTATTTCCCCGGTGAGAACCTGATCCTCACAGAGGAATGCAACAGTAACCCGCTGGTTTATCCCACGATTGAACGTCAAATCCGGCACTGGCTTTTGTGACAGGTGATGGTTCCGGCGCTGGCTTCTGTGACAGGTGATGGTTCCGGCATTGGCTTCTGTGACAGACGGTAATTCCGGCGTTTGGCGGGGGCGGTCCGCGGAGGGCGGGGCGTTGTGCGCCGGCGAAAGACGGATGTTGGTTTGTTGTGCGCCGGCGAAGGACGGATACTGTTTTTGCGAGGTTTATGTCGGTTGATTTCAGACTAATCAATTATTCTGCGGGCTTTAGTCGGTATGGCTATGTTGGAAAGACATTAAAAAGACAGAGCGTATACGTACTAAATCGGATAAAACGAGGATTAGTCCTAAGTTCTAAGATGTAAAGCAAGTTGCCAAACCGATAATTTCCTGACCTGTACGGACTAATCCTGAGTTTTTCGGTGATTAGTCTGAAATCATCATGCAAAAGACGATAATTCAGCGCAGGCGGAGTGCAAAAAGTCATTAATTCCGTGCAGGCGCAGAGCAAAAGTCATTAATTCGCCCCGCCCCCGGCGCAAAAGCCCCTTTTCACCGCAATATCCGGTTGTAACATCCCCCAAAATGCGGTAAAATATCTTGTACGCTTCTTCGATGGAAGACCGACCCGGAAGGGCGGGTGCATCTCCCGCGAAAAGCAGTGACAAACAAGGAAAAATGAAACAAACGGAGGGTTTACGTTTATGATGAAACAATGGCCGCTTGATACGGCGCTGTCGTTTGATCCGATCTTCGGAGAGCCGAATCGCGACGGCAATCAGGGGTATGAGATTCTGCCGGACGGCAGAGTGACGATGCGCATCATCGCGCCGAACGCGAAGGAAGTTCTGGTCGATCAGTTCGGCAAGACGCAGGCGTTTGAGAAGAAGGAGGACGGCTACTGGGAGGGAACGTTCGACTTAGGTCGCGGGTTCCAGTATTTCTTCCTCAAGATCGACGGCGCGGATGTGCTTAATCCGTACCTGCCCATCGGCTACGGCTGCTGCCGCCCGATGAATTTTATGGACATTCCGGTGGAGGACATCACCTGGGACGACCTGACGGACATCCCGCACGGTGCTGTTGCACGCCATTATGTAAAGTCTTCGGTGACCGGCAAGCACGAGATCTGCCTCGTATACACGCCGCCGAAGTACGATCCGAACACGAAGTATCCGGTTTTGTACCTGCAGCACGGCTACGGGGAAAATGAGATCGGATGGACCTTCCAGGGTCACGTCGGCCGCATCGCCGACCAGCTGCTCGACAAGGGCGAGATGAAGGAGATGATCATCGTCATGTGCTGCGGTATGACGCAGCTCATGGAGCCGTCGGAGAAGCCTCCGATGATGCGCATGCCGTTCATCGATGTGCTCCTCAAGGACATCATCCCCTACATCGAGGGACATTACAACGTTCTCACGGACAAGTGGAACCGCGCGATGGCCGGCCTTTCGATGGGAAGTTTCCAGACCAGCATCACGACGCTGTCGAACCCGGATCTGTTCGGCTACGCGGGTCTCTTCAGCGGTTTCCTTCGTGCGCCGTGGGGCAACATGCCCGAGCCGCATCTGGCGATCCTCGATGACGCCGAGAAATTCAAGGCGACCTACAAGGTCTTCTACCGCGCGATGGGCACGGAGGATCAGTTCTTCAACTCCTTCGATTCGGACGACAAGTTCCTCGAGGGCAAGAACCTCAACATGATCCGCAACACGTTCCCCGGCGGTCACGACTGGACCGTGTGGAGACGCTGCATCCACGAGTTTTTGCCGCTCATTTTCCGCTGATTGCGAAAACATGATATACAGGGCGCCTTCCGGCATGTCCGGAGGGCGCTTTTTGTGTGCATTTTGACAACTGAGCGGACAGCGCGGACGACGTTTTCGTGAGGGCCTACGAAATATGCGCTTAAAACGAAAAATTCTTGCCAACAAAGGGTTCGTGTGCTAAAATCTCTACAACGGCTGTCCACAGACGTTTCTTTTGCGTGTTTACGTAACGGGGAAGGGAAAATCTTGCTGCGTTTTTTAGATCGGTTGAAGGATTGTGGACAGCGAAAATTCAAGAGGAGGTCATAGATATATGGCTAAGAAATGGGTATACGCATTTACCGAGGGTAATGCCGACATGAGAAATCTTCTCGGCGGCAAGGGTGCCAACCTCGCGGAGATGACGAACATCGGTCTTCCGGTACCGCAGGGCTTCACGATCACGACGGAAGCTTGTACGCAGTACTACGAGGACGGAAGAAAGATTAATGACGAAATCATGGCACAGGCCATGGAAGGCGTTAAGAAGATGGAGGAGATCAACGGCAAGAAGTTCGGCGACCTCAAGAATCCTCTTCTCGTTTCGGTTCGTTCCGGTGCGAGAGCTTCCATGCCCGGTATGATGGACACGATTCTTAACCTCGGTCTGAACGATGAGGTTGTTGCTGCGATGATCGCCGGCAACCCGGATCCGAAGTTCGAGCGTTTCGTATATGACTCGTATCGCCGTTTCATCCAGATGTTCTCGGACGTCGTAATGGAAGTCGGCAAGAAGTACTTCGAGGTACTGATCGACAAGATGAAGGAAGAGAAGGGCGTGAAGTTCGATATCGAGCTCGACGCTGCCGATCTCAAGAAGCTTGCCGAGCAGTTCAAGGCAGAGTACAAGAAGCAGCTCGGTGAGGATTTCCCGTCCGATCCGGTTGTACAGCTCAAGCTCGCGATCGAGGCTGTGTTCCGTTCCTGGGACAACCCTCGTGCAAACGTATATCGCCGTGACAACGATATCCCTTACAGCTGGGGTACCGCAGTCAACGTAATGCCGATGGTATTCGGTAACCTGAACGAGCAGTCCGGTACCGGTGTTGCATTTACCCGCGACCCCGCAACAGGCGAGAAGAAGCTCATGGGCGAGTTCCTCAAGAACGCTCAGGGCGAGGACGTAGTTGCCGGTGTTCGTACTCCTATGCCGATCACGCAGATGGAGCAGGAGTTCCCGGAGGCTTACGCCGAGTTCGTTAAGGTTTGTGACATCCTCGAGAACCACTATCATGACATGCAGGATATGGAGTTCACCGTAGAGAACCAGAAGCTCTACATGCTCCAGTGCCGTAACGGCAAGCGTACCGCACAGGCTGCTCTCCAGATCGCGTGCGACCTCGTTGACGAGGGCCACAAGACCGAGGCAGAGGCTGTTGCGATGATCGACCCGAGAAACCTCGACACGCTCCTTCACCCGCAGTTCGATGCGAAGGCTCTGAAGGCTGCTACGCCGATCGGCAAGGGTCTCGGCGCTTCGCCCGGAGCTGCCTGCGGTAAGGTTGTATTTACCGCTGACGACGCTGAGGCCTGGAACGCAAGAGGCGAGAAGGTCGTTCTCGTTCGTCTTGAGACCTCGCCCGAGGACATCACCGGTATGAAGGCCGCTCAGGGTATCCTGACCGTCCGCGGCGGAATGACCAGCCACGCAGCCGTAGTTGCCCGCGGTATGGGAACCTGCTGTGTATCCGGCTGCGACGCGATCGTGATGGATGAGGAAAATAAGACCTTCACGCTTGCAGGCAAGAAGTTCGTTGAGGGATCCGAGATCTCCATCGACGGTACCACCGGTAACATTTATGAGGGAATCATCCCGACCGTAGACGCGAAGATCGCCGGAACGTTCGGCCGCGTTATGGCTTGGGCTGACAAATATCGCAAGCTGGCTGTCCGCACGAACGCCGACACGCCTCGCGATGCGAAGAAGGCTCGT
>JAFZWG010000063.1 GCA_017617395.1 Lachnospiraceae bacterium
AAAGGAGCCTTTTATGGAACAGCAAAACGGACGTGTCCCGGTGGGGGACGGAATCGAGGTGGCCTATGTCGCTTACGGCAGCGGACCGCGGTATCTTCTCTCGGCGCAGGTGGGATTTGCCCCGAAGGGGATGCAGCAGGCCCTGGCGGAAATGGGGTACCATGTGATCTGCATCACGCTGCGCGGCTTTGCGCCGTCCTCCTACGTGACGGAGGACTACGGCGACGCCTGGTATGACGTCTTTGCGGACGATGTGGTGAAGGTGGCGGACGCCCTTGGAATCGAACGCTTCTCGTACATCGGCGCGTCCCACGGCGCAGGCCTCGGCTGGCATCTGGTGCTGCGGCACCCGGAGAGAGTGGAAGGATTTGTCGCGGTAGTGCCGGGGCCCCACAGCCTCGCAGCCGGCACGATGTCCTATCGGCAAATGCTCCTCCAAGGCATCATCTCCTCCCCGCCGCCCATGGATCCGCCCATCGACAACGATCCGGCGCGGGAGCTTCGCCGCGAACGACGCTTTGCTTGGCTTTCCAGTCTTCCTGAGGCGGACCCGCGGGAAAAGGCCGTGGACTACGGGCGGCCGTTGATGAAATACAAAAACGAGGAGACGCTTCGGGTGAAGCTTCGCGGCATTCAGACGCCCACGCTGATTCTGGGCGGCGCGGAGGACCCCATCAGCACGCCGGAGCTTATGATGCGCACCGCACAGTGTCTCCCGCATTGCAAGCTTGTGATGTACGCAAACTGCGGGCACAACATCGACACCGACCTCATCGAGGAGCTCTGCGGCGAGGCCGACCGCTTTTTGACGCAGGTCCGCGCCACCGGCCGCTGCTACGCATCTGCAGAGGAGGCCGAATAAGCGGAGGCAAATGCAAGCAAAAGTGCAAAAAATGCATGTTATCGTAAATTCGGTGTTTCTTTTGCAGTCGGAGTGTGCTATCATGAATAATGCGATACGCGTCGATTAAAAATCGCGCAAAGTGTGATAACAAAGAACGGAGGAAAAGCAAGATGAAGAGAGAGATTTCCCGCCTGATTACGATGCTTTTGGCATTGCTGATCGGAATCGGGGTATGTGTCGCGACCGCCTCGGCGGAAGATCCGGACGAGGACAAAAAATATCCAATCTGGTTCGGCAAAACCCAGGTGACCGATGAAAACAAGGACAAGATTTCCTTTGAAGAAGGGTTTGCGAAGTATATTCCTGAGACAAATACCCTGATTTTAAATAATATCTCAAAGAAGAACGAAGATGCCGACGGCAAGAAAGATCCTACTATTGAAGATCCGCTTTTCTATTTTAATTATTTAGGAACGGACGGACCTTTGAACATTGAACTGGTCGGCACGAATTATTTTGATTGCCAGAGCTGCGGCTTCCAGAGCTCGCCCGAGGGACTCGTCTTCCAAGGAACCGGCACGTTGACAGTGAATTGTATCGTTCCGGGAAGCGGCTTTATCGTTGAGGGGGACCTCGTTATCGAAGAAGGGTGCACTGTCAATGTCAACGTCCGGCAGGGCTACGGATTCCAGGCATACAGTGATTTCATCTGCAAAGGTACGGCGACTGTCACCGGCGACGACGGCTATGACGTCAGTGGAGTTTCCTGCCGAGGAAAGGTTTTGATTACGGGAACCTTTACCGCGACAGAGGTAACCGTGTACGGAATTGAAGGCATCGAGACAGAAGGCACGGTAGAAATCAACGGAGGCAAGGTTTCCGTCAACGGAATTCTTGTTGAAGAATGTACGCTGACAATTTCGGGCGGAAGCGTTGTTGAGTCCAATGCAAGATACCATGGAAAAGTGTTCGGCAGTTACGGCCCGAGCTACGGACTCTGCGCAGCCACGGGCATCACAATCACCGACAGTACGGTGACGGCGACGTCTGACATGACTTCGGCAATTCACTGCGAAAATCCTGCCAGCGGCAGCGCGAAAATTACCATTGAAAACAGTACGGTAGTTGCAAAGTCGATTCCGAAGGCCGATGAAACGAAGTGCCCCGGAAAAGGAATCTTCAACAAGGAAGGTACGGTTTCCATGAAGAATTCCGACGTGACCGCAGAGGGAACGGAAGGAATTTACACGGAACAGGGCGAGGTTGTCATCGAAGGCGGCTCTGTCAAGGCTGACGGAAAAGATGCTCCCGGAAGTGAGTATGCGGATAAGGGATGCGGCATTTATGTCGGGCATGACAACCTTGAACTAACGGATGGGACCCTTACGGTAAACGGTACGCTGAACGGAATCTTTGTAAGCATGGGTTCGTATATCCAGAGAGGCGGCGAGCTGGTCTGCAAGGGCGGAGTCGGAGCGCTGAGGGATATCGGCATCCTGGCGGGTACCGGAACGCAAGCGGAGCCGAAGGTTACCGTCGAGGCTACGGAAGGTGCGAATAGCGCAGTCGACACATGGGGTCTGTATATCGCTTCCGGTACGGTTTCGATTAAGGGCGGTACCTATGGTGTCATCATCGGCTCGGAGGATCCCGACAGTGATGGTTTGGAAGTGAAAAATACAGCCACAAAGGTTGTCATCGAGGGAACCAAACAGGCTATCCTTTTGGAACACGACGATGTGGATAAAAAGATTGTTCTGGGCAACGAGATTGTTATCCGGGAGCCCGAGAACGGCAAGGTTTCCGCTGACAAGCATGATTTCCTGGACGTAAACGATAATCCGGCGAAAAAGGTTGTGCTCGTGAAGGATTGCGAGATTTCCTTTGAGCCGGAAGGCGGCACCGGTTCCATGGAAGGTTCCTCGGCGGATTCCGGAAGCGACTATGAGCTGCCGACGTGCAGCATCACGCCTCCGACCGGGAAGGGATTTGCCGGCTGGAAGGTCGGCTCTTCCGAAGAGATTAAAAAGCCCGGGGACAAGATTCCCGTAAGCGGCAACGTGACCGTCAAACCGGTCTGGGAGAAACTGGCTTACAAGATTTCCCAGGGTGCCGACGGCACCTGGACCGGCGGTGATTTCGAGATTATCGTGAAAGCGGAGCCCGACGACAATTGGTGCTTCGAAAACTTCCTCGGCGTTTCCGAAGGCGGAAATGCATGGACCAACGGCAAGGAGTACACGGCAAGCAAGGGCAGCACGAAGATTGTGATCAAGGAAGCGACGCTCAAAGCGATGTCCGAGGGCAAGCACGACATCGTGATCGCCTTCACCGGCGAGGAGATCACCACATCCCTTACGATACCGACGACCGCGCAGGTTGACAACAATGAAGGTCAGACGACCGAGGGCGACAACAACGGCGGCAATAACGGTGGTCAGACGACCGAGGGCGACAACAACGGCGGCAATAACGGTGGTCAGACGACCGAGGGCGACAACAACGACGGCAATAACGGTGGTCAGACGCCCGAGGGCAACAATAACGGCAAGGTGGATTCGCCGAAGACCGGCGAGAGCACGCCGTACGCAACGATTCTTCTCATCGAGGCGCTCGTGTGTGCCGGCATCGGCGCAACCGTAATCCTCCGCAGAAGAAGAGCAAGAGCATAAAAAGATGAATTGATGACAGAGGGACAGTCCCCGGTTGACATCTCCCGGCGAGATGACAATTGGGGACTGTCCCCTTGTCATCAAAAATTTTTTCAAATTACCTATTGACATAGTAGGTTGATGGTGTTATTATTGCGACATCACGAAACAAAAGCACGAAACGAAAGCGTGATACAAACCTTGAAAGGAGGCGCGAACGATGAAGCGGTTTACGACGTACAGCTACGATGCGATGTGTTGTCGAATGCAGATAATATCCCGAGCAGATTCCATGGCCGGGGCGTTCGACTGCTTTTCGATGCGCCTTAACAGTGTAGATTGTCGATGTCGGTGACGATACAGCGACGGTTGATACAAATATGCCATGTGCTCGGGAGCTTCCTGCGGGGGCTCCTGTTTTTGTTGCCATTTTTCGAAAAATACACTGAAAACCGAGGGTTAAAAAATGAGTTTAGCATTGAATTCCCTGCTGATCCACGGCGGGATTGACGGAGACAAAACGACCGGAGCGGTCAACGTTCCGATCTACCAGACATCGACATACAGGCAGAGCGAGCTCGGGGTGAACACCGGCTGGGAGTACTCCAGAACCGGCAACCCGACGAGAGCGGCGCTCGAAGCATTGATCGCCGACCTGGAGGGCGGCGAGTACGGACTGGCATTTGCCTCGGGGCTTGCGGCCATCCACACGGTTCTCTCGCTGTTCGCGGCGGGCGACAAGATCATTATTTCCGACAACATCTATGGCGGAACGTTCCGAATTCTTGACAAGGTGTTCAAGCCGCTCGGACTTGCGTACGAGATCACGGACACCACCGACACCGCGAAGATTGCGGCGGCAATCGATTCGAACACGAAAGCCATCTATATCGAAACACCGGCCAACCCGTTGCTCAGCGTCACGGACATAGCAGCAACCGCGGAGTTGGCAAGGAAGGCCGGCGTCCTCCTGATTGTTGACAACACGTTCCTCACGCCGTACCTGCAGCGGCCGTTATCGCTCGGAGCAGACATCGTCATCCACAGCGGCACGAAGTACCTCGGCGGACACAGCGACACGATCTCGGGCCTTGTGGCACTGAAGGACAAAGCGATCGCGGAACGGTTGTATTTTTTGCAAAATGCGATCGGCGGAGTTCTCTCTCCGTTCGACAGCTTCCTAGTCATCCGCGGAATCAAGACGCTCGGCGTCCGCATGGACCGTCATGTGGAAAATGCAAAGCGAATCGCGGCGTGGCTTGAGGACAGCGGCTACGTGAAGAAGGTGTATTTTCCGGGGCTTGCCTCGGATCCGGGCTACGCCGTGCAGAAGAAGCAGGCGGACGGGCCGGGCGCAATGATCTCCTTCGTTTTGAAGGAAGAATTTGACTACCGCGCATTCTTCCGGAACTTAAAGCTCATCACGCTGGCGGAGAGCCTGGGCGGCGTCGAGTCGCTCGTGTGCCACCCGGCAAGCATGACGCACGCATCCATCCCTGCCGACATCCGGCACAAGACCGGAATTGTGGACGAGCTCATTCGCTTCTCCGTCGGCATCGAGGATGCGGACGATCTGATCGCGGATCTGAAGCAGGCCATTGAGGCTGCAAGAATCGCGAACGTCAAGATTGGGGGTGGTGTTTAATGGATGTTTATATGGACATCCGCAGTATGATCGGGAACACCCCGATCCTGCGGCTGCAGAATTTTGAGACGAAGAAGGGCGTGAGACTGTACGCGAAGCTCGAGCTGGCCAATCCTGCCGGCAGCGTCAAGGACCGCGTCGGCATGTACATGATCGACGATGCGAAGCGAAGAGGGCTTCTTAA
>JAFZWG010000064.1 GCA_017617395.1 Lachnospiraceae bacterium
ACAGAGGGACAGTCCCCAGTTGTCATCTCCGCCAAAGATGACAACTGGGGACTGTCCCTCTGTCATCAACCGATGAAAAATCGGTGATATTTTTGACTTTTATCCGGCTCGCGGATACAATAAGAGTAACCCCGTGGGGGGGAATACAACTTGGGAGAAAAACTATGGAAGAGACAAAGAATTACATCCGATGGATCAGAGGAAAAGTCGGAAACGAGAGGGTTATCCTGTGCTTTGCGGGCGGCTGCATTCGCAACGAGAAGGGCGAGGTGCTTCTGCAGAAGCGCGGCGACAGTCATCTCTGGGGCTTTACGGGCGGCGCGATCGAGCTCGGGGAGACACCCGAGATGACGGCGATCCGCGAGGCGAAGGAGGAGACCGGGCTCGACGTCGAGGTCGGCCGGCTGATCAACATCTACACGGACACCAACCTTGTGTACCCGAACGGCGACAAGGCCCACAGCATCATGATTGTGTATGAGCTCAAAGCAGTCGGCGGCGAGCTGCGCTGCGACCGGGACGAGACGCTGGAGCTAAAGTATTTTGCGAAGGACGAGAAGCCGGAGTTTTTCAGCCGCCAGCACGAGCAGCTGTGGGATGAGATCTTCGGGGAATAAGGCAAAAGAGGACGAAACGATGATTACCATCAGGAAAGCGGCCGCGGCTGATCTGGAGCTTTTGATGCGGATCCGGCTGGAGATGCTCCGCGACGTGAACGACCTCGGCGACGGGGAAGGCTTTGCGGAGGAACTGGTCGGGGAGAGCCGGGAGTATTTTGCGAATGGGGACCAGACGACGGTGCTGGCCTTCGACGGCGAGTGCGCGATCGGCTGTGCGAGCATGAGTTACTATCGGATCATGCCGACGTTTGCGCATCCGACCGGCAGGCGGGCGCACCTGATGAACGTGTACGTGCGGGAGGCGTACCGCCGGCAGGGAATCGCGCGGAAAATGATCGAATCCCTCATCGAGGATGCGAAAATCATGGGCGCGACCGAGATCAGCCTGGATGCGACGGAGGAGGGAAGGCCGTTGTACGAGTCGCTCGGATTCGCGGCGTCGGAAGAGTGCATGGTAATGAATATCTAAGTTCTACACACGTAGAATGAAAACGGGATAAAAAGCAAATAAAGGGGGGTACGTATGGGCGAGTTGTTCAAAGTGGCTGCTGCATTGCTTGTGATCGATCTGCTTGGCATTTTTCTGATCCGCAAACTGCTTCAGAAGATGCCGCCGTACGCGGTTCCCGGCAAGCGGGGCGAACGGCCGGAGCGGGTCATCGTCTACGCGCCCTATGTCGTGCGCGGAACCGGCGGTTACATGGAGCATCATTACGTGAAGAATAAGCGCGGCCGATTCCGCTTCCGACCGTCGATCCTCGACTGGTTTGCGTGGATTTTCTGCGGGGGCATTTTCCTCGCGCTGGCCGTCGGGCTCGGGTACTACTGGATCACGGAGGGCATGACTTCGGCGACTGAGATCGCGATGCTGTGCTTTATCTATGTGCAGCTGGTTTTGCTGTATTGTGTTTTGAACATATCGCGGATTTCCGCGCGGGTATATTTTCACAGACTGATGAAGGGAAAGAAAAGCACTTGAAGAAGGAAGAAAAAACCAATGTGATGCGCGTTCTGGACGCGAAGAAGGTGGCATACGCGAGCCATTCGTACGAGCCGGATCCGACGATGACCGGCGTGCAGATCGCCGGGATTCTCGGCGAGGAGCCGAAGAGTGTCTTCAAGACGCTCGTGACGCAGGGCAAATCGGGGCGGTACTACGTGTTCGTCGTGCCGGTGAAGGGCGCGCTCGATCTAAAGAAGGCCGCGACGGCTGCGGGCGAGAAGGCGGTCGCGATGATCAAACAAAAGGAACTGCTGCCGCTCACGGGCTATGTGCACGGCGGATGCTCGCCGATCGGGATGAAGAAGGCATTTCCCACATTTGTGCACGAGAGCGCGAAGGAGCTTGAGAAGATCTTCGTGAGCGCGGGCAAGGTCGGCTACCAGATCGAGCTGACGCCTGCGGACCTTGTGAAGACGGTCGGCTGCGGCTACGCAGACATCATCTCAGCGGACGATGCGGCTTCGGAGGACGACTATGAGTGAGACCACGGGACAGGGCAGAAAGGAAGCGCTGCGCGCGTTGAAGTTCGCGCTGTTCTCGGCGAGCGCGGGGGCGATCGAGGCCGGCACCATCTTCGTGCTGGAGACCTGGACGTCGCTGCCGAGCTGGGCGTGCTACCTGGTCGGACTGGTGCTCTCGGTGCTGTGGAATTTTACGCTGAACCGGAAGTTCACGTTCCAGTCCGCGGCAAATGTGCCCGTCGCCATGTTGAAGGTCGCCGCCTACTACGCGGTATTCACGCCGCTCTCGACGTGGGGCGTGCATATGCTGACCGAAAAGTGCGGCTGGCCGGCGGCGCTTGCGGACGGACTCGCGATGGGAACGAACCTGATCACGGAGTTTTTGTACCAGCGCTTTGTCGTGTTCGGCAAGAGCATCGACACGGCGAAGGTCGGCGCTGAGAAGGAAGCGGAGCGGGAGGAAAATGCATGAACACTCCGGAATTGACGACTCTTTGCTATCTGGAGCGGGACGGGCAGTATCTGATGCTGCACCGCGTGAAGAAGGAAGCGGATATCAACCGTGACAAATACATCGGCGTCGGGGGGCATTTTGCGTACGGCGAGAGCCCGGATGAGTGCCTGCGGCGCGAGGTAACGGAGGAGACCGGCCTGACGCTTACGTCGTACCGGGCGCGCGGAATCGTGACGTTTGTGTACGGCGACGATGTGGTCGAATATATGCACCTCTACACGGCAGACGCGTGGGAGGGCGAGCTCGGCGAGTGCGACGAGGGTGACCTCGTGTGGGTCGATATCGACAAGGTTTGCGAGCTGCCGATCTGGGAGGGCGACAAGGTGTTCTTCCGGTTGTTGGCTGCGGATGTGCCGTTTTTCTCGCTGAAGCTTGTGTACACGAAAGACGACCGGCTCACGGAGGTAGTGCTGGACGGCAGGTCGCTTTCGCAAACGGAAATCATGTGACATTTACAGGGGAACTTTGTCTATGGACTTTTGGCGAAGAGTCCCCTATTCTTTTCCTGAGGGCGCAACGAAGCGCTGTGCGAAGGAGGAGCGAGATGAGACTGGGAGGAACGATAGCGGGAAGATACGCGGGCCCCGGGGAGTGGGAGCGGCTGTTGGTCGCGTCGAAGTTTCGGGCGGTGACGGCACCGTTTACGTGCCACACGCCGAGAGATGAGGTCAGGGCGTATTGTGAGATCGCAAAGAAACACGATGTCGTGATCGCGGAGGTCGGAGTCTGGAAGAATGTCTTCAATCCGGACCCGGCGAAGGCGGCAGCGGCGATGGCGTACGCGAAGGGGCAGCTGGCCCTGGCGGACGAACTGGGGATCGCCTGCTGCGTCAACATCGCGGGAACGGCCGGCAGCGCCGGATGGGACGGCGCCGACGAGTCCAACTACACGAAAGAGACGTATGAGCGAATCGTTGCTTCGGTCCGCGAGATTCTTGACGACGTGAAGCCGACGCGGTCGTGGTACTGCCTCGAGCCGATGCCGTGGATGGTGCCGGACGGACCGGAAGAGTATCTTAAGCTGATCCGTGACATTGACCGGCCGATGTTCGGCGCACACATGGACTTCGTCAACATGATCAATTCGCCGCGCCGGTATCTGTGCGCGGATGAATTTGTCGAGGAGTGCTTCGCGAAGCTCGGGCCGTACATCAAGAGCACGCACATCAAGGACTCGCACATGGATCGCATGAAGCTGACGACGGTGCTCACGGAGTGCTCGCCGGGCGAAGGGGAGCTCGACATTGAGAAGGTACTGCGGAGTATCGAACGGCATTTGCCGGCGGATGCGCCGGTGCTTCTGGAGCACATGGAGACGTTTGAGGAATACCAAACGGCGTACGAGGCGGTTGCCGCGGCAGCCGGAAGAGCCGGGATTGCGATTTGACAGGCAAAGAAGGAGAAGGGGTATGGGACACTACAAGAATTTTCAGACGGTGGTTTACATTCCGGCGGAGGTCGCGGCGCGGCTGACGGCGGAGAAGCTGGCAGGCGATTACGCGTGGATCGAGCGCTACATCGGGCTTGACAAGGTGTATCTGGAGACGCACCGAAACGGCACCGACGTCGCGGAGGCGCAGCTTCGCATGATCAAGGATTATCTGGAGGGCAAGGGCGTGACCGTCTCGGGCGGCATCACGACCACCATCAACGATTTCGAGGGCGCCGAGGGCGGAAAGCAGCGGCTGTTCTCGACATTCTGTTACACCGACCCCGCGATGCGCGCGCGGCTTGCGGAGATTTCCGCGTACACGGCGGGGCTGTTCGACGAAATCATTCTCGACGATTTTTATTTTACGAACTGTACGTGCGAGCGGTGCATCCGCGCAAAGGGCGACCGCGACTGGGTGACATTCCGGCGCGAGCTGATGCGCGAGGTGTCCGAGGAGCTCGTCGTGAAGCCGGCGAAGGCCGTGAATCCGAAGGTGCGGATGATCATCAAGTACCCGAACTGGCGCGAGTCGTACCATTTTACGGGGTATGTGCCCGAGGTGCAGAGAGACATCTTCGACGCGACGTACACGGGGACGGAGACGCGAAGCCCGCAGTACACGGACCAGCATTTGCCGGAGTACTTAAGCTACGCGCTCGTAAGGTATATGGAAAATGCATGGCCGGGCCGAAACGGCGGCGGATGGTTTGACACGTACTCCTGCTGGTCCATCGACCGGTACCTGGAGCAGGCGTATCTGACGGCGTTTGCGCAGGCGAAGGAGCTGATGCATTTTCAGTGGAGCGATCTGATCGAAAATCCGATGCTTGCGCCGATGGGACTGCAGCTTTCGAAGATTGACCGCCTGATGGACGGAATCGGAAAGCCGTGCGGCGTGCCGGCGTACGTGCCGTTTGCATCGAGCGGGGAGAATCATCTGGAGATGCGCCTCGGCATGCTCGGACTTCCGGTCGAGCCGACGCCGTTCTTCCCCGAGGGGGCAAAGAGCGTGCTTCTAACCGAGAGCGCACTTGCGGACGGCGATATTGTTGAGAAACTTGAGGCGTATGTGCGAGAGGGCGGCAACGCGGTGATCACGAGCGGTTTCTTCCGCGGCGCGGAGGAGAAGCTTCGTGCGGCAGGACTTACGGAGGCAAGACTCTCGGGCCGGAGCATCCCGGTGACGCGGTACCAGGTGACGGGCGATTTTGCCGGATTTGCCGAGCATCGCAGAACGATGTTCTTCCCGGAGATCGTGCATGGCAACAACGACTCGTGGTCGCTTCTCAACGGCGGCGACGGGGACACGCACAGCGCGTTGGTGCTTCGCCGCGCGTACGGCAAGGGACGGCTCTACATTGCAGCGATCCCGGACGGGGACAGCGGATTGTACGAGATGCCGAAGGCGGCCGTCGATGTCCTTAAACGCGTGCTCGCAGGCGGCGAGTATGTGTCCGGACGCGGGTTCTCCACGTTCTCGTACGACAGCGGTAGAATGATTTTGTACCGCTACGTAAAGAGCGACCTCAGACCTGAGCGCGTGAGCCTGTTCACGGAGAAAACGGGCGCGGTTCTGGTCAACGATCTGACCGGCGAGCGCTATCCTTCGCACGAGGTGAAGCGCTGGGAGGACTTCCGCTTCGGCGGCGGAACGACGGCGGATGTGCTGCTGATGCCCGGAACGTTTGTGAAGGTCCACTGGGAGTAAAAATCGTCGAAAAAGCCCGTAGTTACGGCATGTGCAACTGCCGGTTGACAGATTTCCAAGCGCACTTTATGGAAGGTAACCGCAGATTCTGTTATGGTTTGGCCAAGACAAAGCGCTTTGGTCAAAACAAAACTCAAGGAGGGAATCAACATGATTCTTGCGGATAAGATTATTGATGAAAGAAAGAAAAACGGATGGTCTCAGGAAGAGCTTGCGGATCGCCTCGGCGTGTCGCGCCAGTCGGTGAGCAAGTGGGAGAGCGCACAGTCCGTGCCGGATCTTCAGCGGATTCTGGAGATGAGCAAGATCTTCGGCGTCAGCACCGATTATCTTTTGAAGGACGAGGAAGGCGTGCGTGTGAGCACGGATGCGGAGTACACGGAGGAGTACACGCGCAGAGTATCGATGGAGGAAGCCAACGCGTACTTGGACGAGACGAACGGTTTTTCCCGCAAGATCTCCTTTGGCGTGTTCTTGTGTGTCGCATCGCCGATCCTTTTGATCGGATGTCTTGCGCTGCAGCGCGCGGGAATTCTTTTTACAACGGAAAATGCAGCCTCCGCCGTCGGCGTGATCGGCCTTCTGGCGTTGATCGCAGCCGCGCTGATCTTCTTCATCCCGTCCGGCATCGCCCACGCAAAATGGGAGTGGCTCAGCAAGGAAGTCTTTGAGACAGAGTACGGCGTTGACGGCATGGTTCGCAGCAGAAAGGAAAAGCACCAGCCTGCATTTGTCATGAACATTACGGTAGGCGTAGTCATGATCCTAGCCGGTGTGATCGCAATCTGCGCCGCGGCATTGATCGACGAGCACAACGAGGCACTGGTCCTCGGGTGCACCTGCATTTTGCTTGCTCTGATTGCGATCGCGGTACAGCGGTTCGTCCGTGTCGGAATCGTTCAGGGCGGCTTCTCGGTGCTTTTGCAGGAGAACGGACACACGAAGGCTGCGAAGAAGCGCGATGCGGCATTTGAAGCGTTCGCGGGAGCTTACTGGCTCTGTGTCACGGCGGTATTCCTGCTGTGGGGCTTCCTCGGAAACCACTGGGACATCTGCTGGATCGTATGGCCGGTCGGCGGCGTTTTGTTCGGCGCGATCGCGGCGATCCGCAGCGGAATGCAGGACCGCGAGTAATTCGTAATTGACAGTTTGTAACAACCAAAGAACAAGGAGGATGGCGGTATGCCAGCGCAGAGAGTATCGGATGCCAATGTGATAACGGCGCAGTACATGGACTCGCTTTTGATCGAGGAGAGGCTGATCGGTTCGAAGGTCGCCGATCTGCATTGCGAATTTTACGGCAGGACGTACGACATGCCGGTGATGACGCCTGCATTTTCCCATCTGGGACAGTATAACGGGCGAGAGAAGACCGGGCTCGAGGAGTACTCGGAGGCCGCGGCACACGCCAACATCCTCAACTTCTGCGGGATGATGGAAAATGAAACCTTTGCGAAGATTGCGGCGACCGGCGCGGACACCGTGCGGATCGTAAAGCCCTATGCGGACGGCGCGAAGGTGTATGACCAGCTCAGGTTCGCGGAGGACGCGGGAGCGGTCGGCGTCGGAATGGACATTGACCACATCTTCGGGCCGGGCGGCTACGACGTCTGCGTTGGAGAGCTGATGGCGGCGCAGACGGAGGATATGCTTCGCTCGTACGTCGAGACGACGAAGCTGCCGTTTGTCATCAAGGGCGTTCTCAGCGTGCGTGATGCGGTGCTGGCCGCGGACATCGGAGCTTCGGCGATCATCGTAAGCCACCACCACGGACGGCTGCCGTATGCGGTGCCCCCGATGATGGTTCTGCCCGCGATCCGCGAGGCGCTTGCAGGCCGTAACGTGAAGATCATCGTGGACTGCGGAATCGAGAGCGGCGCGGATGTGTTCAAGGCGCTCGCGCTCGGCGCGGACGCGGCGGCGGTCGGACGCTCGATGCTTCCGTCGCTCGAGAAGGACGGCACTCCCGGCGTGGAGCGGTTCCTCGCACAGATCGCATCCGAGCTTCGCTACGTGATGAGCAACACCGGAGCCGCGACCGTTGCGGACATCGATGCAACGGTTTTGCACCGGAGAGATTTCTGACGGCAGAGTAGGGGGGACGGGCATGGCAACATCGCAGGAAAATACAGTATACGAGCTTTTATCGGCGTGCAAAGACGAGAAATATCAAAAGTTTCAAAGCAATCTGGTTCCGAACATTCCGGCGGACACGATTCTCGGCGTGAGGACGCCCAAGATGCGCGAGATCGCGAAGAAAGTGTACGGGACGGCCGAGGCGGAGAGATTCCTTGCGACGCTGCCGCATGCATTTTACGAGGAAAATCTTGTCCACTTCTTTTTGATCGCGATGATCAAAGACTTCGACGAGTGTGCGGACGCGGTCGAGCGATTCCTTCCGTACGTTGACTGCTGGCCGGTCTGCGACCAGTCCAGCCCGAAAGTGTTCGCGAAGAACCATGCAAAGCTGTTGCCGATGATCCGCAAATGGATCTCGTCCGACCATGTGTACACGGCGCGCTTTGGGATGCGAATGCTGATGAATGAGTTTCTGGGCGCGGATTTCCGCCCGGAGTTTTTAGCGTGGGTTGCGGAGAAGCAGGGGGAGGATTACTATCTCAAAATGATGGTCGCCTGGTATTTTGCGACGGCGCTTGCGAAGCAGTACGACGCGACAATTGTGTTTATCGAGGAGCGCAGGCTCGAGCCGTGGACTCACAAAAAGGCGATTCAGAAGGCAATCGAGAGCTTCCGCGTGTCGGAGGAGCACAAGGCGTATCTGCGGACGCTTCGGTGACGGAGCCGTTCGGAGCGACAACAAAAAGACGTAAAGAAAGAGATGAGCTGCCGCAAGGACAACTCATCTCTTATTTGGTATGTGTGTCGCCCGAGAAGGGTGTTGGTGGGGGCGAACACCGGACCGTCAGGATTGTTTGAACAGTGCCTCGATGCGTCTTGCCGCTTCCTTTGTGTCCTCGGGACTTCCGAACATGGAGAAGCGGAAGTAGCCTTCCCCGCAGGCACCGAAACCGGCGCCGGGAGTTCCGATGACCTGGATTTCGTTGAGGAGCAGATCGAAGAACGACCAGCTGTCGATCCCGTCAGGGCACTGCAGCCAGATGTACGGCGAGTTCTTGCCGCCGCAATACCATATGCCGACCTTGTCCAGCGCCTGCGTGATAACCGCGGCGTTGTTTTTATATACGCGAAGATTCTCCTGAATCTGTCGCTGTCCTTCCTCCGTGAATACCGCAGCGCCGCCCTTCTGGATGATGTAGGAGACACCGTTGGTCTTGGTGGTGCGGTTGCGGATCCACATGTCGTTTAGGTTCATTCCGTTGCGCACAAGATCCCGCGGGATGACGGTGTAGCCCAGTCTCGTGCCGGTGAAACCGGCGGTCTTCGAAAGCGAGCAGATCTCGATGGCGCAGGTCCGTGCACCGGGGATTTCAAAGATGCTCCGCGGGAGCGCAGGGTCTTCGATAAATGCCTCATACGCCGCGTCAAAGAGGATGATCGAACCGTGCTCGTTCGCAAAATTCACCCACTTCGTGAGCTTTTCCCTGTCAAACACAGCGCCCGTCGGGTTGTTCGGCGAGCAGAGGTAGATGAGGTCTGCCACAGCGGAGTCGTCCGGCTCCGGCAGGAAACCGTTGTCACGGCCGGAGGGGAGATGAATGATCTTGCGTCCGGCGATCACGTTGGCGTCGACGTATGCGGGGTATGCAGGCTCGATGATCAGCGAGCTTCCGCCGCGGTCGAAGAGATCCAGGATATCACCGAGCTCGTCGCTGGCGCCGCTGGAGACGAAGACGTCCTCCGGCGTAAGATTCACGCCGCGGGCGTTGTAGTGCGCGGCAATGGTCTCGCGCAAGAAGGGAGCGCCGCACTCCGGCATGTAGCCGTGGAAGCGGGAGGCGTCGGACTGATCGTCAACGGCCTCGTGAAGCGCCTTGATGACGACGTCGCACAAAGGGAGCGATACATCGCCGATTCCCATGCGGTAGAGATGTTCACCGGGATGGGCGCTTTGATATGCCTTCACCTTCTGCGAGATGTTGTAGAAGAGATAGGAATCTTTTAGATTGCCGTAGTTCATGTTCGGGGTGATCATGGTTCATGGTCCTTTCGGTTGTTTTGACTTTCGGTAGTCTAAATAGTGGAGATGCGCAGCGTCATTTCCTCGAGGACGTCCAAAAGCATGCGGACGGTGTCGAGGGAAGTCAGCATTGCGGTGCCGTGGGCAGCTGCGCAGCGGCGGATGGCAACACCGTCGCCGTAGTGAACACCGGAGAGGATCGCCCGGGTGTTGATGATGTAGCTGACGTATCCGGCGCGGATGGACTCGAGGACTTCTTCGCTGTTTTCGCTGGGCTTTCTGCGGATTCTGGTGCGGATTCCGTTCTCACGGAGCACCTCACCGGTCAGGGATGTTGCCTCGATGTTGAAGCCCATTTCGTAGAAGCGGCGAATGAGAGGAACCACCTCGTCCTTGTCCTCGTCGGCGACGCTGACTAAGACGGTACCGTAGTTCTTGAGCGTAAGGCCGGAGGCGATCAGCGCCTTGTAAGCCGCGCGGTGCAGCTTCTCGTCGTAGCCGATGGCCTCGCCGGTGGACTTCATCTCCGGAGAGAGGTAGGCGTCCATGCCGCGGAGCTTCGAGAAGGAGAACGACGGCACTTTGACGTAGAAGCGCTTCTTTTCCGGCGGGTACAGGAAGTTGATGCCCTGCTCCTCCAAGGAGTGCCCGAGGATGGCTCTTGTTCCGATGTCCGCAAGGCTGTAGCCCGTGGCCTTCGAGAGGAAGGGAACCGTTCTCGAAGAGCGGGGGTTAACCTCGATGATATATACTTTTTCGTTCTTGTCCACGATGAACTGGATGTTGAACAGGCCTACGATGCCGATGCCCAAACCG
>JAFZWG010000065.1 GCA_017617395.1 Lachnospiraceae bacterium
CTGCTGACGAAGAAGGAATTTTCCGTTTTGCTGATGCTTGCGACGCACGGAACCCGCCCGGTTCCGCGCGAGGAGTTGTACGCAAACGTGTGGAACGGCCCGGCGGAGGTCGGCCGGAATGCTTTGTACACGACCGTGTCCCGCTTGAATCGAAAACTCGAGGACGCAGGGACGTCGCTGGCGGTCGTGTTCAACGGCTCCGAGGGGTACACTCTCGAGAGAATCTAGCGCACATTCTTACAAATTTGCAAGAATCCGCGCTTTTGTCGATTACTGTGGTAAACTGACATCGGAAAATGAGAGAGGAATGAATACCGGTTCGGACCGGTATGAGGAAAACGGAGGAGATCGAAATGAAACGAATGTGCATCGGAATGATGCTTTTGGCGTTATCGGCACTTGTGATATCGTGCCGCGGCGCATACGCACAATCGATCGATACGACAATTTCGGAGGATGAGGTTGCCCTTGCGGAGGCAACGACGGGAAGCCTTTCGACACCGGCGGTGACCGGCGGCAGCCATATGGGTTCGCTGATCTTCGAGGTGATTTTGTTCAGCTCGATGGGACTTGGCGCAACGATTCTCCTCGCGCGCAGAAGAACGAACGATTCTTCGTCCCGCACAGCAATGTTTTGACGATTCTGACACATCAATACTGACGCAGAATGATACGGCTCGGAAGCAAACCTTCCGAGCCGTATCATTTTTCGTCCGCAAAAAAGAGGCAATTTGCTCTTGACAGGAGGAGTGACCGGTGCTATTATTCAAGTGTACTATCACACATAGTACACGTGACACGGCACGGTGAACGCCGTGAGTGTGGGGATTTTTTATAGATGACGGCTTTGGCCGAGAGAAAGAGAACTCGCAGCTTGATGGGGGAGAACGGAACAGTGTCGGTCATCCGGCGCTGTTCCGGGGCTGCGGCCAACGCAGGCGTTGGAGTTTTTTGAGAAGTAAAGAGAGGAGGAACGAGGCGTGATTCGGTTGGACATTACAGGAAGGTCGCCAATCTACGAGCAGCTCTGTCGCGAGATCTGCGGAGAGATTGCTCGCGGCCTTTTAGTCGAAAATGACAGACTTCCGGCGGCGCGCGTGCTCGCGAAGGATCTGGGGATCAATCCGAACACGGTCGCGAAGGCATACGGCATGCTGGAACGGGACGGAATCATCTACTCGGTCGCGGGCATCGGATGTTTTGTCTCGAAGGAGAAAGCGGGAGCATACCGGTGGCTGACAGAGGATTTTCGAAGGAAGACACGCGAGGCGTTCGGTGCGGGAGTGCCGAAGGATGCGCTTCTGTCGATTTTGGAGGAAGAGTGCAGCGGTGAGGTTTCGCCGCAGACACAGGGGGTGAAGAACGATGATTGAGATTACCAATGTCACGATGGATTTCGTCGGCACAGCGGTCGGGGAATCGAAGAGGGCAGTGCGTGCCCTGGACGACATCTCCATCACGATTCCGGACGGCTGCGTGTACGGCTTTCTGGGTTCGAACGGCGCCGGCAAATCGACGCTCATGCGCCTGATGTGCGGTGTCTACCGCATGCAGTCGGGCAGCATCACCATCGACGGCCGCGAGGTGTGGGACAACCCCGAGGCGAAGGCGGACATCTTCTTTGTCAATGACGAGACCGTGCAGTATGCGGATTTTACGCTTGCGGCTCTGGCGAAGTATTTTGCGAGTTATTATGACAGGTTTTCGCAGGAGACGTTCGTCCGGCTGATCAAGACGCTCGGGCTTCCGACCGATCGGAAAATGGTCACCTTCTCCAAGGGTATGAAGCGGCAGTCGATTGTTGCCGCTGCACTGTCGTGCGGGACGAAGTACATGGTCATGGACGAGGCGTTCGACGGTCTCGATCCGGCGATGCGCAAGATGCTCAAGGATATCATCGTCGATGAGATGATCGACCGCAACGCAACGCTCATCGTGTCCTCACACAATGTGGCGGAGATCAACGAGCTGTGCGACCGCGCGATGTTGCTGCATCAGGGAAAGCTTGTTTTTGACGACGAGATCGACAACATCCGGGGCAGTGTGAGCAAGGTGCAGATCGCCCGCAGAAGCGGCGTGGTCACGCAGGATGAGATCGAGGCTTTGGGGCTTGAGGTCATGAAATACAGCGCGACGGGCAGTGTGACCCAGGCGGTTGTCAAAGGTGTCGGGGAGGAGATTACGGATAAACTCGAGGGACTGTCGGCGGATTTTGTCGAGCTGGTTCCGCTGACTTTAGAGGAAGTATTTATCTACGAATTGGAGGCGAGGGGGTATGGCTATGAGTCGTTGGCGGAGAATTAACCGCTTCGCGCTCGGGGAAGCGCGCACGCATAAAAGACTGTTCACCGTGCTCAACATAACGCTCGGCGCGGGCTGCCTTCTTCAGACGGTCCAGGGACTTGCGTCGGGCATCTACCGGTCGAACATTTCGTTCATCGGACTCGGGTTGCTCCTGGCCGGCGGCCTGATCGGGCCGACCGTTGTCATCAGCGTGTTCCGGGAGCTGCACAACCGGCAGCAGAGCGACGTCGTGTACTCGCTCCCGATGAGTACTCCGGAGAGATATTTGTCAAGACTGATGGCAATTGTGTACCTGCATATTCTGCCGGTGCTTGTGTGGAGCGCCGTGGCGGTGATCGCCACGAGTATCAGGACTGCATTTTTCGATGAAAACGTTCGAAGGTATGTCTTGGTCACCTGGGCGAACAACAATATGATCTTACGGATGTGGGCGGGATACCTTGCAGGGGTGTTCTTCTTTGATTCGATTGCGGTTATCTGCGCGGTCTGCTGCGGACGCCGGGCGGAGATCCGGTATTTTACGTATCTGCTTGCGGCAAGTTTCTCGCTGGCACCGCTCTTGCTTCGCATGGAGCTCATGGTGCGGATCGGCGGGCAGGCGACGGAGCCGAGTTCGCTGTTTTATGCATGGACCTTTTCTCTGTTTATTTGGGACCGGACGGAAACGATGACGTGGCTGTTCATCATTCTGGCCGTTGTCAACTGTCTCATTTCCGTCGGCGTGATGCTGCTCATGTATTTTATATATCGCCGGCGCGACGCGTCCTCGGCGGGAAAGCCGGTTGTGAGCCGGGCATTTTTCGAGATTGCGGTTGCTGTCTGCCTGATGACGTATTACACGCTGCTGATCTCAGCGCCGGAGCTGCTTCCGTACATGCTTGTCGGCGGTGTCGTCTATCTGGTCATCCACATCGTCACGTTCCGCGGAACGCTGTCTGTGGCGAAGGTTGTGCTGTGGACGGTGAAGCTCGGGGCAACCACGGCGGCGTTCGTGCTCCTTTTGTGGATCGCGTACGTCACGGACGGTTTCGGGGCGGCCCGGTACCTGCCGATGCGGAATCTGGACAATGCCAATATCCTGATCGACTGCAGCTACAATTTCTATGGCGGAGAGAATACCGTTGCGTTCGTGGGGCCCGATTCGTTCTTCTGGGAGCGTAACTACTCCAACTGGATCGCTTTCGATTCGCAGGAGACCACCGATGCACAGATCCGTCAAATTGCCGAGGTGTTCCAGAAGTATGCGTCGCAGAGGGACAAGGAGTTTTCGGACTTCTGGAGTTTCTTCACGGGCAGTAAGGAATCCTATCGCGGCTGGGACCGTGTGGCGACGTGCACGATGAATATCTGGTTCGGTGAGCGCAACAACACGATGGTGGAGCAGCAGATCAATCTGACCGGGCAGCAGGTCCGGAATCTGATTGCCGATCTGAAGAAGCTGGGCGGAATTCAGGTCCGCTGATAGAAAGCGCGGAAAATGAGCGAAGGAAAAGTGTAAAACAAGCGCAAATCCAACGCGAAACTCCCGCAAAACGAATCTGTTGGGAAGGGCATGTGCCGGAAACGGCCGCCCTTCCCTTTTTTGATTTGACTATTGACCGAAGGGGGCATATAATGACAATCGAGGAAAGTTGTCCGAACCGGACAGAAAGGACGAAAACAGGATGGAGACGCGGGTGATCCCTGTAGTGCGGGAGCATTTGCAGAAAGAGGATTTTGTGGAGGCGGCGCAGCTTTTGCGGGACGGCGAGCTGGTTGCATTTCCGACGGAGACCGTGTACGGCCTCGGCGGGGATGCGCTCGACCCGGATGCGTCGAGGCGGATCTATGCGGCGAAGGGCCGCCCGTCGGACAATCCGCTGATCGTACATATTGCGGACACGGACGCGCTGCCGGTGCTGGCGAAGGAGATTCCCGCGAGCGCGTGGGAGCTGGCAAAGCGGTTCTGGCCGGGTCCGATGACCATGATTTTGAAGAAGCGTGAGATTGTGCCGGACGCGACGACGGGAGGGCTTGACACGGTGGCCATCCGGATGCCGAGCGACCCGGTGGCGGCGATGCTCATCCGTGAGAGCGGCGTCTATATCGCAGCCCCTTCGGCAAATGCGAGCGGCCGGCCGAGTCCGACTCGTGCGGAGCACGTGTACGAGGACCTGAACGGCCGGATCCCGATGATCCTGGACGGCGGTCCGGTGCCGATCGGACTGGAGTCTACGATTGTGGACCTGACGGGCGGCGTGCCGATGATCCTTCGCCCGGGCTATATCACCATCGAGCAGCTTCGCGAGATACTGCCGGATGTCATGTATGACCCTGCGGTGGTCGGGCGCGTGCGAAACGATTCGATCGTCGCGAAGGCGCCGGGCATGCGGTATCGCCATTACGCGCCGAAGGGCGAGCTCACCATCTACGAGGGAGACCTTGCGGCGGTGGTGGCGCGCGTGCAGGCAGAGGCGGACGCAAAGCTGGCGCAGGGCTATACGGTGGCTGTGCTGGCGTCGGAGGAGACGAAGGACTGCTACAAAGGTCTCACGGTGCGGAGCGTCGGTGACCGCGAGGAGGAGGCGACGGTGGCGGCGCATCTCTTCGACACGCTCCGTGAATTTGACCGCATGGGCGCCGAGTACATCTTCGGGGAGTGCTTCCCGGAGGAGGGCGTCGGACAGGCGGTCATGAACCGGCTCATGAAGGCGGCCGGATATCGAATCGTGCAGGTGTAAAAGGAGAACGAAATGAGATACGATCGGGTGGTATTTGTCTGCAGAGACAACTCGTGCCTGTCGATGATTGCGGAAAATGTATTCATCCACCGCTACGAGGGCGAGCCTCTGAATGTGGCATCCCGCGGGATTGTGGTGCTCTTCGAGGTGCCGTGCAATCCGAAGGCGGAGGAGGTGCTCACAAGACACGGGGTCGAGATGGTGCGCAAGACGTGCCTCGAGATCCGCAGCGGCGACATCACGGACAGCACGCTGGTCATTGTTTTAAAAGAGTCCGACCGGCAGAAGTTTCTCGCGAGATTTCCGTACGCGCAGGCGTTCACGCTCGCGTGGCTCGCGGGCGAGGACACGGATGTACACGATCCGTACGGCGGTGCCGAGGCCGACTATGAGCAGTGCTACGAGGACATCGACCGGATGATCGGGAAGGCGATTCCGGCGATCCGGGATCTGATCGAAGACAAGAGAGATTTGAACAGCAGCGAGCTGTTTGAGAAAGAGATCATGGAGGAGGAAAGGAAAGATGATAGCTTTAGGATGTGATCACGGCGGATATGAGCTGATGCAGGAGGTCAAGGCACACCTCACCGAGAAGGGTGTGGAGTTCAAGGACTTCGGAACCGATTCCACGGCTGCTACGGACTATCCGATTTACGCTAAGAGAGTGGCGAAGGCGATTCTTTCGGGCGAGTGCGAGAAGGGAATCCTGATCTGCGGTACCGGCATCGGCATCAGCATCACGGCCAACAAGTTCAAGGGCATCCGCTGTGCGGTATGCCACGATGTCTTCAGCGCCGAGGCGACGCGCCAGCACAACGACGCCAACATCCTTGCGATGGGCGGCCGCGTTGTCGGACCGGGACTTGCGCTGATGATCGTCGACACGTTCCTCTCGACGCCGTTCTCGAACGCGCCGAGACATTGCAGCCGCATCCGTCAGATGGAGACGGACGACTGATGGTTTTGATTGCTTCGCAGGGGTAAGCGGGGCAGGCGATGTCCGCGGGAGAGCGGACACAGGGTAACGGTAACACGGAGCACGGCAGACGAAAAATGAGGGCGATGCCATGGATGTTTCGAGGATTTTTCGCAAACGGTTTTATCCGAAGGAATGCATCGAGCTTTCGGCGGACGAGCAGCTTTTTGCGGGCGATTACGTGCTGATCACCTCGTGGAAGACGCTGCGGCCGAAGAAGGAGCTTGCGATGGGAACGTCGCTGTACCTCCCCGAGGACGGACTGAAGATCAGCCGGTTTTTGAGGGCGGACGGATCGCTGTTGTACTGGTATTGCGACATCATCTCGGCGGAGCCGCACGAGGGCGGCGGGACGACGTTCACGGATCTTCTGGTGGACGTGGTCGTCTATCCGGACGGCGAGATGCAGGTTTGGGACCTCGGCGAGGCCGGGGATGTCTTTGCGCGCGGCGATATTCCGGCCGAGCTGCTGACGGAGGCACTGCGCAAGACGGACCGGTTATTGCGGATCATTTACCGCGGGTCCTTTGTCAAGCTGCAGAAGGTTTTGACGGACGCCGAGAACGGGATTTTCCCCGCAGCGGATGCAACGCTTGCGGATCTGCTGGCATAATAACCGGCAAAAAAAGAGAAGGGAAGAGGGACGAACATGTTTACTTCAAGTGAAAGAAGAAATCCGGAGCGGGGGCTTCGGAACAGGGCTCGCAGCGCGGCACTTACAGTGATCGCGGCGCTTGCGTTCGCCTGGGTTTTAGCAATCGCGGGAGTGTGCGGCGGACGCGCGTATGCGGAGGAGACCGACACGGAGACGAAGTCGGAGCCGCAGCAGGAGGCGAAATCGCTTTCCATCACGATCAAGGAGAGCCGCGGAAGCAACGCTTCGAAGCTTCGCGACAGCAAATACAGTACCCGCAACTCCTATAAGGCGGGCGACACCATCACGGTGACGAGCGAGACACCGATGGCGGGACTCTACATCCGTTGGGGTTCGGAGGTTGCGCCGTACCGGCTTTCGTACAACGGGCGCGAGGAGAGCCACGGTGAGAACGGCTTTTTGCACGACTACGTGGCATTGGCCGAGACGGCAACGTCGGTGACGATTCTCCTCGATTCGGATATGTATATCTGCGAGATTTCCGCGTATTCCGAGGGCAAGCTGCCTGCGGATGTGCAGGTTTGGGAGCCTTCGCTCAAGGAGGCCGACATTCTCGTCCTGTCGACGCACGCGGACGATGAGATTCTCTTTATGGGCGGCGTCCTGAACATCTACGGCGGACAGCGGAAGTTCCGTGTTCAGGTTGCGTACATGTGCGAGCACTGGACGTACAGCTCATCCTCGCACATCCGCGAGCACGAGAGACTTGACGGCCTGTGGTACAGCGGCATCCGCAATTACCCGATCGTCATGGGCTACAAGGACATCTTCATCAACTATAACCAGCCGGCGGACAAAGCACTCGCGGAAGCAAAGAGAAAGTATGATTTCGAAGCGCTGAAGGCGAGCGTCTGCGAGACGATCCGCAGGTTTAAACCGCTCGTTGTCGTTACGCACGACATCAACGGTGAGTACGGACACGGCGGACATATTATCTTCTGCGCCGCGCTGCGCGAAGTGATCGATCACACGGCCGATGCGACGTTCTTGCCGGAATCAGCGGAGAAGTACGGCACCTGGGATGTGCCGAAGACATACCTGCACCTCTACAGCGAGAACAAGTTGCGGCTCAACATGCGCGAACCGCTTTCCGAATTCGGCGGAATGACGTCGCTCGAGGTCGCGAAGGAAGCGTACAAGAAACACGCGACGCAGGTCTCCTCGACCGGCTTCAAGGTCGACGACGAGTACAAGAACAGCGTTGCGAATTTCGGTCTCTACCGCACGACGGTCGGCCTTGACACCGACGCCGACATGATGGAAAATGTTGTCTCCTACGGGGAGCAGGAGCGCATCGCCGAGGAGAAACGCCTCGAGGAGGAGCGCCTCGCCGAGGAGGCCCGCAAGGCGGAGGAGGCAAGACTGGCCGAGGAAGCCCGCAAGGCCGAGGAGGCGAAGAAGGCCGAGGAGGCAAGACTTGCGGAGGAAGCCCGCAAGGCCGAGGAAGCCAAGAAGGCCGAGGAGGCAAAGAAGGCTGAGGAGAAGAGCAAATCGTCCTCGGGAAATATTCTTCTGTTTGCGGCACTCGGAGCGGCAGCGGTATTTGTCTTCTGCTTCGGACTGCGCCAGTACAACCGCCTTAAGAAGAAAAAAGCAAAGCTTGCCCGCATGCGCAAGGAATTAAAAAAACAGTAGGAAAATGAGAATCATATAAACCAGCCGGATTGTTGTGAAGTGAATCGCAGCAGTCCGGTTTTTTTGTCAGCCCATCCAGCTTGTGGGATTCGAGTTTTATATAAATGAGTGTCGTTCAACAAAAAAAGTGTCGTTCATCAAAAAAAGATGGAGTTCCAGATTGTTTCGAGGATATAATGTAATAATTCTGTGTACAGATCCAAATTGCGGCTGAAAAACTTCATAAAATTTTAGTGGAACTTGAAAAAGAAAAGTGCTATACTAAATCCGTATGGGCTTTTTGTTCGGAAAGGAAGGTCTCGATGCGAAATCCGCGGAAGAAGAAGCAAACCGGTGAGACGATGCGCATGCTGTTTCTGGTGACGCAGGTCGGCCTTTGCATGATTTCCGCGATTGCGGTCGGAGGGCTTCTCGGCTACGGGGCGGACCGGTTGTTCGGGACATCGCCGATTCTTTTGTTCGTCGGATTTGTCCTGGGAATCGCGGCCGGGTTCCGAAGCACGTGGTCTTTATTGCGTAAGTATGTGGAAGACCCCACCGAGGAGCCGGAGAAGACGGAGGCGGAGAAGCTTCGCGAGGAGCAGCTCCGGAAGACGGAGGAGGAATTCCGCCGCTGGAAGGAACAAAAAGGAAACGACGACGGACGCTGACGCAAACCAGGAGATTAGAGATGTTCGGAAGAAAGAAACTGCCCGGTCTGCGGCAGATGCTTCACGAGATGGCACAGCCGCCCGAACCGGATGACGAGCCGAAGCTTCGGGATCCCGAGGACATCGACCGGGAGATTGCCGAGGAGGAAGCCGAGACGAAGGACCCGGACGAGGACCTCGTGGTCGATCCGATTGCGGAGGGCAGCGAGCGCGCCGAGGAGGAGCTTCGGGAGGCGGAGGCGGTGTACCGCGATCTGATCACCGGCTGCATTTTCCTGTGTGCGGTTTTGCTTTTGGGAATGCTTGTGGCAAGGCCGGCGCTTCGGTATGCTGCGGGCGTGGCCATCGGCTGCGGCGTAGCGGTGTATCTTTTGGTCCATATGTACCGGTCCATCGGCTGGGAGCTTTCGATGGAGCCGGAGCAGGCGATGCGCTATTCGAGAAAGCGGACGGTCATCCGCTATGTCGTGGTGCTGCTTGCGGCGGTCGCTGTGATGCTCGGCCTCGGAAAGACGGCGGGCGTCGGGTGTCTGTTGGCAATTCTAACGATCAAACCGGCTGCGTATCTGCAGCCGTTTACCGCGAAGATTCGTCGGAAAATGAACCTTCGCAGATAAAGGCAGGTGATTGATACAGTGATGGGAAGCGACGTTCTTTTGGCGCTGTCCGTGGCAGGACACGGCGGGCTGCCGGAAGTGGTATCGCGAAGCAATGATGAAATCGGGACGAAGATCGGTATCAACGGTTTCGGCTATTTCGACTTGTTCGGATTCCGGTTCTGGATCACGTCGACGCACATCGCCCTTGCGGTGATCGTGCTGGCGGTGACGGTGCTGGCGATCCTGGCAAACCGGGCCATCCGCAAGGCGGACCCGTACGGAAAGCCGGGAATCGTGATGACCATCATCGAGACGGTTGTCGAGTTCATCGACAACACGACATATTCGAACATGGGCGAGAAGCACGGCGGCGGATTCCGCAACTACATCGGAACGCTGTTGCTGTTCATCTTCTTCTCAAACATCTCGGGTGTGTTCGGACTCCGGCCGCCGACCGCCGATTATGGCGTGACGTTCGGTCTGGCGATGATCACATTCTTCCTGATCCACATCAACGGTTTCAAGTACCAGAAGATGAAACATATCACGGGATTGTTCGATCCGATCCCGCTCACGCCGATCAACATCATCGGCGAGATTTCGACACCGATCTCGATGTCGCTGCGTCTCTTCGGAAACGTATTGTGCGGTACCGTAATCATGGGACTGTTGTACAACCTTCTTCCGAAGTTTCTGCTGCTGTTCTGGCCGGGCGCGTTCCACGTGTATTTCGACCTCTTCAGCGGCGCGATTCAGGCGTACGTGTTCACCATGTTAACGATGGTGTTCATCTCGAAGAATTTCGAGGAATAACAACAACGCAAAAACAACGAAAAATGATATCCATTACGGCCCTGCGGGCCGAATCAACACACAGGAGGACATCACAATGGATGGTATTTTCAACAAGGAATTTGTACAGGGCTGCTCGGCACTCGGTGCAGGCATTGCAATGATCGCAGGTATGGGCCCCGGTATCGGCCAGGGTTACGCCGCAGGTCAGGGTGCTGCTGCGGTAGGTCGCAATCCCGGCGCGAGAGGTACCGTTATGGGTACGATGATTCTCGGTCAGGCCGTTGCGGAGACGACCGGTTTGTACTCCCTCATCGTTGCGATTTTGCTGATCTTCGTGAATCCTTGGGCATAAGCCTGAAAGCGATTCGCAGTACGAAGTTCGTCGGCCCGATGACGGGTCGTCGATGAGGAGGAAACAGTGAACGGATTGGCAGTGAAATTGGCCTTTTTGGAAGCGGACTCGGAGCTGAGCGGAAAGATTTTCGGTCTTGACGTGCAGATTATTTTCGATGCCGTGATTTTGGCTTTGGCTGTATTTTTCCTGTTCTTCCTGCTGTCGTATTTCGTGTTCAATCCCGCGAGGGATTACCTGGAGAAGCGCCGCGAGCGTGTCGCGTCCGATCTGGCCGCGGCTGCGGAGGAGAAGCGCGAGGCGATGGAGTTCAAGGCGGAGTATGACGCCCGTCTTCGTGACGCCGACGCCGAGGTGGACCGCATCCTGAGCGAGGGCAAGCGCAAGGCAAAGCGCCGCGAGAGCGAGATCATCGACGCGGCCAACGCCGAGGCATCCCGCATCATGGAGCGCACGGAACGCGAGATTGCGATGGAGAAGAGCAAGGTTAAGGACGACATCAAGAAGGAGATGGTAGCGGTGGCGACGGAGATGGCGGGACGGTTCGTCTCGGAATCCATGACCGCATCGCGCCAGGAGCAGCTTGTGGATGACGTCCTCAAAGAAATCGGAGAGACGACATGGCAGGATCAGTGAGTAAAACTTACGGGCATGCCTTGTTTGAGCTTGCCGCGGAGCAGGGAACCGTCGATCAGCTGATGGCGGAAGCCGCAGTCGTTCGTGAGGTCCTTGCGGCAAATCCCGACGTCCTCAAGCTCTACGCTCATCCGAAGGTGACGCCCGAGGAGAAGCAGGCATTTACCGAGTCGGTCTTCGGCGGGCGCGTCGGCAACGACATGACGGGCTTTCTGGTTCTGGCGGTTCGAAACGGCCGCTCGAAGGAACTCCCGAAGATGCTCGACGAGATCATTCGCGAGGCGAAGGAGTACAAGGGCATCGGCTGCGTCGAGGTGAAGACGCCGGCGGAGATGTCGGCCGCGCAGAGGAAGCGTCTGGAAGCCAGACTGCTCGAGACGACGGGCTATCGCGAGCTGGAGACCGAGTATACGGTCGATCCCTCGCTGATCGGCGGCATCGTCATTCGCATCGGCGACCGCGTGGTGGACGGAAGCATCCGCTCCCAGCTGGATTCGATGGCTCGCGAGCTGATGCAGGTTACGGTGTGAGGCGGCTTGCACCGGACAGGGTAACGGAATTTTAGGAAGGGAAGGTACCTACCTTTGAGTATTAAACCGGAGGAGATCAGCTCCGTCATCAAGGAGCAACTCAAGAGATACAGTACAAAACTCATGGTATCGGATGTGGGAACCGTGATTCAGGTCGCTGACGGAATCGCGCGTATCCACGGCCTGGACAATGCGATGCAGGGCGAGCTGTTGGAGTTCCCGCACGAGGTCTACGGCATGGTCATGAACCTTGAGCAGGACAACGTGGGCGCCGTATTGCTCGGCGATACCGCATTGATCCGCGAGGGCGACGTCGTGAAGACGACCGGCCGCGTGATCGAGGTTCCGGTCGGTGACTGCATGCTCGGGCGTGTCGTGAACTCGCTCGGACAGCCGATCGACGGCAAGGGACCGATCGCGGCGACTTCGTTCCGCCAGATCGAGCGTGTTGCGAGCGGTGTTATCAGCCGTAAGAGCGTTGACACCCCTCTGCAGACCGGTATCAAGGCTATCGACTCCATGATCCCGATCGGCCGCGGCCAGCGCGAGCTGATCATCGGCGACCGTCAGACCGGAAAGACGGCGATCGCCATCGACACCATCATCAATCAGAAGAACGAAAATGTTCTCTGCATCTACGTTGCCATCGGCCAGAAGGCGTCCACGGTTGCCAACATCGTGAAGACGCTGAATGAGTACGGCGCGATGGACTACACGACGATCGTTGCGGCGACCGCGAGCGAGCTTGCACCTCTGCAGTACATCGCTCCTTACGCGGGCTGCGCCATCGGCGAGGAGTGGATGGAGAAGGGAAAGGACGTCCTGATCATCTACGACGATCTGTCGAAGCATGCGGCGGCTTACCGTACACTTTCCCTGCTTCTCAAGAGACCGCCGGGGCGTGAGGCATATCCCGGTGACGTCTTCTACCTGCACAGCCGTCTTCTGGAGCGCGCGGCTCGTCTGTCCGACAAGCTCGGCGGCGGTTCGCTCACGGCGCTTCCGATCATCGAGACGCAGGCGGGCGACGTTTCCGCGTACATTCCGACGAACGTCATCTCCATCACCGACGGCCAGATCTACCTCGAGACGGAGATGTTCAACTCCGGCTTCCGCCCGGCCGTAAATGCCGGTCTCTCGGTATCGCGAGTCGGCGGCGCGGCACAGATCAAGGCGATGAAGAAGATTGCGGGACCGATCCGTATCGAGCTCGCACAGTATCGTGAGCTGGCTGCATTTTCCCAGTTCGGTTCGGACCTCGATGCCGACACGAAGGAGAAGCTGGCACAGGGCGAGCGCATCCGCGAGGTTTTGAAGCAGCCGCAGTACCAGCCGATGGCTGTCGAGAAGCAGATCGTGATCATCTACGCGGCGACGAAGAAGTACCTGCTGGACATCCCGGTAGCGGACATCGCCGAGTACGAGCGCACGCTGTTTGAATTGATCGAAAACAAATACCCCGAGATCTTCCAGACGATCCGCGAGCAGAAGGTTCTGACCGAGGACATCGAGCCGAAGCTGATCCTCGCGATCGGTGCGGCGAAGGAAGGGTTTGTGAAGTAATACAGATACGTCAGGAAGCATTTTCCGCGGAAAATGCAAAGGAGTGATACTCTATGGCCTCGATGAGAGACATCAAACGGAGGACGCAGAGCATCCGGAGCACTGGGCAGATCACGAAGGCGATGAAGCTGGTCTCCACCGTCAAGCTGCAGAAGGCGCGCGGCCGGGCCGAGGAGGCGAAGCCGTATTTCAACCATCTGTACCAGACGATCGTGACCATGTTCGACCGTGCAACACCGGAGGTTCGCGACCACTATACGAAGCCCTCGACCGACGCGAAGAAGGCGGTGATCGTCATCACCTCCAACCGCGGTCTGGCCGGCGGCTACAACGCCAACGTTGTCAAGCAGGTCCTCGGCAGCAACATCGCCAGGGAGGATGCGCTGATCTACGCGGTCGGACGCAAGGGGCGCGACGCGCTTCGGCTTCGCGGCTACGAGATCGCGGGCGACTACTCGGAGACGATGAACAATCCGCTCTACAGCGACGCCTCCGACATCAGCGCCGACGTGATGGAGGCGTTTGAGAACGGAACCGTGAGCGAGATCTACATCGCATTTACCGTGTTCCGCAACACCGTGAGTCAGGTGCCTACCATGCTGAAGCTTTTGCCCGCCGACATCGGAATTGATGACGGAACGGGAGAGCCGAACGCGGCCGAGGCAATGATGAATTTTGAGCCCGACCCCGAGGAGGCGCTTCGGATGATCATTCCGAAGTACGTCAGCGGCGAGGTGTTCGGCGCCATCATGGAGTCGTACGCGAGCGAAAACGGCGCGCGCATGCAGGCCATGGACAATGCGACGAACAATGCAAACGACATGATCGGCAAGCTGGAGCTTGCGTACAACCGCGCAAGACAGAGCTCGATCACGCAGGAACTTACGGAGATTATCGCCGGAGCAAACGCATTAGACACGTAGTGTCAAAGCGTTTGCTTGCACGACAGGGCGCGAAGCGGCCTGGCGATAAATGCCCTGGATACCTAATCCGGAGCAGTTGGTTGGCGCGGCGGTTTTTCAGTACATTTTTCAAGGAGTAACATTACCGTGGAGAAGAACATTGGTAAGATAACGCAGATCATCGGCGCCGTTCTGGATATCCGGTTCACGGAGGGCAACCTCCCGGAGATCTACGACGCCATCAAGATTCGCAGAAAGAACGGAGAGACGCTTGTTGTCGAGGTTGCGCAGCACCTCGGTGACGACACGGTCCGCTGCATCGCCATGGGCCCGACGGACGGTCTCGTGCGCGGCATGGACGCGGAATCCACCGGAGCACCGATCACGGTTCCGGTCGGCGAGGAGACGCTCGGACGTATGTTCAACGTTCTCGGCGAGCCGATCGACGAGAAGGACGCTCCGCAGAACGTGGAGTACTATCCGATTCACCGTCCCGCACCGGATTTTGCGGAGCAGTCGACGGACACGCAGATTCTGGAGACGGGAATCAAGGTCGTTGACCTTCTCTGCCCGTATCAGAAGGGTGGTAAGATCGGTCTCTTCGGCGGTGCCGGCGTAGGCAAAACCGTATTGATTCAGGAGCTGATCACCAACATTGCAACGGAGCACGGCGGTTATTCCGTATTTACCGGCGTAGGCGAGCGCACGCGTGAGGGTAACGACCTCTACTACGAGATGATCGAGTCCGGCGTTATCAACAAGACGACCATGGTTTTCGGTCAGATGAACGAGCCGCCGGGAGCACGTATGCGCGTCGGTCTTACGGGACTGACGATGGCGGAGTATTTCCGTGACAAGGGCGGCAAGGACGTCCTTCTGTTCATCGATAACATTTTCCGATTCACGCAGGCAGGTTCGGAGGTGTCCGCACTTCTCGGACGTATGCCTTCGGCCGTTGGTTACCAGCCTACGCTGCAGACCGAGATGGGTGCGCTTCAGGAGCGTATCACCTCGACGAAGAACGGTTCCATCACCTCGGTTCAGGCCGTTTACGTGCCTGCCGATGACCTGACGGACCCGGCGCCCGCGACGACGTTCGCGCACCTCGATGCGACGACCGTTTTGTCCCGTTCCATCGTGGAGCTCGGTATTTACCCGGCCGTTGACCCGCTCGATTCGACCTCCCGCATCCTCGACCCCCGCGTGGTCGGCGAGGAGCACTACAAGGTGGCGCGCGGCGTGCAGGAGATTTTGCAGAGATACAAGGAACTTCAGGATATCATCGCCATCCTCGGTATGGATGAGCTTTCCGAGGACGAGAAGCTTCTGGTTGCGCGTGCCCGCAAGGTACAGCGTTTCCTGTCCCAGCCGTTCCATGTGGCGGAGCAGTTTACCGGCCTTCCCGGCAAATACGTCCCGCTCTCGGAGACGATTCAGGGCTTCAAGGAGATTCTCGAGGGTAAGCACGACGATATTCCGGAGAGCTATTTCTTAAATGCCGGAAGCATCGACGACGTTTTGGAGCGCGTGCATAACCGCGAGTGATTCGCGTGACGGTATTTCCGCGTTTTTGCGGAAAATGCGACGAAAGTAGAGTGAACTATGGCTGACGAACGTTACATCCGCCTCAAGGTGTATTCGCCGTCGAGAATTTTCTTCGAGGGCGATGCCGAGCTGGTGGAGTTTACCACAACGGAGGGCGAGATCGGTGTCTACCGCAACCACGTGCCGCTGACGGTCGTGGTGGCGCCCGGCGTGCTTCGGATCACGAAGGACGGCGAGACGAAGGAGGCAACGCTTCTCGAGGGTTTCGCGACGATTCTGCAAGATGAGATCGTCGTTCTTTCCGAGGCCTGCGAGTGGCCTGAGGAGATCGACGTGCATCGTGCGGAGGAGGCGAAGATCCGTGCGGAGCGCCGCATGAGATCCGAGACGGAGACAAACTACAGCCGCGCGGAGCTGGCGCTTCGGCGTGCGCTGATCCGGTTGAAGCTGGCCGGAAAGAATTAACGGAGGCTGCATTTTTCGCAGACTCGCACAGCGGATCGGAGGAGTATGGCTTTAGTCATCATCACGGGATTGTCCGGCGCAGGCAAATCCGTCGCGATCAACGCGCTGGAGGACATGGGCTACTACTGTGTCGACAACCTGCCGGCGAAGTTTCTGGTGAGTTTCGCCGACCTTTACGGCATGACCGAGAACAACGAGGAGAAAAAGATTGCCACGGTGATCGACATCCGCGGCAAGGACACCTTCGGCGACGTGTACCAGGCGATGGAGGAGCTCTCCCGCCGCAGATACCCGTACCATGTCATGTTCCTCGACTGCGATACGCAGGTGCTGTTACAGCGTTATAAACTGACCCGCCGCAGACATCCTTTGATGGAGGACAGCAATCTCTCCATGGAGGAGGCCATCGCGGAGGAGCGCGACTGGCTGAAGAAGATTCGCATCCAGTCGGACTACTTAATCGATACATCGACGCTGAAGCCGGCACAGCTTCGGGAGAGGATCATGAACATTCTCTCGGAGGAGCCGGATTCGGATTCGCTTTTGATCCGCAGCGTCTCTTTCGGCTTCAAGGAGGGAATCGCGTCGGACGCGGACCTCGTCTTTGACGTTCGCTGTCTGCCGAATCCCTACTACATTGAAGAATTGAAGAATCATACCGGTCTGGAGGCATGTATCCGCGACTATCTGATGGGATTTCCCGAGAGCCGCGAGCTTTTGCAGCGCATCATCACGCTACTCGAGTTCCTGCTTCCGTTGTACCGTAAAGAGGGCAAGCGCGAGCTTGTCGTCGCCTTCGGCTGTACGGGCGGTCAGCACCGTTCCGTCTGTTTTGCGGAGGCGCTGGCGGCGCACATGCGCGAGGCCGGGCAGCGCGTTGTGGTGAGCCACCGCGAGCTGGAGAAGAGCAAAGACTGATTTTTGGGGAGAACAGGTATGGCTATATTGCTTGCAGGCGGTGCCGGATACATCGGCACGCATACGGCGGTTGCATTTTTGAACGCAGGCTACGACGTGGTCATCGCGGACAATTTGTACAACTCGAAGAAAGAGGCTGTGCGAAGAGTCGAGAAGATCACGGGCAAGAGCGTTCCTTTCTATGAGATCGATGTCTGCGACGAGGAGGCGCTTCGCCGCGTGTTCGCTGAGCAGACGATCGACACGGTGGTACATTTTGCGGGCATGAAGGCGGTCGGCGAGTCGGTTGCCAAGCCGGTTATGTACTATCGCAACAATCTGGGTTCGACGATTTCGCTTCTTTCGGTGATGAAGGACTTCGGTTGCCATCGCTTTGTGTTCAGCTCGTCCGCGACGGTCTACGGATTGAACAATCCGGTGCCGCTGTTTGAGACGATGCCGCGCGGCGAGTGCACGAACCCGTACGGCTGGACTAAGTGGATGATCGAGCAGATCCTGTGCGACGCCTGCGTTGCGGATCCGGAGCTTTCGGTGGTATTGCTTCGCTACTTCAACCCGATCGGTTCGCATGAGAGCGGTCTGATCGGCGAGGACCCGCAGGGCACGCCGAACAATATCTTCCCGTTCATCACGCAGGTGGCGGTCGGACGTCGTCCGCTGCTGACGGTGTTCGGAGACGACTACGATACGCCGGACGGCACGTGCGTTCGCGATTACATCCACGTTATGGACCTTGCGAAGGGCCATGTGGCAGCGGTTCCGTACGCGGAGAAGCACACGGGCTCGGAGGTAATTAACTTAGGAACCGGCCACGGCACGAGCGTTCTCGAGATTGTGAAGACGTTCGAGGCGGTGAACGGTGTGAAGATTCCGTACGTCATCGGTGCAAGACGCCCCGGCGACCTCGCGGAGTGCTACGCGAACGCGGACAAGGCGGCGGAGCTTCTGAACTGGCATGCGGAGAAGACGCTTGCGGACATGTGCCGCGACGGCTACCGCTGGCAGACGATGAACCCCATGGGTTACGAGGAGTAAACGGCCGAAAAAAGTGCTGTTAGAAAATGCACCGCGAAAACTGTGCGCTTTGCATAAATCGTTTGCGTGCGGTTCGAAAAAGGAAACGATAACTTTGTGGAAAATGCTTCCTGAGGGAGGGCATTTTCCACATTTTTTATGTCCGTGGTCTGCTATGATTATTACACATCTTCCGTGAGTCGGTCGGACTGCCCAAGGCAAGCAGCCGGGGCTCACGTCTGCGCCGGCCGCGCGAGGGAGGCTTCCCTATGTTCGTTCTTCATCCTCTGATGAGTCGGAAGCCTGCGGCCGGTTTCTGCGTGAAAACACCTATTCGAAGATGAATTCGAAAAAGCGAGGAAATGAATATGAGAGTTCGGCGACCTGTGGCATGGTATGTCTTTGCGGCGGTTATTCTGGCGTTTGCGGCTGTCTTCGGAGGGCGCGTTCCCGCGGGGCGTGCCGCCGAGGAGACGTTGATCGGGCAGACGGAAACATCTTCGGAGACCCCGAAGTATCTTTTGGTGCGTCCGTACGACAACTCCGCCTGGGACTCGAGCTGGAACGACCTTCACTATATGTATCCGGCGGGAAATCCCGGCAAGCGCTACGTCGCGTATTGCCTCGAATCGAACCGGACCAGTCCGCACGGGCAGACGTACACGAGGGTGAACCTCGATTTCAGCGCGGCGGCCGAGCGCGGCCTCAAGGCGATCTTCCGCCTCGGTTACCCGTATCACACCACGTTCGGCGACAACGGAGAGTATGTTTTGAACGCGAAGGATGCGCAGGCGGCGACACAGATTGCGATCCGCTTCTGGATGTCGTACCGCCAGACGATCGACACCGACCGCTCGTACCATGTGATCTCGTCGCTCAATCCGTACGGACCGAATGTGCGAGCGGCCGATTCGGACGCGGCCCGCAGGGTGTACAACGCCGCGTTGTGGCTGTTTCACCGTGCGGAGCAGGGCTATGCGCCGACGTTCGGAATCCGCGCGGAGACCGTTGATTCTTCACAGCCGGAGATTCAGGGGGAGAACAAAGCCTATGTCCTGACGGTCCGCGTGAACATGACTGCGGCCGCCACCGACATGCCCTGCGCGTACGCACTCGTTGAGAGCGTCACCTCGGCCGATTCGTCCGGCAACAACTCCCGACCGCTCACCGGCGCCACCGTCACGGTAGTGCGAAACGGCGTCTCGCAGAGCCTCGCGGACGGCAAAATCCTTGACGGCGATCTGGTCACGTTTACCTGGAGTTCCGGCGCCGGAATCGACGGACGCACCGTGACAGTCACCTTCACGGGCGTCTCCAACGCTGCCGACATCTCCCTTCAATACATGGGAACCGGCAACTCGTCGTACCAAAAGCTCTTTGTTACCTCCTTGGAAGAAGGCGTCGCAGCGCGAACCGCCGCCTCGGTCTGTTTCCGGCCGGCGGCACCGCCGTCGCCTACTCCGACGAATTCGCCGACCCCGACACCGACCAATACTCCAACACCTACGCCAACCAATACCCCTACGCCGACACCAACGAATACCCCTACTCCAACGCCTACGAACACACCTACACCGACACCAACGAACACGCCGACGCCAACCAATACCCC
>JAFZWG010000066.1 GCA_017617395.1 Lachnospiraceae bacterium
ATGGAAGGGGTCGTAAGGTCGTTGATTGCAACGATCTCATATCCTTCCGCACCAAACATCTGTCTGAAAGCCAGACGACCGATACGTCCAAAACCATTGATAGCTACTTTTACTGCCATGATTTTGTTCCTCCTGTGAATTATATTTTTAGATTGTTTTAGGTTTCTAAAAATCCTAGACCATTGTACTGAAAGATTGTGAAAAATGCAAGTGCAATTTCGCATATTTTTCGCAGTATGGCATTTTCCATAAATCATGCGAAAAATGGTCGGAAAATTTGTTCATTTGTACAGCGAACACCGTTCCCGGGGCAACAAAAAAGCAGGTGCGGCTGCCCGTACCTGCCCGTTCGTCAATGTTATGCCTCTTCGCTCTCCGACGGCTCACCGTTCTCGGCAGCCGCAAGCGCAGCCTCCCAGTCCGGAACCGACGCGTCCGCTTCCTTCGTCGCGTCATCGGCTTCCTCGTCCTTGCCGAGGATCTTCACCTTGCCTTCCCATACCTCCTGAACGGCGATGGACAAAGGCTTCTCGCACTTGGGCGTAACAAGCGGTGCGGAACCGTTGATGATCTGTCTCGCGCGCTTCGCCGTCGCGAGCACGATGGAATAGCGGCTGGTAACGGCGGGATCGCCCTCCTCCGCTCCGGAATTCACAACCGTAAGCAAATCTTTGTAAGACGGATGAATCATACTATCTCTCCTTTTCGTCAAATGGAATACTTATTCGATATTCTGAATCTGTTCACGGATCTTTTCGATGTCCGTCTTCAGATTGATTGCAATGTCGGATACGATGAGGTCGTTGGCCTTCGACAGGATCGTGTTGGCCTCGCGGTTCATCTCCTGAGCAATGAAATCCAGCTTGCGGCCGACGTTGTCCGTCGCATCGAGCGTGTCTCTCATGCTCTTGCAGTGTGCGCGAAGACGAACGGTCTCCTCGTCGGTGCAGATGCGGTCCGCATATGACACGATCTCGATCGCCAGTGCCTGGGGATCCACCTGCGTGTCACCCATGACCTCCTGAACCTTCGCCAAAAGCTTGGAGCGGTATGCGGAAACGATCTCCGGGGAACGAGCGACGATCTCGTCAACGCCCGCCAGGATCGAGTCGAGCTTGGTCTCGACATCCTTGCGAAGCTCCGCACCCTCGGTCGTTCTCGTCGCCACGAATCTCTCGCACGCGCCGCGAACGGCACGCTCCACGAACGGCATCAGCGCGTCCTCGTCCGGCTCGGCTTCCTCCGCAACCAGAACATCCTGCATTCTCGCAAGGCTCGTCACGGAAATATCCGAGGACAGTCCGAACTCCTCCGACATCTGCTTCATGTAGCGGATGTACTCCTCGGCGATGGCACGGTTGTACCGAACGCTCTCCGTACTGTCGGACTCCTCCTCGTAGTACAGATACATATCGATCTTACCGCGCGATGCGTACTTCTTCACGATGTTGCGAATCGCCGTTTCAAAGAAGTTCAACTTCTTCGGCAGCCGGATTCCGATCTCGCAATAGCGATGGTTGACCGACTTCATCTCGACCGTCAGTTTTCTTCCGTCTTCGTTCAGCTCAAACCGGCCGAACCCCGTCATACTTCGGACCATGCGAATTCTCATCCTTTCCGTCCGCGCAGGCGATACGATCGCATACTACGTCACACTAACGATAAATTATAGCGTCGCTCCGTCGGCTTGTCAAGAACAACTTCACCGACGCCAGGGCATTTTCGGAAAATGAATCTCTCCTACTCGATGCTCTTTAACGACTCAGCCATATCAATGGACTCGAGGCGGTGGATCATCACAAGGTCCACCAGAACCGCAAACAAAAACGTGTACACAAAGCTCATTCCGTAGCTCTTCCACTGCACCAGCGGGCGGAACGAAACAAGGTCCACCTGGATCTTCGACATGACGAACCGAAGAAGAAGCTTCCCGAGCGGAACGCCGCACAACGCGCCGATCGCCGTCAGCATCAGGTTCTCGCGGAAGACGTAGAGGCACGTCTCCAGACTTCGGAATCCGAGCACCTTGATCGTCGCGATCTCGCGAAGCCGCTCCGTGATGGAGATGTTGGTCAGGTTGTATAAAACAATGCCGGCGAGCGCCGCAGCGCACACGATGACGAGGATGACGATCAGGTCAAGGCTCCCCAGCATGTTGAAAATTCTCGATTCAAACTCCGCGATGACACTCACGGATTTTACGCCGTCGGTCTTCTGGATCCTTGCGCCGACCTCGTACACGTCCGCGCCGTCCGCCGCAACCGCGATGACCGTGTCGAACACGGGTTGCTCGCCGAAGACCTGCACGTACGTATCGCGCGTCATGTACAGGCAGTTGCCGACGTAGTTAAGGCAGATCTCGCCGATTTTGATGCGCGCATCGGGTCTGCCCTCGCGCCGCAGTGTCACCGTGTCGCCGGCCTTAAGAGACAGCTGGCGGGCGAACTTATCGTTTACAAAACACTCTCCCGCCGCGGGAAGCCCGATCTCATTGCCGTCCGTGTCCGTAAGGGTCACGAACGAAGCAAACGCCTCCTCGTCCTTCGGCACATAGAGGTACGTATCCTTTGACGTCTCGTCGGTCACGACCGTGATCGCTGCGTTCACCATCAGCGTCGACTTCGCAAGACAATCGGCCGTGTCCTTCGCAAACTGCTCCTGCGCTCCGTCCGCGAGATGTACCGTGAAATCATATCGCTCGATTTTGCCGTACTGCTCGCTCGTGATTGTCGTGATGGAGTCGCGGATGCCGTGTCCAGCGATCAGCAAAGCCATGCAGCCGGCAATGCCGATGACCATCATGAAGAACCTTCTGCGGTAGCGGACAACGTTTCGAACCGACACCTTCGAAAGGAACGACAGCCGGTTCCAAAGAAGCGGAATCCGCTCCAATAAAATCCGCCGTCCGGTCTTCGGCGCGCGCGGGCGGATCAGCTCCGCCGGCACCTCCCTCATTGAGCGCGCGATGCTCACAATCGTAACGCCCACCGGGCAAAGCACGGCAACCGCCATGCAAAATGCAAACAGCTTCGGGTTCCACACGAACACGAGATCGTCCGTGAACCCGTACATGATGTCGTAAACCTTCCAGATGACCGCCGGGAACGCGCGGCACCCGACGAAGAAGCCGAGCACTCCGCCGATAACGGCAGCGCTTCCCGAGTAAATGATGTACTTCATCGAGATATCGCGCGCCGTGTAGCCGAGCGCCTTCATCACGCCGATCTGCGTGCGCTGCTCCTCGATCATGCGGCTCATCGTCGTCATACACACGAGCGCCGCAACCAGGATGAAAAATGCAGGAAACACCGTCGCGATTCCCTCGACAATGTGCGCATCGTTATCAAAGCAAACATAGCCGATGTTGGTGTTGCGGTCAACGCAGTACTGCTGGTATTCAACCTTGTCGTACTCCTCGTACGGGTACTCGAAATCCTCCGGCACCGCCATGCCGAACTCAGCGTATTTTGCGGCGACCTCCGTGCGCACACGCTCGCGGATCACATCGGAGATGTGCTCTCTTCGATGCGCGCTCAGCCGCTCGCACAGCGCTTCCATCGAATCCTTCGTGCCGTCAAGCATGTCTGCATACTCATCGCTGTAGATCTGCTCACCGTGGTTGGTGACCGCGTACAGGGACGTGTAGACGTTCGAGTCAAAGCCCTCGCGCGGAATGTACATATACGCGTTCACGGTGCCGTCCAAAAGCTCGGTCGTGCCGCGCTCGTAGTTTAAGTAAAGCGGAGAATAAGCTAGTCCGACCACGACATACTCGCGGTACGAAAGCAGGATTTCCCCCGAGAGCTCGTCCTTCTCACCCGCGTCCGTGCGTCCTTCCGAAGTGTACTCCTCCGCCACGCGGATCACGGTTCCGAACCGGTCGGTCCCGTAGTTTCTCGCGTCCAGAACACACTCGTTCGGCTTCTCCGGCATGCGCCCTTCCGTGAGGCGAAGCTCGTTCACGCCGTCCGTGATCGAGTGCACTGCCATCACGCGGTCGTCGTCATAGAGGCTGTCGCGGTAGATGACCATTTTCTGGATCTCGCCGTCCGCCGCAACCACGCCCGCGTCCTTTCGCAGCTCCGCAAGTTCCGCGTCCGTGAAACCGATGGTCGACACGAAGCGGTAGTCGAACATCTTAAGGTCCGCAAGGTACTCGTCGGTCGTCGCGATCATGTCCGTCGTCGTGTTGCGAAGACCCGCGAAAAATCCCACTCCGAGCGCAATGATGGCCGCTATCGCAAGAAAGCGGCCGAAACTTCCGCGGATCTCCCGCCATGTGGTTGTTCTCATTCCTCTCGTCATGGGTACCCTTCCGAACCTGCCGTCACCACTCGATCTGCTCGATCGGCGTCACGGTCTCGTTTTTGTACATGTTCTTGATCCGGCCGCTGCCGACCTCGATCACGCGGTCCGCCATCTTCGCAATCGCCTGATTGTGCGTGATGATCACGACCGTCATATCATATTTCCGCGCAGTCTCCTCCAAAAGAGACAAAATGACCTTGCCGGTCTTATAGTCGAGCGCTCCCGTCGGCTCGTCGCACAGCAAGAGCTTCGGCTTCTTTGCAAGCGCTCTCGCGATCGCCACACGCTGCTGCTCGCCGCCCGAGAGCTGCGCCGGAAAATTCTGCATCCGCTCCTCAAGCCCCACGGCCTTCAAAACGTCCGCCGCCCCCAGCGACTCCCTGCAGATCTGCGACGCGAGCTCGACATTTTCGAGCGCGGTCAGATTCTGCACGAGGTTATAAAACTGAAACACAAAGCCGATGTCCGCGCGGCGGTACTCCGTCAGCTGCTTTTTGTTGTACGCGGAGATCTCCTCGCCGTCGAGGCGCACGGTACCGTCGCTTGCGGCGTCCATGCCCCCTAAGATATTGAGGATCGTCGTCTTGCCCGCGCCCGACGCGCCGACCACAACACAGATCTCGCCCTTTTCGATGTCAAATGAGACGCCCGAGAGCGCCGGGATGGTGACCTCGCCGACGTGATACACCTTCGTCACGTCGCGGAATTCCACATAACTCATCGATTCTCCTTCTTCCGATCACGCGTTTACTTGCGGTAATACGAATCCACGACGCGGAACTGATTTCTAAGCACATCGTGGTCCTTCTTGGTCTTGGCGTACTCGGTCCATTTGGTGACGTACGCCTCCAGCTTTTCCAGATACTCCTTCTCCGTCGTCGCACCCTCGGCCACCTGCGTAAGCCCCTTCTCCCAGCTTGCGGTAAGCTCGGGATTCAGAAGCGACCGGATGGACACGAACACGACGTAAAATACAAGCTCTCCGAGTTTCTTCGGAGTGATCACCTGCGTCTTTTTATTGAGATTTAAGTAATTGATCTTGATCAGCTTATTCAAGATCTCGGCGCGCGTCGCACTCGTTCCGATGCCGCTGCCCTTGATCTGCGCGCGAAGCTCCTCGTCCTCGATGAGCTGGCCCGCATTTTCCATCGCAAGGATCAGCGAACCCGACGTATAGCGCTTCGGCGGCTTTGTCTCGCCCTCGCGAAGCTCATAGCCCGCGACATCGATCATCGCGCCCGCCTTCAACGCCTTGATGCGGTCAAACAGCGCCGTGTCCAGCACCTCCTCGGGCTCATCCGCAGCACCGTCGCCGTCCTTGTCGTCGTCCTTGTTCTTCTCTTTCTTCGCGTCCTTCGCACCCTCGTCGGCGCCGGCCCGCTTCGCCTCATCCGCGCTGTACAACGCAAGGTACCCGGGGTTCTCCAGCACCTTGAAGCTGCTGAAGAAATGCTCGCCGCGAAGCGTAAGCTCCATCGAGATCTTCTGATACTCCGCCGGCGGGTAGAAAATAGCCAGGAACCGGCGAACGATTCGGTCGTACACCTTCTTTGCCAGGTCGTTGACCGACGCAAGCTCCGAGAGTCCCTCGCCGGTCGGAATGATCGCATAGTGGTCCGTGATCTGCTTGTCGTTGACGTACTTTGTCTTTGCGATCTTCTCGTAAAGTCCGAACTCCTTCACCTGCCGCACATACGGAAGGTACGTGCTGTTCTTCGCAAGTCCGCCGAGATTCTTCGTGATCTCCTTGGCAACCGCCGTCGAAAGCACTCTGGCATCGGTTCTCGGGTACGTCACGAGCTTTCGCTCGTAAAGAAGCTGGACGATCTTGAGTGTCTCGTCGGGGCTTATCTTAAACAGCCGCGAGCACTCGTTCTGAAGCTCCGCCAGGTTGAACAAAAGCGGAGGATTTTTCTTCTCTTTCTTCTTCTCGATGCTCGCAAGCGTCGCCTGCAGGCACTCGGGATCCGAGCCGTCCACGATGTAGCGGTTGTCGGTCTCGGGCGTCACAGCGTCCGCGCTGCCCTCATTCTCTGCAGGAGCAGACGGAGCATTTTCCGCGGTTGCTTCCGACGGTGCCTTCACGCCGCCGAGCATCTCGATCAAAGCCTCCGCGTCCTCACGCTTGCGGAAGCCGTTTTCCTTGTATAAAAACGGGGATTCAAAGTATTTGGAGCCCTTCACCGCGCGCCACTCGCCGTGGAACTGCTCACCGCCGAGCGTGTACGCGCCCATCACGCGGTAAAACGGTGTCTTCACGAAATTGCGGATGTCCTGCTCGCGGCGCACAACCATGCCGAGAACGCACGTCATCACGCGTCCGACCGAGATCGCGCCGAGGCGCTCCACCTGCATGTGGCTCCGAAGAAGCGTGCCGTAGTTGATCGTCAGCGCACGCGAAAAATTAATGCCCATCAGATAATCTTCCTTCGCCCGCAGATACGCGGCGTCGGAAAGGTTGTCGTACGCGGACAAAGGCTTGGCCTCGCGGATGCCGCGAAGAATCTCCTCCTCGGTCTGCGAATCGATCCACACGCGGCGCTTGTCCTTGGTCGCGGGCACCTTCGCCATCTGATCGACCAGACGATAGATATATTCTCCCTCGCGCCCCGAGTCGGTGCACACGTAAATGCGCTCGACGTCGTCGCGGTTTAAAAGACCCTTTACGATATCAAACTGTTTCTTCACATTGCCGATGACTTCGTATTTCCAGTCCTTAGGCAGGAACGGCAGCGTCTCCGCCTTCCATTGCTTGAGGGCAGGATCGTACACTTCCGGGTAGCTCATCGTGATCAGGTGTCCCACACACCACGTCACCACGCTTCCGTCGCTCTCCAGGTAGCCGTCCTTGCGCGAAAAATTCTCCTTTAACGCTTTGGCAAACTCCTGCGCGACGCTCGGTTTTTCTGCAATATACAGATTCTTCATAACAGTCCTTTCCCTTCCTCCGAGTGTCCCTATTGTACCACAGCGCACCCCGCAAAGCAACCAAAAAGCCGCCCTCCCGAAGGAAAGCGGCCTTGTTTACTGTTTCGATTTTCGCGAACGATTACTCGTACAGCGGGTACTTGTCGGTCAGACCCTTGACGATAGCGTAAGCCTCAGCCTTCTTCGCCTCGTCGCCGGGGTTCTTGATGACAAGGGCGATCGCCTCGGCAATCTTGTCCATGTCGGCCTCGTTCATGCCGCGGGACGTAACCGCTGCGGTTCCGAGACGGATACCGCTCGTGACAAACGGCGAAGCGGGGTCGTTCGGAATCGTGTTCTTATTGCAGGTGATGTGCACCTCATCGAGGAGCTTCTCGGCATCCTTGCCGGTGATGTTCATGTTGATGAGGTCAACAAGCATCAGATGGTTGTCCGTACCGTCGGAAACGATCTTGAAGCCGCGGCTCTGAAGTCCCTTGCAAAGGGCCTGAGCGTTCTTCACGATGTTGCCTGCGTACTCCTTGAAGGACGGCTCCAAAGCCTCCTTGAAGCAGACAGCCTTGGCAGCGATCACGTGCATCAGGGGACCGCCCTGAATGCCCGGGAATACGGCCTTGTTGAACTTGTGCTCGTCGGCAAATGCCTGCGAGGAAAGGATCATACCGCCTCTCGGTCCGCGGAGCGTCTTGTGCGTCGTCGTGGTGACAACATGAGCGTACGGAATCGGGCTCTCATGGTAACCGCCGGCAACAAGACCCGCGATGTGAGCCATATCTACCATCAGGTAAGCGCCGACCGAATCGGCGATCTCACGGAAACGCTTGAAATCGATCTTGCGTGCGTATGCGCTGGCACCCGCAATGATCAGCTTCGGATTGCACTCCTTCGCGATGCGCTCCACCTCATCGTAATCGATGAAACCGTCGTCGTTAACGCCGTAAGGAACAATGTTGAAGTACGTGCCGGAGAAGTTCACCGGGCTGCCGTGAGTCAGGTGACCGCCGTGCGCAAGGTTCATACCCATCACGGTATCGCCGGGCTTGAGGAGTGCGAACTGCACCGCCATGTTGGCCTGTGCACCGGAGTGCGGCTGTACGTTGACGTACTCGCAGCCGAACAGCTTCTTCGCGCGCTCGATCGCAAGATTTTCCGCGATATCCACGCACTGGCAACCGCCGTAATATCTCTTGCCGGGATAACCCTCGGCATACTTGTTGGTCAATACACTTCCCATCGCCGCCATAACAGCCTTGCTCACAAGGTTCTCGGAGGCGATCAACTCAATGTTCTCTCTCTGACGGCCGAGCTCAAGCTCAATACTCTGTGCAAGCTCGGGATCAACAACCTTCACATCATCGAATGAATACATAATGGTTTCCTTTCCTGATTGTTTTATAGCATGGGCTCACGCCCGAACTATCGATTTCCGGAAATCAAAATCCGACTCTCGCGCCGTAAAATGCCATCGCGCACATGCCGTTTCCGACGTGGCTGCCGATGATCGGACCGATGGAAAATGTACGAATCTCCGCACGCGGATATTCCGCAAGCACCATTTGCCGAAGCGCTTCCGCCTTCTCGGCGCAGTCCGCATGCGCGATCACGATCGTCTGACCGGCCGGATCCGCAGCATCCTCGCGAAGCCGCTTCAAAAGGTACTGCAGAGCATTTCTCGTGCCGCGCTCCTTGGAGACTACCGTGAGCTTGCCCTCGGTGTCCACCGTGAGGATCGGCTGAATCTTCAGGGCACTTCCGACGATGGCCTCGAACGAGCTGAGCCGTCCGCCGCGCTTTAGGTGCATCAGATTCTCCACCGTGAACCAGTGGCAGATATGCTTGAGATCTTCGTTGACAAACTCGATCAGCTCATCCATCGACAAGCCTTTTTTGTACTCCTGCGCAGCGCGGATGACCAGAAGACCCTCGCCGGCAGAGGCGCTGAGCGTATCGAGAACATATACTCTGCGGCCGGGATAGTCCTCCTCAAGGTCCTTCGCAACCATGTTGGCCGTCTGGCAGCAACCGCTGAGGCCCGAAGAAAAGCAAAGATATAAGACATCTTTCCCTTCCTTTAAGGCTGCTTCAAAGTAGCTTTTGTACACGAGCGGATTGATCTGCGCCGTCTTCGGCATACCGCCGTCACGAAGCTTTCCGTAGAACTCCGCCACCGTCATCTCCCGCTCGTCCGGATAGTGCATGTACTCGGTCTCCCCGAAGAGGAAACCCATCGGAATACATACGACCCCCAGCTCCTCGTACGTGCGGGCGTCCAGATCGCCGGTAACGTCCGTAATCAATGTGTAATTGTTCATGTTCATTTCCCCAATAAATCAGATATCCTCAACATAACACGCCGTCCGGGACAGCGTAACCTTTCGCATCATAACACACATGCGGAGAAAAGAAAACAAAAAGATGAAATTTTATAAAAACGTTAGATTCTTGTGTTTCTTAATGCACAACACTCGCCAGCAGACCGTAGCTTAAGATGTCCACGATCACCGCCGCCATCAGGATACCCAAGAGGATCGCGATGACCGCCTTCTTGATGTCGAACTCCAGAAGCGAAGCGATCAGTGAGCCCATCCAGGCGCCCGTTCCGGGGATCGGAATTCCGACGAACAACAAAAGGAAAATGAACTCACCCTTCTCCGCACCCTCGGACTTTTTGCTTGCGCGGTCCTCCAGCTTCAGGACCAGCTTCTTTAAGATGTTGTGCTTCTTCATGAACGCGAAGATCGCGCGGATGAAGAGCAAAATGAACGGAATCGGAAGAAGGTTTCCGACGATGCAGATGATGTTCGCCCGAAGAAGCGGAATCTTCAAAAGCGAGGCAACCACCAGACCGCCGCGGAGCTCGATGAAGGGAAGCATCGAAACAAAGAAGACAAACACTTCCTTCGGGAGCCAGCTTCCGAGACTTTGATTATACCAGTCAACTAAGCTTTGCATCTGTCACTCTACCGGTCAAGGAACCGGCGCACCTCCTGCTTCATATCCGCCGTCTCGCAGACGATGTCATGGCGAACCGGAGCGGTCTTAAGCTCCACGATCGCCGCGGGCAGAGCCACATTTGCCGTCGCCGAAAGGCGATCGATCAGCGCAAAATCGTCCTCGTCGCTCGCCTTGCCGTCGATTGCGGCCATCACGCTTCTCGCGAACTTGAACGGGCTGGCCGTCGAAGCGATGACGGTTCTCGCAGCGTCGTGCGAGGAAGCCGCATACTTGCGGTACACAAAGCTCGCAACCGCCGTGTGCGGATCGATCACGTAACCGGTGCGATCGTACAGCGTGCGGATCGCCTCGGCCGTATCCTCCTCGGTTGCGTAGCCGGAGCAGAAATCCGAGAGGCGTGCGCGCATCTCGCCCGTGATGTCGTAGCGGCCGCCCTCCGTCAGATTCTTCATCAGGGCTGCGGTCACCGCGCTGTCATCACCCGCGATGTGGTAGATCAGACGCTCGAGGTTCGAGGAGATCAGAATGTCCATCGAGGGCGAGCTCGTCAGAACGAACTCACGGTTGCGGTCATACGTTCCGGTCTCGAAGAAGTCGAACAAAACCTTGTTCGTGTTCGAGGCGCAGATCAGCTTGTCGATCGGCACGCCGATCTTCTTAGCGTAGTACGCTGCCAGAATATTTCCGAAATTGCCGGTCGGCACCGTGACGTTGATCTTCTCTCCGTCCGCGATGTGCCCCTCGGCAAGAAGCTTCGCATAAGCGTAGGTGTAATACACGATCTGCGGAACCAGACGGCCGATGTTGATCGAGTTCGCGGACGAAAAACGGTATCCCTTGCCTGCAAGCTCCGCAGCCAGCTCGGCGTCACCGAACATCTTCTTCACGCCGGTCTGCGCATCGTCAAAGTTTCCGGTGATGCCGATGACGCAGGTGTTGTCACCCTTCTGCGTCACCATCTGTCTCTCCTGCACCGCGCTCACGCCGTGCTTGGGATAGAACACGATGATCTTCGTGCCCGGCACATCGGCAAATCCCGCCAAAGCCGCCTTACCGGTATCGCCCGAAGTTGCCGTCAGGATCACGATCTCATCCTTGATCCCGTTCTTGCGTGCCGCCGTCGTCATCAGGTGAGGCAAAATGCTCAAAGCCATGTCCTTGAAGGCGATCGTCGCGCCGTGGAACAGCTCGAGGTAGTAAGCGCCGTCGGCCTGAACCAAAGGAGCGATCTCCTCGGTGTCGAATTTGCTGTCGTAAGCAGCATCGATGCAGGCCTTAAGCTCCTCCGCCGTATAGTCCGTAAGAAAGAGAGAAAGCACCTCAAATGCCGTCTCCCGATATGTCATCTGCGATAATTCGCTCATCGTCTTCGTAAGCTTCGGCATCGACGTCGGAACATAGAGTCCCCCGTCGGGCGCAAGCCCCTGCAAAATCGCCTGCGAAGCGGTCACTTCCTTCGCGCCCCCGCGCGTACTTCTGTAGATCATGTCCATATTGAGCGCCTCCGAACCGGGTCCGGATTGCCCGAACCGCATAGTCGGTGTAAGTATAGCATATCGTGCCGTCACTTACAACTACAATTTGAAACCGGTTCCCACGAACTGCGCGATGTCGCGTCCGGTATCGTCGGTCACGTCCACATTGACGACCGACGAGCTGCGGCCGTTCTTTTTGCAGCGCGCCGTCGCGATCAGTTTCGTGCCCTTCGGCGCATTCAAGTAGTTGATGCTCACCTGCTGCGCCACGGTCGGCCGGTGGATCTGGTTCACGCACACGGCAAATGCAAAATCCGCAAGCGTGAACATCACGCCGCCCATGATTCCGCCGTTCGCATTTTTGTGGCGGTCCGTAAGCGTCAGCTCACAGCTCGCCCAGTCCTCGCCGATGCCCGTCACGGCCATGCCGTTCTCGGTCGCAAACCGGTCTCCCGTAAAATACTCCGCCGCCTCCGCCAAAGTTGCAAAAGTTCCCATCATTTTCCGAAGCCGCATAAAGCGGCCGCCCTCCTTTTCTTTCTTCAAAACAGGGCCGCGAAACCCGCGACCCCGCATGTTTTTCGTGTTTTTATTTTCCGCGGACCGCGTCGAACTCCTCCGCAAGGATCGTCCGCATCTCCGCCGTCCTCGCCGCGACATCCTCGGCAAATGCAAGATTAAGCCGCGCCTTGTCCCGGTTCTGCTCCGGGTACGAGACCTTAAAGTAGGTATCCCCCATGATGTAGTCGGTCAGATACCGCGCCGCAAGCTCCGCCGTCACCGCTAAAACGCAGGGCACCATAGCCTCACGCTCCGCCCCGGTCAGCATCCCGGCCATCGACTGCAGATACCCTCTCGCGACCGCGCGGAACCGTTCCGCCGAAAGCGTTGCCGCAGGCTCCTCCGCGGTTCCCCCGGTCACCTTCGCAACCGAGCGCACCGAGTCCGCGAAATCATAAGCGACCATGCCCGGCATCACCGTGTCGAAGTCGATCACGACGGCGCCGTACGGCGGCTTCGCTTGCGTGAACAGGACGTTGTTGAATTTGGTGTCGTTGTGCGTCACGCGGATCGGATACTCTCCCGCCGCGTACCGAAGAGACACTTCACACGCGCGCTCCTCGAGCGCCTTTAACGCCGCAAGCTCACTTCGAACTCCCGCGGTCCGCCCGCAACTGTCCTCCTCCGCGGCCTTCCAAAGCTGCCGAAAGCGCGCGAACGTATCGTGAAAGCCCCGCACCGTCTCGTGCAAGAGCGCCGGATTTAAGTCCGCAAGCGCGGCGTTGCATTCGCCGAATGCACGCGCCATCGCACAAAGCACCTCGGAATCCTCCGAAGACAGCGTCACCGCCTCCAGATACTCCTCGACGCGCCAGTATTCCTCCGCCCCCTCATGCCGGAGCGCAAGGAAACGCTCTCCGGTTCTGGCCACGGCGTACAGCCGCGGCGTCCGGATTCCCTTGCGCTGCAGATGGTCCGACACCAAAGCCATGTTCCGGACCATGCTGACAGGCCTCGGAAGCGCATTCGGATTGATTCTCTGCACAAGATACGTTTGGAAAGAAGCGCCGTCCCGCACAGTCACCTTGTACGTGAGATTCACGTTCCCACCGTACAATTCTTCTTTCGAGACGACGCTTCCCGCTATTCCGTATCTTCGCAGAATGGTTTCAATTCTGCCGTTCATAGTTTTATTTGATCTTGATCAGATGTCCGTTCTTCTTCATCGATTCGATGATGGCGTCAACATGCTTCTCACAGATTTCATAGGTCGTAGCCTCGCTCATCACGCGGAGAACCGGCTCCGTGCCGCTCGCGCGAAGCAGAACGCGGCCCTGGTCACCGAGCTCCGCCATGCAGGCATCAACCTGAAGCTTCACAGCAGGATCGTCAAGCGTTGCCTTCTTGTCGTCGACAACAACGTTCTTAAGAACCTGCGGATACATCTCCACCTCGGATGCAAGAACCGAAAGCGGAAGCTGCGTCTCGATCATAACCATCATCACCATGATTGCCGTGAGGATACCGTCACCGGTACGCGCATACTTGCGGAAAATGACATGGCCGGAGTTCTCGCCGCCGATCAGGTGATCATTTTCCTTCATGTTCTCGTATACGAAACGGTCGCCGACCGCGGTCTTCTCATAGCTGATGCCGATGCGGTCGAGCGCCTTGTAAAGGCCGAAGTTCGACATGATCGTCGTGACAACCGTGTTGCTCGGAAGCTGGCCGATCTTCTTGAGGTACTTGGCGCAGATGTACATGATCTGGTCGCCGTTTACAACGTTGCCGTTCTCATCCACGGCAAGGCAGCGGTCAGCGTCGCCGTCGAATGCAAATCCGACATCAACCTTCTTCTCCTTCACGAACTCCTGCAGACCCTCGATGTGTGTGGAGCCGCATCCGCGGTTGATGTTCGTGCCGTTCGGCTCGTTGTTGATGACGAACGTCTTGGCACCGAGCGCGTCAAATACAGCGCGTCCGATCATCCAAGAGCTGCCGTTTGCGCAGTCAAGAGCAACCTTGCGGTTCTCAAACGACTTCGTCGCAACGTTTGCAAGATAACCGATGTAACGGTTGCGTCCGGTGTAGTAGTCCACGGTGCAGCCGATGTTCTCGCCGGTCGCGAAAGGAATCTCTTCCTCGAACTCGCCGTCGATGTACTTCTCGATCTGATCCTGCAGCTCGTCGTCCATCTTCTCACCGTCGCCGTTCATCAGCTTGATGCCGTTGTCGGTGTAGGGGTTGTGGCTCGCGCTGATCATGATACCGCAGTCAAAGCCGTCGGTTCTGGTGATGTACGACACACAGGGCGTCGTCGTCACGTGAAGAAGGTATGCGTTGGCGCCGGAAGCCGTGATGCCGGCAGCCAGAGCATTTTCATACATGTAGGACGAGCGGCGCGTATCCTTGCCGATGACGATCTTCGCCTGTCCCTTTTTACCGTAATACCATCCGAGGAAACGTCCGATTGCAAATGCATGCTGTGCGGTGAGATCCACACCGGACTGTCCGCGGAAACCGTCGGTACCGAAATATTTGCCCATGAAATTTATCCTCCTGTTGCGGATTTCGGCGCACCGAATGCCGGTCCGCCGTATCCGATTCGTTACAGATTAGCCGTTGTAGCATGCCTCATCGCATACCAGGATAACGTCGTCATGCAGGTTGAGGAAGGAAGCCGGGCAGCTCGTGGTAACCGTGCCCTTGAGCATCTGCATCACAGCGTCATGCTTGTTCTTGCCGGTCGCAAGAATGATGATCTTCTTTGCGGAAAGGATCGTGCCCATGCCCATCGTGAGCGCGTGCGTCGGAACGTCGGCAGCGCTTGCGAAGAAGCGGGCGTTCGCATCGATCGTATCCTCGGTGAGGCTCGTCACGTGCGTCTCGGGAACCAGCTCCGCATCGGGCTCGTTAAATGCGATATGACCGTTACGGCCGATACCGAGAACCTGAATGTCAGCGCCGCCCAGGGAGCGAACGAACTTCTCGTATCTCTTCGCCTCAGCCTCGCCGTCCGCGGCACTGCCCTGCGGAACATGCGTGTGCGTCTTGTCGATATTTACCTTGTCGAACAGATTCTTGTTCATGAAGTAACGATAGCTCTGATCGTTCTCAGGGCTGATCGGAAAATACTCATCCAGATTGACGGTCGTAACCTGCGAGAAATCAATCTCTCCCGCCTTGTTCATCTCCGCGAGCTTCGCGTACATACCCTCCGGCGTGGAACCGGTCGCAAGACCGAGCACCGCATTGGGCTTCTTCTTCATAACGTCGGCAACAACCTCAGCAGACTTCGCGGATACCTCAGCGTAATCCTTACATACAATAATCTTCATGGAATTCTCCTTTGATTTCATGTAACGGTCCCGCACACACGCGCGGACGGCCGTTCGATTTGTACAACACCGTAATAATTGTACTTCGTACAAAGATCGAAATCAAGGAAAAAGTCCCTTGAGGGCTCATTTTCCGTACAACGTTCGTTCAATATATATAACCATCGTATCATTTTCAATCAACTAACAGCTAATATTTTGTTAAGGCGCATCAATTTTTTACAATATTCCGACGTAAAATATTACACTTTTTGATTTCCTCAAAAAAAGCAAAATTTTCTTTCGTTGACATAGGAAGCCGCATCGATGTAGTATAGGCAAGAAAATGAAATTCTCCGAGCACGTCCTCGGGTTGCGGGGTCACCTGCCTCGCGAGGGCGTGCCCTCTCTCAACAATAGATGACTTCCCGGGTAATGCGCATTGCGCGTTCCCCGATTTTCTCTCTTCTCTAAATATCGCAAAGAAGCCGTTCGCAAGAACGGCTTCTTTGTATTATTCGAAATCTATTTTCGAATGCTGCAGGGATGATTCAGATTCATTTTTTCGCAAAATGCAAAAAAGTCAAGCAGAAGGTTCCCTCTGCCTGACTTTTATGATTGTTATTCTCCCTCGGCTACTCCGCCTTCACCGTGATCACGTAGTTCGCGGTGCAGCCGTTCTCGGCGGTCACGGTCACAACGATCTTCGTCTCCTTGCCGGACAGCGTGATCTTTCCGGTGCCCGCAATCTTTGCGGCCGACCGGACCGCTGTGGCGGCGACGGTCACCGACTTCGTTCCCGCCGGAACCTTCACGGTGTACGCGTACGTGCCAATTGCAAGCGACGGTGAAAGCGAGACGCTCTTGCCGGCATCGGTCGTGACACTAAGCTTGGAGAGGTATGCGTTCGGCGTGCCTACATTTTTCGGCTCCGCCGCAGGCGCTGCGGGCATTTCCTCGTAGACCGGAATACTGAAGGTCAGTGCCATGCTCTCGTAGCCCGACATGTTCTTGTACGCCTGGTAGACTTTGAGCGCCTCCGAGCGCGGTGCGCGGGCGTTGGACATGTACTGGTGGCTAAAGCGCGACGTCGAAGTCACGTTGTATTTCTGCAGATAGATCGTGTTCTGGCCGCGGTTGATGTACGTGCTGCCGATATAGTATGCGCCGCCGACAATCGCGTCGTAGCGGTTGTTCCACGGGATCTTGCACGACTTGTTGAGGCTCGCGCTCGTGCCGCCGTATTTGGCGAACTTGAGGCCGTTTTTGATGGCGCCCATGGAAGCGGTCGAGTTGTACGCGCCGATGTTGTAGAAGTTGTAGTAGCCCTCAAAGCCCTCGACATTGCCGGTCGCGCTCTTCGAGAAGCCCGAGCCCGTCACGACCTCCTGCTTCACGCGGGAGGCGAGGTGGTACGGATTGACGCCCGAGTAGGCCGCCGCATCCATGAACGCCTGCGAGTACAGAATCGTCTGCTTCGCACCGCTTGCGTCGGTGTAGGAAAATGTCGTCTGATACATCGCGGTGCCCTTTAAGATGTTCTCGACACCCTCCTGCGTCTGCGTCTTCGGGTCGTACCGAAGGTCCTCGAACATGAAGATACCCGACTCGGTCAGCCAGTTGCGGGGATCCATGTAATATTGCAGTCCGGCAGCCGAGATCATCACCCAGCTGCTGCCGTCGAACGCTTTGAATTTGTCGGCGCCGTAGTCATACGCGCCCTCCGCATACGAGAGCCAGTCGCGGCCGGCGCTCGTCTCGATTAAGTTGTTTCCGATTGTGTTCTCTCCCGCGATCGCCGCCGACCAGGTGATGCCGGTCTTGTACGGCGTAAACTTCCACTGCGGGTGCTGCGCGTGCAGCGTCGTTAAGTACGGAATGTAGCTCTCGGGGAAGCCCGCCTTGCGGCATTCTTCGGCAAATGCATCCGCATCCGCGTTCGGCGAGAACGCACCCTTCACGCCGGCGTCCGCCCAGGCAAGGTACTGCGACTGCACGTAGCCCGTGAGGATCGTGTCGCCGTCCGCCACGCGAACGCACATCCACTTGGTGTCGCCGCTCTGCGACTCGCTCACGATATAGGCAAATTCACCCTTCTCAAGCTTCTTCGCGCCACCCGGTCCGCTCACCGCCGCAGCCGAAGCGTTCGCCTCCTTGCGAAGCACGACGCCGTCCGCATTTGCGGTCGCCCAGATGCCCGAGCCTGCGATATCCGCGCAGATGTAAGTTCCGGACATGAAGCCCTCGTACACTTTGCCGTCCACCGAAGCCGCGATGTGATACCACACCACATCGCCGACCGTGGCCTGGCCTGCGATCAGCACTTTCTGTCCCTTCGGAAGCTTCGCGATGGAGTCGTAGGTCGTCCCCGCGCCCTTTCTCAGATTCACCTTGTCACCGGTCAGATGTCCGGTGTATTCGTATGTGTGCGCAAACGTTGCGCTCACGCCGGCATCCCCTGCGGACGCCGCCGTCTCGATGTAGCGCACTGCGCCGCTGTTGTTGGATTCCGTGATCGGATACTCTGCGTCCGTCTTCACATAGTCGGAAAGCACGTACCCGCGGTACGAGACGTCGCCGATCTTCGCGGTCACCTCGTACCAGATATCTCCGTCCGCCTCGTAGGCGAAGGAGTGGATCGTCAGTTTCTGTGCATTTTGCAATTGTACCGTCTTCGGGTACTCCGTGCCCGGGCCAACGCGCATGTTAAGAACCGTTGCCGCCACAACGCCGCTCGTCTCGCGGATTGGTGTTCCGGTCGGAGTCGCTGCCTTCGTCGGCGTAGGAGTCGGTGCCGAGGTAGGCGTCGGCGTTGCCGTCGGAGCCGTCGTCGGTGTCGGTGTATTGGTAGGTGTCGGCGTCGGCGTGTTTGTCGGTGTCGGCGTCGGAGTATTCGTAGGTGTCGGTATCGGCGTGTTCGTAGGAGTCGGAGTGTTCGTAGGCTTCGGTGTAGGCGTCGCGGTCGCCACCGTGACGTAATCGCCGAACACATAGCCTTCCTTCGATTTGCCGCCGAGCGTCACCGTCGCGCGGTACCACTTCTGCCCCTTTGCGTCGCGGCTCTCCGAGAGCACCGTAAGCGCGTTGCCGCGGTAGATCATTCCGAGAACCGAGTAGGACGTGGACGGACCCGAACGCACATTGAGGCGTCCCACCGAAACGGTCGCCTTGCGGCCCGCAAGCGATGCATCCGGCGTCGGTGTCGGCGATGCCGTGGGCTTCGGAGTCGCAGTCGGCTTCGGCGTTGACGTGGGCTTCGGGGAAGGCGTCGCGGTCGGAACCGTGGACGCGGTCTTAACGTAGTCGGCCCACACATAACCGGTGACCTTCTTGCCGGACACCGTGGTCTCCACCTGATACCAGATCTTGCCGTCCGAGGATTTGTCTCTGCCGATGACCGTCACGGCGTGGCCCTTCTTGAGGGTCGCGATCTTCGCATAGCTCGTTCCGGGGCCTTTGCGGAGGTTTAATTCGTTCGCCGTGATCGTTCCCGAGATCTTGTAGGAAGCCGCGGACGCATGCAAAGAAGGCAGCGTTCCGAAGAACCCTGCCAACTGTGTGAGTACCAGCACAACTACCGATACAATCGCGATTCGTGCCGCATGCTTCATCTTCACCTCAGCAGTTTTGCGATCAAAATACCTATTAGATACATTTTAATACGACTGCTGTAGAATTGCAAGCGATGATTCGCTGTATTTTCCGTTTTTTTGATCAAAAATCACGTTTTCCGCGCTCTTCGTCACGGCAGATCGAACGCAAGCTCCAAAAGCTCGTTGATTTCCGCATTTTCCGTTCCGCAACACGAGAAAAGCACCTCAAAAAAGTCCGCTGTCTCTGCGTTTTTGAACGCGTTTCTCCGCACATACTCGCGGATGACGGCATGAAAATTCTCTTCCCCGAGGATGTCTTCCAGCTCGTTTAAGACCTCCGCTCCGAGGCTGTAGATCGCGTGAACATACGTCTCATCGTTTCCGAAATCGAAATAGCCGCGGTTTAGCGGAAAATCGTTCCCCGGCGTCAGCTCATGGGGGGTGAGTGACATGTAATACGGTGTATGGTCCATTTTCACCCGATACGCGTTGTACACGCTCTCCGTGTACGAGGCGAACGATTCGTCCAGCCACGGCTCCTCGCCGGAATTGCTGCCTACGATACCCATGAACCATTGATGCCCGATCTCGTGGGCGATGATGATCTGAGCCTCGTACGAGTAAAACTGCAGTTCATCCGGATTTTCCGTAAAAAACATCCAGTCCGTGATGATCACGAGGTTCGGATACTCCATGCCGCCGGCCTCAATCTCGGCGAGCACGATGTCAAGCTCCTCGTACGGGTATCTGCCAAACGCCTCTCCGAACGCCGCAAACGACTCCTCCGCGGCCTCAAAACACTTTTCGCACGCGTTCTCCGTCTGCGCCTCTGTGTGCAACAGTTTGTTGTAAAAAACGTTCACACGCACGCCCTCGACCTCCTTCGTGGCAAGTCCGAAGGTGTCCCCGGCGCAAAATACAAAATCGCGCACGCACGGTGCATCGAGCGTATAGACGGTCGTGTCGCCGGCCGTTTTTTTCTCTGTCTCGGTGCCGGTCGAAACCACGGTGTACTTCGACGGAACCGTCAATTTCACGTGGTAGTCCGCGATTTCGGAGTAAAAACACTCTCCCGTCTGAAAATACGGGTACCGCGACCACTCCCCGTCCGCATACTCCGCAAGAATCGGATAAAAGTTCGTGACGTTGAAGATGCCCGTCTGAGCTCCGTAACGGTCCTTAACCGTAGGAATCGTCGCCGTAAAGTCATACGTAAGCCGCATGTTCTCCCCGGGCGCCAACGGTTTCGCAAGCGGCACCCAGACGACCGACACATCCTCATCCCGCGTGATGGTGAGCGCTGTGTTGTCCCTTCCGTCCGTGACACCGGTAATCTCCGTGAGCGCCCCGTTTGTCGTAAAGCGAAAGACACTGTACCCTGCTGTCGCCGCATCTTTAAACTGGCTGGAATAGTCCCGAAGGCACAGTTTGTCCCACGCATCCTCCGAGTCGTTAAAAAAGTCAAGCACGACATGTCCGCTCACGGTGCGATGCACCGAATCGAGTGTCAGGTCCATGTCATAGTGGTACCGCTCCTCCGTCGGAAACGCAATCTCACAGCCCGGATCGGGTGCGCTAAAGCCGGGCATCGGCGTGATCGGAACATGCGTTATCCTCGGCTCCAAGTCCAACGTCAGCGGTGTCGGCGACGCGGTCGGTGCCTTATCTTTCGAAGATGACTTTCGCCCGCAGGCCGCAAGCGGAAGTATCAAAATTACGACCAGCAGCAGACTGATCACTGTATTTTTCGTTTTCATCTGTATTCCCCCACGATACAATTTACTTAACCGGAATCAGTGTTGCGATGATGTTGACCAAAATCAACAGATGCAAAATGATGTGATATAAATCCGGCACCAGGCGTGTTTCGCTCATCGGAAACAAGCGCAGAGTCCCCCGGAAGCAGTCGTTGTAACCCTGCAGCTTCCGCTCGCTTGCGCCGAAGATGGTATAGTACCAATGGCAGCGAAACTGGACAGCGCCCCAAAGAAGAAGGATCGCCAGAAGGACCCACCGTCCGACCGGATAGTACGCGTGAAATGCACCCAGACCGAGCGCATACAAGACCAGCATGACGCATTCGGCACTCCGGACGCCCATGCCCTCCACCAAAAGAATCTTACCGAAACGGTAAGTCGTGATGCAGCCGATGAACCATACCCAGAGCACCGCCTGCGCAATGATAACCCAAGTCATGGAAATTCCCCCCATACAAAACACCCCCGGCGCACGACACCCGCCGGCGCCGGGGATTTCAAGCGTTTTTGCCAATCAAAGAGCGAAACTTACTTCTCCTCGTCCTTCTTCTCAAGGAAACCGTATACAAGCGCTGCCAGAACAGAGCCCGCAAGCGGTCCTACGATGAATACCCAGACATCCTTGATCGGATCCGTGTTGCCGGCGATCGCTGCCACAATAGCGGGACCAAGGCTTCTCGCAGGGTTGACCGACGTGCCGGTCAGACCGATTCCCAGAATGTGAACCAATACAAGCGTAAGGCCGATGACAAGACCTGCCACATGGCCGTGGTTCGCCTTCTTGGAGGTCACGCCGAGGATTGCCATAACGAAGACAAACGTTAAGAAGCACTCAACGATCAGACCTGCCAAGATGCTTCCGTTCACACCGCCGAGACCGTTGGAGCCGATTCCGCCCGTCTTGTCCGTGATGTCCGCAAGCGCAAATACACCCTTCAGGAATCCGGCTCCCGCCAAAGCACCGAGAACCTGCGAGCAGAAATACCCGAGCAGATCCTTCGTGTCCAGCTCGCCGTTGATCCAGAACGCCATCGAAACCGCGGGATTGATGTGGCAACCGGAAATGTTGCCGATGCTGTACGCCATGGCAACGATGACAAGACCGAAGGCAAATGCCGTCAGAACATAACCGCCGCCGAGAGCCGCACTGCAACCGACCGTCATCGCCGTGCCGCAGCCCAGAACAACCAGAACCATGGTTCCGATGAATTCCGCTACATACTTTTTACAACTTCCCATAACTCCATACCTCCTTGTGTGGTTATTGATTTATCGTGAAGACACTGTGTGTCTGCGATACAACTTATCTGCCGATGAACGGAAGGTAATTGTACAACCCCGAGTACTGTGCCTTATCGTCGTGATCGGCGTTCGGAACCTCGTACCAGATGTGCGCGATTCCGTTCTTGGTGAACAGTTCATGGTAGGACAGCGGGAATTTGCCGACTACGCTGTCCTTCGTTCCGCAGCAGATGATGATCTTCTCCGGGATCGTCTTCCCCTCGGCGAACCGGATCTCATCCTCCGCGTACGAGCCCTCATGCGTCATAAAGCGGTCCTTGCCGGGCACCAGTCCCGGTGCCGGAGCAATCGCACACGCATACTTAAACGTCTCGGGATACGTGATGATCGTGTACAAAGTCTCACGTCCGCCCATGGAAAATCCTGCGATATTCGCTCCCTCGCGCCCTTCGATGACCGAGTACGTCTTCTCGATGTACGGCATCAGGCACTTCGTCAGATCGTGCGCAAAACGGTCGTACGGAATCATCTGTTCCGCGGTAAATCCGGGTTGCTGCGCCGTGTCATCCGACGCCGCAAACATCGCCGGACACACGAGGATAAACTCCTCGCACAAACCGTCCGCAATCATGTTTCCGATCAATACCGGCAGCGTCGCATTCCCGGCAAACGAATTCTCGTCGCCGAAGATTCCGTGCAGAAGATATACGACCGGATACTTCTTCTCCGGCGTATAATCAACCGGCAGAAGCACTGTGTAGCCGCGCTCTCTTCCGCAGTATTCGGAGTAGTACGTCCCGTGCTCAAACTTCGCATACTTCGCGCCCTCGCGCTTTTTCAAAATGTCGGACGGGCACAAGAGTGCCATGCCGTCCTCCGTGACCGAAGGCGTCGCGGTCGGCGCCGCGGTCGGTGTTTCCGTCGGAGCCGGCGTTGCCGAAGGCTCCAAAATCTGCTGATTCTGTTCTGCCTGAGTAGGTGTCATCGTTGCTGCCTCTTCGGTATCATTTTTCGCGGTCTTCTCACCGCAGCCTGCGCATGTCAGTGCGGCAAGCGCCAAAATCGCACATACGGCGATCATCTTCTTCATAAAGCTCACCTCGGATCCCCCGTTACGCCTCGTCAATCGCCTTGCCGATGTCGTGGCGCATGTACTTGTTTGCGAAGGAGATCTCCTCCGTCGCGGCATACGCGTTCGCACGCGCCTGCTTTAAGTCGGAACCGAGCGCCGTCACGCCGAGCACGCGGCCGCCGTTGGTGAGCACCTCTCCCGCAGGGCCGAACTTTGTGCCTGCGTGGAATACGAACTTGTCGGTCTTGCCCTTGAACGCATCAAGGCCGAAAATCGGGAAGCCCTTCTCATAGTGCTGCGGATAGCCGTCCGACGCCAAAACGACGCAGACCGCCGCGTTGTCCGCAAACTTGAGCTCCACCTCGTCGAGGCGACCGTCGATGCATGCCTCAAATACTTCGACAATATCATTTTCCATGCGGGGAAGAACAACCTGCGTCTCGGGATCGCCGAAGCGCGCGTTGTACTCCAACACCTTCGGGCCTTCGGGCGTCAGCATCAGGCCGACGAACATCACGCCCGTGAAAGGACGTCCCTCCGCCGCCATCGCCGCCATCGTCGGCTCGTAAATATTCTTCACGCAAAACTCGTGTACCTCGTCGGTGTAAAAAGGACTCGGGGAAAATGTTCCCATACCGCCCGTGTTGAGGCCCGTGTCGCCGTCGCCCGCGCGCTTGTGGTCCTGCGCGCTCGTCATCGGGCGAACGTTCTTGCCGTCGCAGAAGCACAGTGCCGACACCTCACGGCCGGTCATGAACTCCTCGACAACCATCTTGTCACCTGCCGTTCCGAAGTGCTTGTCAAGCATGATCTCTTTGACGCCCGCAAGCGCCTCCGCCTCGTTGTTGCAGATCAAAACGCCCTTTCCGAGCGCCAGTCCGTCCGCCTTCAAAACGACCGGATACTTGCCCTGCTCCACGATATACTTCGAAGCCTCCTCCGCGTCGGAGAACGTCTCGTACCCCGCCGTCGGAATGCCGTATTTCTTCATCAGCTCCTTGGAAAATGCCTTGCTTCCTTCAAGGATCGCCGCGTTCTTTCTCGGTCCGAAGACGCGAAGTCCGGCCGCCTCGAACGCATCCACAACGCCGCCCACGAGCGGATCGTCGGGACCGACCACGGTGAGGTCAATAGCATTTTCCGCTGCGAACGAAACGAGCTTGTCAAACTCCATCACGCCGATCGGAACGCACGTCGCAAGCTCTGCGATTCCAGCATTGCCGGGTGCGCAGTAGATCTCCGTCGCTTTTTTGCTCTTTGCGATGGCCGTTACGATCGCATGCTCTCTTCCGCCGCCGCCGATAACAAGAATCTTCATGAATGAAACTCCTCCGAATGTGTATTTGTCTGCGGGCTCTTCGCCAAATTCACCCGCTCATAAGTCGTGCGGCCCTACGCCGTCACGAACCAATTGCCGTTTTCATCCTTGCGGATGCGGTCATTTGCGATCGCGTCGATCACCTGCGGAAGGATGATCCACTCCGCCTGCTCCATCACGCGACGCTGCAAAACCTCGGGTGTGTCGCCGGGCTCCACCGCCACCGCCTTCTGCATCAGGATCGGACCCGTGTCGGTCCCCTCGTCCACATAGTGGACCGTCGCGCCGGTCACTTTCACGCCGCGCGCGAGCACATGCTCATGCACCTTCAACCCATAGAAACCGTCACCGCAGAAGGACGGAATCAGCGAAGGGTGAATGTTGATGATACGGCGCTCGTATTTGCGGATCATCGCCGCGGGGATGATGACAAGAAAACCCGCCAATACAACAAGGTCGGGCTTTACGCTGTCAACCGCCGAAAGAAGCGCCGTCTCAAACTCCGCTCTTGTTTCGAATGCCTTTCTCGAGACGCAGACAGCGGGAATTCCCGCCTTCTTTGCGCGCTCCAGGGCATACGCGTCCGGGCGGTTCGAGATGACGCCGCAGATTTCCGTGTTCGTAATCCTGCCGTCCTTAACCGCGTCCAGAATCGCCTGCAGATTGGTGCCGCCGCCGGACACCATGATCACTGCTCTCATAAGTACCTCCCATGGGATATGATTTCATCTGCGAAAAAAAACAACAAACGCCCGAACGCTGACAAACGCCGGCGTCCGGGCGTGATGAATCAAAGAATGGTGATTCCCTTCTCGCCGTCCGTGATCTCACCGACAACGTAGGCTGTCTCACCGGCTGCCGCAAGCAGGCGAAGCGTCTCGTCCGCCTTGTCGGGCGCAACCGCGAGCATCATGCCGATTCCCATGTTGTAGGTATTGTACATCATCTTCTCTTCGATGTTGCCGGTCTTCGCCAACAGGTCGAAGATTGCCGGAACCTCGTAGCTTGCCTTGCGGATTACGGCATGCTTGCCCTCGGGAAGCATACGCGGAATGTTCTCGTAGAAACCGCCGCCGGTGATGTGGCTGCACGCCTTCACCGTAACGCCGCCGTCCTTGATGGCCTTGAGGGCCTTCACATAAATCTTCGTGGGCGTTAAGAGCGCCTCGCCGAGCGTGCATCCGAGAGAATCGTTGAAGCGCGCCAGCGTTGCCTCACGCATGTCGAACACCTTGCGAACCAGCGAGTAACCGTTGCTGTGGATACCCGAGGACGCGATACCGATCACGACGTCGCCCGCCGCAACCTTGCTGCCGTCCACGATCTCGGCGCTGTCCACGATACCTACGGCAAATCCCGCAAGATCGTACTCATCCACCGGATAGAAGCCAGGCATCTCCGCCGTCTCGCCGCCGATCAATGCGCAGCCGGCCTGCTTGCAGCCGTCCGCAACACCCTTCACGATCGTCGCGATCTTCTCCGGATAGTTCTTGCCGCATGCAACATAGTCAAGGAAGAACAGCGGCTCGCCGCCCGCGCATGCGATGTCGTTTACGCACATGGCCACGCAGTCGATGCCGATCGTATCATGCTTATCCATGAGAAATGCGATCTTTAATTTGGTACCTACGCCGTCCGTTCCCGAAACCAGCGTCGGGTGCTTCATCGTCATAAAGCGGTCGAGGGAAAATGCTCCCGAGAATCCGCCGAGTCCGCCGAGCACTTCCGGACGCATCGTCTCCTTGACGTGCTTCTTCATCAGCTCTACGGCACGGTATCCTGCCTCGATATCAACTCCGGCATTCTTATAATCCATACTGCTGTTCTCCTTTATTGTCTCATCTGCTTTGCGGTCGGACTCCCCGAACCGCACCGGTCAGCCTCATTGTATCACAAAAAATGCAATCCTGCACCCACGGCAGGTTCATTTTTCGCTGTTTCTTTTTCATCGAAACAATAAGCGTTACTTATTCTGGGCGTAGTTCTTATAACCTACGCTTTCCAAACGCTCCTTTTTGGCCATCACGCCGTCCTTGAGCTCCGCCTTGTAGGCGATGATCTTCTCAAGAAGCGCCTTGTCGTGCGTCGCGATGATCTTTGCAGCGAGAATGCCCGCATTTGCACCGCCGTCGATCGCCACGGTCGCCACCGGAATGCCCGAGGGCATCTGTACGATGGAGTACAAAGAATCAACGCCGCCCAAAGCCTTCGTGTGGATCGGCACACCGATGACCGGAAGCGGGAAGATCGCCGCGCACATGCCCGGCAGATGCGCCGCACCGCCGGCACCCGCAATGATCACCTCGAAGCCCTTCTCTGCCGCGGTGTTCGCGTAATCGAAGAAGACGTCGGGCATGCGGTGTGCGGAGATGATGGTCATCTCGTACTCGATGCCGAATTTTTCAAGGATTGCCGCCGCTTTCTCCATGATCGGCAGATCCGAATCGCTACCCATTACAATACCAACCTTAGCCATGTTATCCTCCCATGCGCCTGTATCCGGCGCTTTTTCTCGTTTCAATATCGATTATTTCGCAGTTTTTTCAAGCTCCTCGAGCGGCTTGTTCAGCTCCTCGGTTCCCGGAACAACGAAGCGTCCGTTCTCGATGATCGTGCCGATCACCTTGCCCTTTTCGTCGTGAACCTTGATCGCACCGAGCTCGTCGTACGGGATCGTGATGTCCGTGTGGCAGTTCATGTACGCCTTCGACGGGTCGGTCGTGCGAAGCGCCGACACCTCGTTCTCGCGCGCGATGATCTCCTTGCCGTCCGGATTGTACAACGCGTGGTCCTCCGAGTGGCTGTAGCACGTGTCGCCAACCGCAAAATGAGGGCCCGTCTTCTCCGCGATCAGAATCGGCAGCTTCTCCTGCACGTCGCAGCGGATACCCATCGCGTACGCCGTCGTGTTCGTTCCGATGGCGAACTCACCGATCGGCAGCGTCTCGTGGTGCATCAGGATCGTCTCGTCGAGGAAGGTTTTATTTTCCGCTTCCGTCTTAAAATTCTCGCACGAATACGTGCGGATCATTCCGTTTTCGAACGTGATGCGAAGGTTCTTGTAGGAGATGCCGTCGATGCACACGTTCGTCACGTGGAGCGTTCCCTCCGTGCCCGTCAGAACCGGCGACGTGAACACCTCTCCTACGGGGATGTTGACGTCCGCACCGCAGTTTTCGAAGTTGGTCTGCTTCGCGGGGTCGGTGAGTGTGTGGAGCATCACCTTCATCTTCGTCTCGTTTTTGCCGCGGCCTGTCACGGTCACATAAGCGCCGCGGTCCAGGACGTCGATCAGCTTCTGCTGAATCTCCTTGTAGCGCGCGTTCGAGAGCGTGTTGCAGGCGATCGTCTCGCGGAACACCTCCTCAAAGCGCTCGCCGATGGCGGGAACCGGGTAGGCGATGATCGTAAACGTTCTCTCCTCCGGCTTGATGTATTGCGTGACAAGTCCGACAATGCGGCCCTGCAGCTCGCTGATATATCCTGCGGTCCTTCCCTTGGCGGTCGGCACCGCTTTCTTGTTTACAAACTCGACGTCCGGAACACCGAACACCTCCTGCACCGCAGGTCCGGCGTACTCTGCCATCAACGCGCGGTACGGCTCCATCGACTCGCGAAGGCTCGCGATGCACACATCAAGAAGCGACCGCTGCATCACCAACAGCGCGTTGTTTCTGTGGTCGTACGTCGCCTGACGATTTAAGGAACTGCCGCAGATGCCGCGTGTCTGGAACGCTGCCTTGTTGACCAGAAGACGGTTTTGTAAGAACATATGCGGCTCAAGTCCCGCCTCGCGGAACATCGTTGCCGCCAGCGCAGTGACGCGTTCGAAACCGAGCTCCGTCTCCAGCGATACCGAACTCTTCTTGCTGCGGTCGATCAGCATCGTATCGAAGCTGTCCAGATAGCCGTTCACGTACGTTCTCGCCATCAACTCGATGGTCTTCTCCGGCTGTTTCGCCAAAAAGCGATGAATCTGGATTGCTCCGTCCGCAACCTGAATACCGAAGTCATAGAGGCAGTCCTCATTGGCCGCGGCGCGGCGGACCGTCTCCTCGAGCTGTGCGGCCGCTGCCTCGTTGTAGCGGTCGTACACGCGAAGCTCCGAGTACTCACGGAAGTAATCATGTACATAGTAATACAGGCTCTGCTTGATGCCGCGGTCGACGCCGTCCTTCTCGATGTGTCCGAACACCTCGGCGATCAACTCGCACGCATACAAAAACGGCTTGCGAATGCCGCGCATCAGGTACGGAATCGTCTCCTGCAGCTCGGCACCGAGCGCGGAGATCACCTGCGCATACGCATTCCCGTAAGTCTTTGCGCTCACATCGGGATTGAGAATCGACGTGCGGTATGCCTCCTCGCGAAGCATCCCGAAGCAGCCTTCGTGAAATGCTTCCCTCTGCTCGCGGCTCATCGTCTCCCACGCGCCGTTTTGCACGGCGTCGGAGAGCTTTTTGCACGTAGCAACGAGCTCCGCCAGCTCCGAAAGTCCGGCGGGTGCATTTGCCGCTTTGGCGGAACGCCTGATGCCCGCAGTCACCAGCGAAAGTCGCTCACGCTCCTCGCTTCCCCACGAAAGCATTGCCGGTTTCTCGATCTTTTTTTGTTTCATTTTCCGTCCTCCGAACCGGCGCTTACAACGCTGCGCCGATCAACAATAATGAAAAGGTCGCCACGATGATTCCCAGATTAAGGATCAGCCCCGCCAAAGCGTAGCCGTCCAGAAACGGTGTCTCCTTGCGCGCGGTCGTAGCGCACACGGTTCCGGCGATCGCCAGAAGTCCGTTGACAAGCCCCAGTCCGCCGATTCCGGGCAGCTCATGCGCGCGCCCGTACAGAATCAGGAATACAAGGAAGAACAGGGCCGACAGCCCGACTCCGAGGGAAACCTTCCCCAGGATGGACCGCTGCCGCCCCTTGTAATGAACCGTTGTTTTTTCGGGAATCGGAATGTTCATGGGAACCTCCGTAACACTTCAAAACCGTACGTGAACTCACCGCGCGCGGCGGCCGTGCACATCGTTCTTCTTCCGGATTGCCGCGGCGATGAGGATACCGAGCAGTCCGCCGAACGTATTCAAAATGACGTCGTCAATATCGAAGGTGCCGACCTTTAAAAAGTACTGAAGCAGCTCCGCAACGAGGCTCACGATGTACGTCACCGCCAGCGCAAACGCCCCGTAATAACGCCTCCGAAGAAGCAATGCCGTGAAAAATCCCAACGGAACAAACACGGCGATATTGCCGACCACATTATACCAGAACTGCGAGTTTCCGAGGCTCTCCGGCCCCTTCCAGAACCGGAAGATCTCCGTAAACGGAACCAGGTTGACGCCGTGCTCGAGCTCCTGCGTGCGCCCTAACTGTGTCGCAAAGAACAGTCCGTACACAAGCGCACCAAGGTAGATTACGAACAATACGGTGAGAAACCCGCGCAGTTTATCCGACATTTTCATCAAACAACTACTGGCGAAGCTCAACGCCGAGCGCCGCAAGTCCCTTCAGGATTCCGTTCATCACGCCGGTGATCTCCTCATCGGTCAGCGTGTGATCCTTCGAGCGCAGTGTCACGGAGTATGCCATCGACTTGTGGCCCTCCAGAATCTGCGATCCCTCGTAGATGTCGAAGAGATGGTACTCCTCCAACAGCTTGCCGCCGTTCTTGCGGATAACCTCCTCCACGTCGCCCGCCAGAACGGACTTCTTCATCACCATGGAGAGGTCTCTCGTCACGGCCGGGAATCTCGCGATGCCCTCGTACTTGATGTCGAAGCTTGCCTTCTCGCAGATCTTCGGCATATCGATCACGCCGATGTAAACGCGGTCGCCGATGCCGTAGTTCTGTGCAACCGTCGGATGTACCTCGCCGAGGTAACCGATGGCCTCGCCCTCATAGAACATCTCCGCCTGACGGCCGGGATGCAGGAACGGATATGCTCCGTCGTTCTTGTACGTAAGCGTGCCCTTCATGCCGACGCGGCCGACGAAATCCTCCATCACGCCCTTCATGTCGAAGAAGTCACCGTCGCCGTAGAAGCCGAGCGTAAACTGGATTCTCTCGTCCGGAAGCTCCGTCACCGGAACCGCCTTCGGAAGGTAGATCTTCGCCATCTCGTAGAGGCGTCCGTTCTTATTGCGGCGGTTGTAGTTCGTCGACAGGGACGTAAGCATACCGTTGAGAGGCGTCGTGCGCATCACCGAGAAATCCTCACCGAGAGGGTTCGAGATTGTCACGGTCGCACGGAGCTTGTCGTCCGCCGAAAGCAACAGCTTGTCGAACACCTTCGGGCTCTCGAAGCTGTAGGTCATCGCCTCGGAAAATCCATACTGCTCCGCAACGTCTCTCGCGATATCGTTGAGTCTGCGGTCCAGCGGAATAATGCCCTTGACAGCGCCCTTCGGAAGCGTCACGGGAATGTTCGCATAGCCGAAGAAGCGGGCAACCTCCTCGTCGAGGTCGGCGTGGCACAATACGTCCTGACGCCATGTCGGAACGATCACCTCGCTCGTCGCCCAGTCATATTTCAGATCGATCGTCTCGAAGTAGCGGATCATCGTTTCCTTGTCGATGTCCGTTCCGAGCACGCGGTTTGTTCTCTGATAATCAAACTTCACTCTCCACGGCTGCTTCGGGTTCGGATATACATCCACGCAGCCGCCGACAACCTCGCCGGCACCGAGCTCCTCGATGAGCTGGCAGGCGCGGTTCATCGCCTCCATCGTCGTGTTGGGATCGAGTCCCTTCTCGAACTTCGCCTGTGCGTCCGTGCGCATACCGAGGCGCTTTCCGGAGAGGCGGATGTTCGTTCCGTCGAAGCAGGCGGCCTCAAAGAGCATCGTCTGCACATTGTCCGTAATCTTGCTGTTCTCACCGCCCATGATACCGGCGATACCGACGCTCTTCTCCGCATCGCAGATCATCAAAACGTCGGAGTCGAGCTTGCGCTCCTGACCGTCGAGAGTCGTGAACGTCTCGCCGTTCTCGGCGCGGCGAACGATGATTTTCTTGCCCGCGATCGTGTCGTAGTCGAATGCGTGCATCGGCTGTCCGTACTCCTCCATCACGTAATTCGTGATGTCAACGATGTTGTTGATCGGACGGATGCCGTTCGAGGCGAGGCGTCTCTGCATCCACAGAGGCGACGGCGCCAGCTTGATGTTCTTCACAACGCGAGCGATGTAACGTGAGCAAAGGTCGGTCGCCTGAACATCCACAGAGATGTAGTCGGCTGCATTTTCCTTGTTGCCGGTCTCCGTCACAACGGGCGGGCAGAACTTCTTGCCGAACGTAGCGGCAGCCTCGCGCGCGATACCGATCACACCGAAGCAATCCACACGGTTCGAGGTAATTTCATACTCAAAATTCACGTCGTTAAGGCCGAGCGCCTCCACTGCGGAATCGCCGGGCTTAACGTCCGGATACAGCTCCGGATCAAAGATGTAAACGCCGTACTCGGGCGCTTCGGGATAAAACTCGCGGGACGAACCGAGCTCGTCGATCGAGCACATCATGCCGAACGACTCCACGCCGCGCAGCTTGCCCTTGGTAATCTTCGTGCCGCCGGCAACCTTCTTGCCGTCGTGGTCCGTCGCAACGCGGCCGCCGTCCAGAACAACCGGGATCAACGCTCCAACGGTTACGTTGGGCGCACCGGTCACGATCTGCAGCGTCTCGCCGTCCGCGCTCACCTGCATCTGGCAGACGATCAGCTTGTCCGCGTCCGGATGCGGTGCGATGGACAACACCTTCGCTACGACAATCTTCTCGAGATTCTCGTCAAGACGCTCGAACCCTTCCACCTTAGAACCGCTCAGGGTCATCGCGTCCGTGTATTCCTGTGCCGTGCAATCAAGGTCCGGAACATAGGCCTTGATCCAAGATAACGATGTATTCATAGTACTCTCCGTATCAATGTGTATTCTTGTTTCGGGCCTTCCCTAGAACTGCTTTAAGAAGCGAAGGTCATTCTCGTACAACAGGCGCAAGTCGTCGATCTCATACTTGAGAAGCGCGATACGCTCGAGGCCGACACCGAACGCGAAGCCGGTGTACTTCTCCGGGTCGATGCCGCTCATCGTCAGCACGCGGGGGTGAACCATACCGCAGCCGAGAATCTCAATCCAGCCGCTGCCCTTGCAGAAGCGGCAGCCCTTACCGCCGCACTTGAAGCACGAGACATCCATCTCGGCCGAGGGCTCGGTAAACGGAAAATGGTGCGGGCGGAACTTTACCTTTGTCTCGGCACCGAACATCTCCTTTGCGAACTCCGCAAGCGTTCCCTTGAGGTCCGCAAACGTGATGTTGTCGTCAACCACAAGGCCTTCCACCTGGTGGAAGCAAGGCGAATGCGTCGCATCCACCTCGTCCGCGCGGTACACGCGACCCGGGGAGAGAATGCGAAGCGGCAGCTTGCCCTTCTCCATGATGCGCGCCTGAACTGAGGACGTCTGCGTACGAAGCAGAATGTCGCCGCCCACGTAGAAGGTGTCCTGCTCATCCTTTGCGGGATGATTTGCCGGAATGTTGAGCGCCTCAAAGTTGTAGTAGTCCTCCTCGACCTCGGGGCCGTCCACGATCTCGTAGCCCATGCCGACGAAGAATCTCTCTACCTCTGCGAGCGCGATGTTGTTCACATGGCGATGACCTTCCGTCATGCGCTTCGCCGGAAGCGTGACGTCGATCGTCTCGTTCGCAAGCTTCATCTCCTGCTGCTTGGCAGCAAGTGCCTCCTTCACCTCGTCGAGCTTCGCCTCGATCGCCGCACGCGCGTCGTTGACGAGCGCACCGACCTTGGGGCGATCCTCCGGAGCGACGTCCTTCATGGACTTCAAAACCTCCGTGAGCGCACCCTTCTTGCCCAGGAACTCCACGCGGATCTCCTGCAGAAGATCCATGGACTCCACTTGCTCCAGCTTCGCGAAGCAGGCGTTTCGAATAGCCTCTAACCGTTCTTTCATACCGTTTGCCGACGGGATTTCCCGTCCTTCCTTTCTCGATTTCCGGTTATTTGCCGGACATTGTTTTTATAAATTCATCCACCGTCCGCGAATCGATCCTGCAGTCACAGACGCCGAGTCTCTCGACGATGTCGTTGCCGTCCTCCCCGCGGAAAATGCGTATGGTCATATCAGAGAACTTTGTCTTGTCCGCAACCTCAACCTCGATTGTGAGGATCGGTTCGGTCTGCGGCGTCTCGACCGGGCGGAACGCCGAAGTCTTTAAGGAGATGATGTTCTGCGCCCACGCCAGAGCCTCGGAGTTCTCGATCTTTCGGCCGTTTAAGCGGTACACATCCTCACCGTTCTCCTTCTCACCCGTGAACACCAAGAGTGCCTCGCCCGCGCGAACCGTTACCTTCGAAAACGTACGGATGCTCGGATAGAACACGGGATGATAGGTGTTGCCGAAGACGTCGACATCGCAGAGCATGGTCACCTTGAAGGAGGACAGCTCGAGCAAAACGTCAAGTCCGACGTACTTCGCGTAGTATGTACCGGTCTCCTCGTTGCGGTTTCCGATCTGCAGCGTATACGAAGTCGTCTCCGTCCCGCTTCCGTTCGTGTACGAAACCGTCAGCTCGGCCTGCGGATCGGCCAGCCCGTATGCGGCAAATTCATCCGGCCGCAACGTCTTCATGCTCTCGGGATGCACCGACAGGTAGTACTCCAGCTGGTCCATCCAGTTTCCGTTGATGATGTCCGCTTCCCACTGTGCCCGGTACGGCGTCGTAAAATACCACGGGAACATGCCCGAGCCCGAGTAGTCGTACGGATTGGCCTTGTTCTTCACGGCGTGGAACTCTTTAAAAAGCGTTCCCGTGAGCGTGATCTCCGTGATGCTCTTAATGTTGTCGATGACGGGCAGCGTCACCGCGCGCGTGTAGTACGACTGATCCTTTAACAGGATGCGCGCGAAGTTGTCGGAAACCATGTATACCGTCTTCTCGTCATCGAATCGGCAATAGTAGGTATTTTTCGTCGGGACCTTGTCGCCGAGCTCGATCTTTACGAGCCGCTCCGTCCCGGCAAATGCCTCCAGAACGGCGGACGGTGTCTCCAGTCCGTACTCCGAATCGGCTGCCGGATTGTCCACCTTCGCGATCGCGCGCAGGTTCGACAACAGCGAATCCGGGAACTGTGCGATGACCGACTGGTTCAAAAGATCGGTCTCGTGGTACCACGTCTCGCCCTCCCGCACAAACGTCCCCGAGTAGGCATAACTGTTTAAGATTATTTTGTCAACACTCTCCGCCGCGATTGTCTTCACGGTGAAGAACTCTTCCTTCCCCGGCTGCACAGGCTTGTTCTCACGGTTTTTCAAGACGATGAACAACACCGTGAGTCCCACAGCCGCCGCAACCAAAAGGCAGAGACTGATTATACTGGATCGTTTCATTCCTCACCCTTGTCCGCATAATCTGCGGTTGTTACTTTTTCTATACGGCGCAGCAGAATTACGACAACGCCGCCGAACAAAATCAATACCGGAAGCAGGAAGGACGCAAGGGCGATGCGGTTTCTCTGACTCGTCGTCATCTGCAGCGCCTCCTCCAGCGCGGTCGTATCCGGGATGGAAAGAATCTCGGAGGAGCTTCCCGTCCGCTCATTCAGGATGTCGACCAGGAGCTTGCGGTTCGCCATCGAGGATCCTCCCGTGATCAGGTCGTCCGCCATGAAATACGTTGCGGCGAACACATACATCGTTCCGGTCTTACCCTCAAACGTATCCTCCACTTTCAGAAGAAGCGGATACTCTCCGGACTCGTCCTCCGGCGTTTTGACATAGCCGTTTACATCATCGCTCGCCTTCACATAACCGCTCTTCGACGTCGTGATCAGCTTCGAAACCTTCGTCGAGAGACGCACATTGTCCTCGACATACAGCGGCGCGCAGGCAAGCCATTCCGTGCTCTCGCCGTTATAGTCCGCCAGAAGGATGACCGGCTTGTCACCTACGGTGCGGGACGTGTCCTCATCGCAAACCAGGCCGGGACCGTAACTGATGCCGTAGTATCCCAGCAGTGACTTAAGGTTGATGAGCGTATTGCCGTCGTACTTAAGCGACAGCAACACCGTTCCGCCGGCGGTCATAAAGTTTTTGACAGCTTCCACCTCGGTATCCGAAAGGTCCGTCTGCGGAGTTCCGATGATCAGGATGTCGCAGTCCTCCGGGACATCCTTCACCGTCTTTAAGTTGCAATATTTGATCTTGAAAGCATTTAACTTCATCAGATCGGAAAATGTTTCCGTCACCGTGCCCTTGTTATCGCCGTCGGTCAGGCTGGTGAGCCACTCGTTGTGGTTCGTCGTCACATAGATCGTCGCCTTCTTCTCCTGCGTCACCTCGACGATGGCCTTGACAATCTCCACCTCGGCATCGTAGCCGATCTGCTGATACGTGAGCGCCTGGCTGTTGAACGTGTACGTCTTCATCTGCTCCGAATCGATGTAGACATAGCGGTCCGGATTGTCACCGTTGACCACGATGATACTGTTGTTTGTGATGTCCGCCATCTTGTTGTATCGGTACACAAACTGCGGATACTGGATCGGATCCTTCACGGTCAGCGTGATGAGATCGTTGGCTTCGGCAATCTGCTCGGCGCCGGTCTTGATGATGAGATCCTCCTCACCCTCGGCCGTGACGTAGTACAGGTCGATTGGCGTCGTGACGCCCTTGACAAACGTTCTCGTGTCCTCCGCGAGGGAGTATTTGCCTGTCGACGTGACATCGTACTGCTTGAACAGGCTTCCCGAGACCAGATTGACAATGATCAGCACCAGGATCACCAGGAAAGAGACTGCGGTTGCGTAAGCGCCGCCGCGGAATTTGCGGGATCGTACATTGCTCTTCATGTTACGCCTCCCATCTTCTCTTCTTGATGGCCTGAACGGTCAGGAACACGAAGAGGAACGTCATACTCAGATAGTAAACATACGCGGAGACATCCACGATTCCGAACCGGAACAGCGTAAACCGCGACTGAACCGAAAGCCATCCGAACACTTTCGCAAGGCTTCCGTCAAACCACATCGGGTTGATCGCATAGGCAACCACAAGGCCTCCGACGGACACGAGCGCAACCGCGATGGAAACGATCTTGCTGCGCATCATCACATACGTGATCACCGTCACCAGAAGCGACAGGCCGATCAGCACCATCAAAGCAAGGAGATGCCCGGTCGGAAGCATCGCGACCAGCATATCGATCATGAGCGTAAACAAAATCACGATGAACGTCACAACCGCCGCGAACACCTGGCTCTCCGTGAGCGCCGAGATGAACATGCCGATTGCCAGATACGTGCATCCGAGAAGGAAAAATGCCAGAATCGTCGTGTACGCGACCGCATAGTTCGTCGCGCCGTAGTTGTGCAGGATCGGCGGATATACGCACATGCACAGAACGCCGATGCCGAACACCGTCACAAGTGCGAGGTACTTGCCGAGCACAATGCGCTCAACGCTTACGGGTGCCGTGAAGATCAGCTGGTCGGTGCGCTGACGCTTCTCCTCCGCGAGGATTCGCATCGTCACCATCGGCACGAGCAGCAAAAAGAACGTCGCCGTTCCGTTGACTGCCAGTGCGAAGTTCGCGTAGCCGTAGCGCAGATTATACAGGTATTGGAAAATGCCGACTATGATCAGCAAAAAGGCAATGAACAGATAGCCGAGGAACGACGTAAAATACGACCGCAGTTCCTTCTTGTAAATCGCTTTCATACCGTATCCCCCTTTCCCGTCATCGCAATGAAGACATCCTCAAGCGTCTTCTGGATGGCGTTGAGCTCGTACAGTATGAAGCCTCTGGCCGCACACAATGCAAACAGACGGTCGCGGATCTCGCTTCCGTCGGCGGAGTACACCGCGTACGCCGTCAATCCCTCTCCGACATCCTCCGTGAGCTTTTCGCATCTCGAGAGATTCGGGACGGACCGCACCGCCGCAAGGAAATCCTCCTCATCGGCGCGCACCACAACGCGGACACCGCTCGTGCCGCCTAAGTTGCGGATGATGTTCTCCGGCGTGTCGATGACAAGCTTCTTGCCGTGGTTAATGATCAGAACACGGTCGCAGACCGCGTTCACTTCAAACAATATATGGGAGCTTAAGATGACCGTATGCTCCTTGCCGAGGCTTCGGATCATCTCGCGCATCCACGTGATCTGCATCGGGTCAAGACCGACGGTCGGCTCGTCGAGGATCAGCACTTCAGGGTCACCGATCAGCGCCTGCGCAAGACCGACTCTCTGGCGGTAACCCTTGCTCAGATGCTTGATCATCTTGTTCTGCATGTGTGTGACATGCAAAAGATCCATCACGCGCTTCACTTCCGCTTCTCTGTCCTTGCGCGGGATCTCCTTGAGCTCCGTGCAGAACCGCAGGTACTCCTTGACGCGCATGTCCGGATAGACCGGCGGAATCTCCGGCAGATAACCGATGCAGCGCTTTGCCTTCTCCGGCTCGTCGTAAATGTTGAAGCCGTTGATGGTCACATCACCCTCGGTCGCGGAGTTATAGCCGGTGATCATATTCATCGTCGTCGACTTGCCCGCACCGTTCGGTCCGAGGAAGCCGAGAATCTCACCTTTCTCCACGGTGAAGCTCAGATCATCGACGGCGCGAAAATCGCCGTACTGCTTCACCAGATGTTCTACAGTTATCACGATATGCCTCCTGATGGGTTACTTCGTCTGTCTCCCCGCACGATCAGCCGATGACGTCCTTCATCGTGTAAAGGCCCGGCTGCTTTCCTGCCAAAAACTTTGCCGCCACAACGGCGCCCTTGCCGAAGATCGCCTTCGAGTACGCCATATGGCTGATGGTGATCACCTCATCCGGTCCGCAGAACAAGACGTCGTGGTCGCCGACGATCGTGCCGCCGCGCACCGCGCTCAGGCCGATCTCATCCTTCGGACGCTGCTCGCTTCTCCCGGAACGGTCGAAGACATACTCCTTCGCCTTCGGAAGCGCCTCGTTGATCGCATCTGCGATTGCAAGCGCCGTTCCGCTCGGAGCGTCCTTCTTCAGGCGGTGATGCTTCTCCACGATCTCGATGTCAAAGCCTTCCGCAGCAAGTGTCTTCGCAGCCTCCTGCACAAGGCGGATCAAAATGTTGATACCGAGCGACATGTTCGCCGAGCGAACGATCGCAAGCTCCTTCGAAGCCTCGGTAATCTCCGCGATCTGCTCCTTCGTGTAGCCCGTCGTGCAAAGAACAAGAGGCATCTTGCGCTTCTTCGCCTCGTCGATCAGCTTCGTCAAAATCTTCGGCGTCGAAAAATCAACCAGCACATCGGCCTCTTCCTTCACATCGGCAAATGACGCATACACCGGATACGCCGCGTCCTTCGGCGTCACAAGATCCACACCGGCAACGATCTCGGCGTTCTCGTCCTCAGCCACAAGCTCGGAGATAACTCTGCCCATATGGCCGCTGCAGCCGTTCATGATAATACGTGTCATGGAACCCACCACCTTTTCATTTTTCGAGGAATCCGACGGCTTTGCAGGCCCTCAACCGGCCGTAAAATCCGCCGTCAATCTACAACAAACGGGCCTCCGGCCGCGCCGCGACGGCACAGCCGCAAGACCCGAAACCATTCTTACTTCAGAACGCCCAGGCGCTCCATCTCGGCCTTGAGAATCGCCTGATTCTGCGGTTCCATCACCGACAGAGGCATGCGTACGCTTCCGTCGCACTGGCCCATCATGCAGGTGGCCGCCTTCACCGGAATCGGATTGACCTCGAGGAAGAGGTCCTTCGCCAGGCGGAAGTACTTCACCTGAAGGTCGCGCGCCGTGTCAACGTCTCCGCGCAGGTACGATGCAACCATCTCATGCACCTCGTACGGAATCACGTGCGAAAGCACCGAGATGACACCCTTTCCGCCGACGGAGAGGATCGGCACGATCATATCGTCGTTGCCGGAGTAGATGTCCATCTTTCCGTCCGTGAGCGCCGCAATCTCCGTTGCCACGCTGATGTCGCCGGTCGCCTCCTTCACCGCTACGATGTTGTCGACCGTCTTGTAGAGAGTCGCGATCGTCGCCGGAGCCATCTTGCAGCCCGTTCTCGACGGAACATTGTACAGGATGATCGGCTTCTTCGTCGCTCCCGCAACCGCCGTAAAATGAGCAATCAGACCGTTCTGGGTAGCCTTATTGTAGTAAGGCGTCACGACAAGCATCGCGTCCGCGCCCAGAGCGTCCGCCTCCTTCGTCAGATAGATCGCCGTCTCCGTGCAGTTGGAGCCGGTTCCCGCAATGACGGGCACGCGTCCCGCTACCTGCTTGACACAATAACCGATCACATCGAGGTGCTCCTCGTGGGACAGGCACGAAGCCTCGCCCGTCGTTCCGCACACCACGATCGCGTCCGTATGGTTCGCAATCTGATACTCGATGATATTTGCAAAACTCTCGTAATCAACTTCTCCGCCGTTCTTGAACGGAGTGATAATGGCTACCGCCGAACCAGTGAAAATCGACATATCAAACCTCCGATGTCTTCGAATTCTTTCGTCATCGGTTTTTCGGGCTTTTACCGAAAAATCATACAGGGATGATTGTACCATTTTCCGCACCGCATGTCAAGAAAATGCGCGGGCGAATATGGCCTATATGCATTAGCACGAATTTTTGCGCGTACGCGCGCGTATTGTTGGTAACCTTATCTATTGCAATCCGACCGTGTTGTGATAAAATAGTAACGTCGGCCATTTCGGCCTGAATTCTTGAAGATATGTAAGGAACGAAAACATGAAGAGAAATGACATTCGCAATATCGCCATCATCGCGCACGTCGACCACGGCAAGACAACGCTCGTGGACGAGCTTTTGAAGCAGAGCGGCGTCTTCCGCACCGGCCAGGTTGTCGAGGAGCGCGTGATGGACTCCAACGACATCGAGCGTGAGCGCGGCATCACCATTCTTTCGAAAAATACAGCCGTCACCTACAAGGGCGTGAAGATCAACATCATCGACACCCCCGGCCATGCCGACTTCGGCGGCGAGGTGGAGCGCGTTCTGAAGATGGTCAACGGCGTTGTGTTGCTCGTTGACGCGTTCGAGGGCCCGATGCCCCAGACCAAGTTCGTATTAAAGAAAGCACTCGAGCTTCATCTCCCGGTCATCGTGTGCATCAACAAGATCGACCGTCCGGAGGCCCGCCCGAAGGAAGTCATCGATGAAGTCCTCGAGCTTCTGATCGACCTCGACGCCGATGAGGAGCAGCTCGACTGCCCCATCGTCTTCGCATCCGCCAAGAGCGGCGTCGCCATCCTCGAGCTCACGGACACTCCCGTCAGCATGGAGCCTCTGTTCGAGACGATTCTTGATTACATCCCTGCGCCCGAGGGTGATGAAAACGCGGGCACGCAGGTTCTCATCAGCACCATCGACTACAACGAATATGTCGGCCGCATCGGCGTCGGCAAGGTGGACAACGGCACGATCCGCGTCAATCAGGACTGTGTCATCGTCAACCACCACGACCCCGACAAGCTTCGCAAGGTCAAGATCAGCAAGCTCTACGAGTTTGACGGTCTGAAGAAGGTGGAGGTTAACGAGGCGACCGTCGGTTCCATCGTTGCCATCTCCGGCATCAGTGACATCCACATCGGCGATACGCTCTGCTCTCCCGAGAATCCGCAGGCGATTCCGTTCCAGAAGATCTCGGAGCCGACGATCTCGATGAATTTCTTGGTAAACGACAGCCCTCTGGCAGGTCAGGAAGGCAAATTCGTCACCTCCCGCCACCTGCGCGAGCGTCTCTTCCGCGAGCTCAACACCGACGTGTCGCTTCGCGTCGAGGAGACCGACACGACCGAGGCATTCAAGGTCTCCGGCCGCGGCGAGCTGCATCTCTCCGTTCTGATCGAGAACATGCGCCGCGAGGGTTATGAATTTGCCGTCAGCAAGGCGCAGGTCATCTACCACGAGGACGAGAACGGCCACAAGCTTGAGCCCATGGAGGAATGCGTCGTCGACGTTCCCGAGGAGTACGCCGGCAACGTCATCGAAAAGCTCTCTTCCCGCAAGGGCGAGCTTCAGGGCATGAGTTCGTTCGGCGCCGGCTCGACCCGCCTTACGTTCTTAATCCCCGCCCGCGGCCTGATCGGTTACCGCAACGAGTTCCTCACGGACACGAAGGGCGAGGGAATCATCAATACGGTATTTTCCGGCTATGCTCCTTACAAGGGAGACCTTAGCTACCGCTCGCAGGGCAGCCTGATTGCCTTCGAGAGTGGCGAGGCCGTCACGTACGGTCTGTTCAACGCGCAGGAACGCGGCGCCCTCTTCATCGGAGCGGGCGAGAAGGTGTACGCCGGCATGGTTGTCGGCGAGAACGGCAAGCCCGAGGATGTCGAGGTGAACGTCTGCAAGCGTAAGCAGCTCACGAACACCCGCTCTTCCGCCGCCGACGAGGCACTCCGCCTCACGCCGCCGCGCATCATGAGCCTCGAGCAGTGCCTCGAATTCATTGACAACGACGAGCTTTTGGAGGTCACGCCGAAGAATCTCCGCATCCGCAAGAAGATTCTCGACTCCCTCGAGCGCAAGCGCGCCGCAAGACGAAACTGATATGACAATCGGGGACGGTTCTTTTGTCACCAACGTGACAATTGGGGACGGTTCTCAGTTGTCACCAACATAAAGGAGAAGAGGTATGAAGAACACAAACTATCTGAATTGGGACGAGTATTTCATGGGAATCGCACTGCTGTCCGCCAAGCGCAGCAAGGACCCGAACACGTGCGTGGGCGCATGCATCGTAAGCCAGGAGAACCGCATTCTCTCGGTCGGCTACAACGGCATGCCGCGCGGCTGCTCGGACGACGAGTATCCCTGGGAGCGCGAGGGCGACGATCTGGAGACGAAGTACTTCTACGTCTGCCACGCCGAGCTCAACGCGATTTTGAACTACACCGGCACCAACATGAAGGGCGCGCGCGTCTACACCACGCTCTTCCCGTGCAATGAGTGCACCAAGGCGCTCATCCAGGCCGGCATCACCGAGGTCATCTACCAGAGCGACAAATACGACCTCACCCCCGCGAACATCGCCGCCAAGCGCATGTTTGCATCCGCAGGCGTAACGCTTCGCCAGCTTCCCGCAACCGGCAAGGACGTCATCATCTCCCTGTAAAGATTGCGGAATCGTCGAAAAATGGATGTGATTCTCCATTTTCCGACTGTCTGTTACAACGTATATTTGGAAACGTAAGTTGAGGAAAAACGAGGAACGAGACTATGCTTTCATTACATGACATCAAAAAGGACTACCCCATCGGAGACGGAGTTGTCCACGCGCTGAAGGGCATCGACCTGGCATTTCGCGAGAGCGAATTTGTCGCGGTTTTGGGACCTTCGGGGTGTGGAAAGACGACGCTTCTCAACATTATCGGCGGACTTGACAAGTACACAAGCGGCGATCTTGTGATCAACAGCCGCTCCACGAAGGAGTACAAGGATAAGGACTGGGATTCCTACAGAAACCACAGCATCGGCTTTGTCTTCCAGAGCTATAACCTGATCTCCCACCAGACGGTTTTGAAGAACGTTGAGCTCGCGCTCACGATCTCCGGCGTCTCGAAGTCCGAGCGCAGGGAGCGTGCCCGCAAGGCGCTCGAGGACGTCGGTCTGGGCGATCAGCTCAATAAAAAGCCGAACCAGCTCTCCGGCGGTCAGATGCAGCGAGTGGCAATCGCCCGCGCATTGGTGAACAACCCCGACATCGTGCTGGCCGACGAGCCGACCGGTGCACTGGACACCGCGACGAGCGTGCAGATCATGGAGCTTCTCGCAAAGATTGCCAAGGACAAGCTCGTCATCATGGTAACGCACAACCCCGATCTTGCGGAGACCTACGCGACCCGTACGATCTGCCTTCTGGACGGTGTCGTCACCTCCGACAGCAAACCGCTTACGGAAGAGGAAATGACGACGACCGCGGACCGCAAACCCGACCACACGTCCATGTCGTTTATGACCGCGCTCTCGCTGTCGCTTACGAACCTTATGACAAAGAAGGCGCGCACGATACTCACCGCATTTGCCGGCAGCATCGGTATCATCGGCATCGCACTGATCCTTTCCCTCAGCCACGGCGTCAACGGTTACATCCAACGGATTCAGGAGGACACGCTCTCGTCGTATCCTCTTACCATACAAAAGAAGACGGCGGACTCCTCCGCCATCATCTCCGCGATTCTCGGACTTAGCAACAACAATGTGGAGCGCCATGAGGACGGCCGCATCTACTCGAGCGACATGATGGGCGAGATTCTCGACACCATGCTCTCCGAGATCAAGACCAACGACTTAAAGTCCTTTAAATCCTTCCTTGATTCCAACGAGGAAGTGCCGTCTCTCGTGACGGACGTTCGCTACTCCTACAACATCGTGCCGCAGATCTACAAGTCGGACACGTCCGAGGGCATCTACCAGCTGAACCCGAGCACGATCCTCGGCAGCTTCTGGTCGGCGATGGGCATCACCGATTCGACCATCACCGAGATGACCAGCATGATGAACATCGGCGGAACCACAAAGGGCATGTCCGTGTGGTCCGAGATGCTTGACAATCAGGACCTTTTGAACGAGCAGTACGACCTCATCGCGGGCCGCTGGCCGAGCGCATACAACGAGGTTATGCTCGTCGTGGACAAGAACAACGAGATCAGCGATTACACACTCTACTCTCTCGCTCTCAAGAATCCCGACGAAATCTCCGAAAAATTCCGCCAGATCATGGCCGGCGAGTACGAGGCCAGCGAGAAGATCTCCTTCACTTATGAGGATCTTTTGAGCCTCACGTTCCGCCTTGTCATTCCCGCGGATTTCTATGAATATGATGCGGCAAATTCCGCCTGGGTCGACCGTTCACAGGACAAGGAGTACATGGCCAAATTGATCGCGGACAACAGCCGCTCCGTACAGCTGTCGGTAGTCGGTATCATCCGTCCCGGCGAAGAAGCGATGGCTTCGTCCGTCAACGGTGCGATCGGTTACACGCACGCTCTCATCGAGCACATCGTGAACGAGACGAACAACCGTGAGATCGTCAAGCAGCAGCTTGCGAACCCCAACCTCGACGTCTTCACCGGACTTCCCTTCGAAGTGCCGAAGACGCCGGACGCGGCGGAGCTTCGTGCGATGCTCTCCGTTCAGCTTGAAAAGATGACCGAATCCGAGCTGCAGAGACTCTCCGGCATGCTGGTTGCATTTTTCAAGGCGGACACAACCGGCCGCTACACCGAGATCGTCGAAGCGCTGGAAAGCGGCGAGCAGGTCTCGCCGGATCAAATGCTTGAGATGCTGCCCGACGAGGTTCTGATGTCCTCGTTCAAGCAATACTTAAACTCCGACCAGTCGGTGAGCACGTATGATATCAACATCGCCAAGCTGAGCAGCGCAGACCTCACGGATCCCCACTCCATCAGCATTTACCCCAAGGATTTCAAGTCGAAGGACCGCATTGTCAAGATGATCGCGGAGTACAACGACACGCATGATGAGGAGCAAAAGATCGAGTACACGGACTACATCGCGCTGTTGATGAGTTCCATCACCAGAATGATCAACTCCGTCACCTACATTCTGATTGCGTTCGTCGCAATCTCGCTGGTGGTTTCCTCGATCATGATCGGTATCATCACCTACATCTCCGTATTGGAGCGCACGAAGGAAATCGGTATCCTGCGCGCCATCGGAGCTTCGAAGCGCGACATCGCCCGCGTCTTCAACGCAGAGACACTGATCATCGGTTTCGTGGCCGGAGCGTTCGGTATCCTCGCGACACTGGTTTTGAACATTCCGATCAACATGATCATCTACCGCATCGCCGAAGTCCGAGGGCTCTCGAAGCTGCCGGTCGACGGAGCGTTCATCCTGATCATCATCAGCATGATCCTCACGCTGATCGCCGGCATCATTCCGTCGCGCATCGCGGCCCGCAAGGACCCCGTGACGGCGCTCCGCACCGAGTAATCGGACGCGCGGCTTTCGCCGTCACAACAAGTTCAAGACAGTCTCACAACACAAAAAACAACGGCGGGAATTTCGGTTCCCGCCGTATTTCGTTTCCTGCATCTGCAGTGTTTCTTTTGTCCTATTTGGAAGGCTTCACGATCGGATTGGTCGTATCGAAATCCTTGCCCTTGGCAGCCTTCGCGACGTCCTCCTTGAACTGTGCCCAGGCTTCCTTGTTATCGACGAAGAACTTCGGACAAGCCTTTTCGGTCAGATCGTAGTGCCGCTTGACATTTTCCGAGCTCACATCGAATTCATCGCACAGATAGCCGACCAGCTTCACCAGACTCTCGTACGTCTCCTTGCTCACGCCGCCGTCCTCGGTCGAACAGCAGAACTCGATGGAGATGCATTTGTCATTGTCGGACTTGGAAGCGTACGCCGCCTCGTTCACCGGAATGCACTGGATGATCTCGCCGTCCGGACCGACCACGAAATGCACGCTCTCGCGCTCGTTCTTGTCAGTGCTCGAATCCTTCAGCTTCTCGTAATAGTTTCTGCGCTCGATCGCCGTGGTTCCCGGGATTCCGTCATAGTGAATGACGATCGACTTGACCTTTGTAAGTGCCGTTCCCGGCCTCGTCTTTTCATTGACCGTGAGCAGCTTCTGCGTCACCTTGACGTCATCGACCTTCTTGATGATGCCGTCGTCGGATCCGCTGAAGATCCACGAAATGATCTTGATGATCAGCAACAGAAAGAGAATCAGTGCGACGCAAAATGCACCGAGGATCGCGCATTTGCGGATCTTCTTTTTGCGGCGCTTGCGCCGAAGCCACTCCTTCTTACTCATAACAGCCATGGCAGTCCCCCCTTTCCCTTCTTCCGTTTTGAAATGCCGTGGCAAATTCCGCCGAACCCGCAGGGATTACTCGTCTACGCTGTAGTTCGGAGCTTCCTTCGTGATGTGGATGTCATGCGGATGGCTCTCCTTGAGGGAAGCCGCCGAGATCTTCACGAAGCGAGCGGACTCACGAAGCGTCGGAAGATCCTTTGCTCCGCAGTAGCCCATACCTGCGCGAAGACCGCCCAAAAGCTGGAATACAGTGTCCTCGACAAGACCCTTGTACGCGACACGACCCTCGACGCCCTCGGGCACGAGTTTCTTCGCATCCGCCTGGAAATAGCGGTCCTTGCTGCCGTTCTCCATCGCTGCGATGGAGCCCATGCCGCGGTAAACCTTGTATTTTCTTCCCTGATACAGCTCGTACTCTCCGGGGCTCTCCTCGCAACCTGCGAAGATGGAACCCATCATGCAGACGCTCGCGCCTGCCGCAAGAGCCTTCGTGATGTCGCCGGAGTACTTGATACCGCCGTCGGCGATAATCGGGATGTCATACTTCTTTGCTGCCTCGTACGCGCTCATGATCGCGGAAATCTGAGGAACACCGATACCAGCGACGATACGCGTGGTGCAGATGGAGCCGGGTCCGATACCGACCTTGACGCAGTCGACACCGGCCTTGATCAGAGCTTCCGTAGCCTCGGCAGTCGCAACGTTGCCGGCGATGATCTGAAGATCCGGATACGCATCGCGAACCATCTTGACAACCTTGAGAACATTTGCCGAATGGCCGTGCGCCGTATCGATGACGATCGCGTCAACCTTGGCCTTCACCAAAGCCTCAACGCGCTCGAGAATATTAGCGGTCACACCGACGCCCGCGGCACACAGAAGACGTCCCATGGAGTCCTTTGCAGCGAGCGGATACTTGATTGCCTTCTCAATGTCCTTGATGGTGATCAGACCCTTTAAGTTGCCATCCTTGTCAACGATCGGAAGCTTCTCCTTGCGAGCCTTCGCCAGAATCATCTTCGCCTCGTCGAGCGTAACGCCCTCGGGAGCGGTGATGAGACCTTCGCTCGTCATGGACTCGCTGATCTTCTTCGAAAAATCGGTCTCGAACTTCAAATCACGGTTCGTGATAATACCGACCAGTCGTCTCCCCTCCGTGATCGGCACACCGCTGATGCGGTATTTTCCCATGAGATCATTCGCATCCTGCAGCGTATGATTCGGGGAAAGATAGAACGGGTCGCTGATGACGCCGTTTTCGGAGCGCTTAACCTTGTCAACCTCGTCTGCCTGCGCTTCGATCGACATATTCTTGTGGATAACACCGATACCTCCCTGGCGTGCCATCGCGATGGCCATGCGATGCTCCGTAACGGTGTCCATTCCGGCACTCATCAGCGGGATATTCAGCTTGATTAAGTGCGTCAGCTCCGTTCCGAGTTCCACCTGATTGGGAATTACCTCCGAGTAGGAGGGAACCAGCAACACATCATCAAATGTGATGCCGTCTCCGATAATAGTAGCCATAGTGTTCCTCCTTTATGTAAATAATTAGTACTCCGATACCTTGCGGGGCGACTTCTGCTTCATCATCGAAAGAAGCGTCTCATCCGGCTCGAACCGGATCCACTCAAGCGACTTCTGCCCCTGATTGATGACGACGTACGCATTCGCCTCCTTGTTGCCCGACGTGAAATCGAACTTCTTCACCTCGGGGCGATTGCGGTTCGAGTCGAGCGCGTGGGATCTCTCCGGCGCCACCGTGAGCACCTGGTCGAGGTCGATGCGCTTTAACTGCTTTCTCGAGCTTCCGCCCATAATCTTATCAAAATCCAGCTGGCCGTCGACAAACACATACTCGTAAACAACCGAGAAACGCGGCCAGATCATCGGCAGGATCACAAATGCCAGAACACCCGCAACAAACAGAAACAGCGGATGAACCAAAATACCGAGTGATCCGAAAAGGCAGCACACACCGACCAGCAATCCCTTGATCATGCCGTCCTTAACGGTAGGCAGCTTGCGGACCGTACATTCCGTATAACAACCGTCACCTCTCATGACAATTCCCCTTTTCTTATTTCTTCGCCTTCTCCTCGACGGAGACGGCGTTGGTCTTCAACACCGCGCGGATCAGCGCGTCCTTCGAATTCTTCCACGGCGCATCGGCGTTGCGGTAGTCAAACTTGTCCGTAAACCACTCCAGATCGTCGCGAACTCTCGTAAAATTCTCGAGGAAAATGCGGTTCATGCACGCATCGAACTCCTCGAGCTTCGCCTTTCCAAGGTGCGACGGTGCCATCTCGTGCAGCTCGCCGTAGTGCTTCATGCAAAAGCCCTTGCTGCGGGCGAATTTTTCGCAAAATGCACTGTCGGTATTGTAGAGATACAGAATCGTCACCAGGTAGCGCTTGTACGAGTGCGCCATGCGGTCGCATACGTAGCAGGAGCACTGCTGCTTCGCGAGGTACTCCGCCAGCGCGTCGCCCTCACCCTTGCGAAACCACGACCCGGCACCGCGCGACTTCTTCGCGAGCGCCTCGATCTCCTTGCGCTGACGGTCCATGTACGTGAGCATCATGAGCCCCAGGCCAAGGCGGTTCTGGTTTTTGTAAAGGAGCGGCAAATGCTTCGCACAGAAACCCTTTGCGTTGGTCTCCATGCGGACATCGTCCTCCATGTAGCTCGGGCCCATGACGAAATCGATCGCGTCGGACTCCAGCTTCTCATAGATTGCGCAAACGGGACACTCGGTGTCCGCGTCAAATGCGTCATTCACGGGGATGGTGTAGAGTTGTTCCTTCATCGGTCCCTCCGGGAGTGTTTCTTATGCCGGCTTGTAACCGCTCTTCATCGAGCAGACACGGTTGAATACGAGCTTGTCCGGCGTGCTGTCCTTGCAGTCCGCGCAGAAGTAGCCGTTGCGCAGGAACTGGAACGTATCAAACGCCTTCGCGCCGGCCACAGACGGCTCGACGAAGCCTTCGCGGATCACGAGCGAGTTCGGGTTGACGTTGACCTTGCCGGTCTCCTCGTCGTATACGCCCTTCTCCTCGTCCACAAGGTTCTCGTAGAGGCGGATAGTCGCCGGAACGGCGGTCTTCGCTGCCACCCAGTGGATGGTTCCCTTGACCTTGCGGTCGGCACACTCGCCGCCCTTCGTCGCAGGGTCGTAGGTGCAGTGAACGCACGTCACGTTGCCGTCCGCATCGGTATCGTAGCCTGTGCAGCGAACGAAGTAAGCACCCATCAGGCGTACCTCGTTGCCGGGGAAGAGGCGGAAATACTTCTTCGGCGGCTCAATCATGAAGTCCTCTCTCTCGATGTAGAGCTCGCGGCCGAACGGAACCGTGCGGCTGCCGAGGGCTTCATTTTCCGGGTTGTTCGAGACCGTGACATCCTCCGTCACGCCCTCGGGATAGTTGTCGATCACAAGCTTCACGGGGTCGACAACGGCCATCACGCGGTTCTTCTTGAGCTTCAAGTCCTCGCGGATGCAGTACTCAAGCATCGCGTAGTCGACCGAGGAATTGCTCTTCGAGACGCCGCACAGCTCCATAAAGAGCTTGAGCGACTCGGGAGTAAAGCCGCGGCGGCGAAGCGCTGCGATCGTCACCAGGCGCGGGTCGTCCCAGCCGTCCACCGTGCCGTCCTCGACGAGCTTTTTGATATATCTCTTACCGGTGACCACATTGGTCAGGTACATTTTGGCAAATTCAATCTGCTTCGGCGCTTCCTCGGGGCGGCTCTTGTAGCCGCACTCGATCATCACCCAGTCGTAGAGCGGGCGATGGTCTTCAAACTCGAGCGTACAGATGGAGTGCGTGATGCCCTCCACCGCGTCCTCGATCGGATGCGCGAAGTCGTACATCGGGTAGATGCACCAGGCATCGCCCGTGTTGTGGTGCATCATGCGGGCCACACGGTAAATGACAGGGTCACGCATGTTGATGTTCGGCGAAGCCATGTCGATCTTGGCGCGCAGCACCTTCGAGCCGTCCGGGAACTCCCCGTTCTTCATCCCCTCAAAGAGGCGAAGGTTCTCCTCGACGCTGCGGTCGCGGTACGGGCTGTTCTTGCCGGGCTCGGTGAGCGTTCCGCGGTACTCGCGGATCTCGTCCGCCGTCAGGTCGCACACGAACGCCTTGCCCTTTTTGATCAGCCGCACGGCCGCCTCGTACATCTCGCCGAAGTAATTTGAGGCAAAAAACAAACGGTCCTCGAAATCAGCACCAAGCCATCGTACATCCTTCGCAATCGACTCGACAAACTCCGTCTTCTCTTTCGTGGGGTTCGTATCGTCAAATCGCAGGTTGAACTGACCGCCGTACTTCTTCGCCAGACCGTAATTTAACAATATTGATTTTGCATGGCCGATGTGGAGGTAACCGTTCGGCTCGGGCGGAAATCGCGTAATGACCTTCGTACAGTTGCCTTCCGCGAGATCCTTGTCAATAATCATCTCAATAAAATTCCGGGAACCGTTCTCGGCTGCCATCTCGGTTTCCATTTCGGTTGTTCCCAAAATCTCCGTTGCCATCTCGTCCTCCGTCAATTCCCCGATCCCTTCCCGAAGACTCTCCGCGGTCCGGTTTCGAAAAATATTTAGCCCATTCTATCACAAACTTTCAATAAAGAAAAGACCGAATTTATGAAAATTTCTTTAACCCGGAACCACTTATCTGTACCGCCGGTAAATGTGGAAATACAGGTCCGCGCGGCCCTCCTCGGACGTCAGGTTCCGAAGTGTCTCGCGAAGCTCGTCGTTGTCCAGGATAAACTGCACAATGTCCGGATTGTAGTGCGATCCCGCGCTCTTTTTAAACTCCGCAAGCACCGAATCGAACGTCTTGCCCTTCGTGTAGTTGCGGCCGAACACGTCCGTTGCGGCGTCCATGCAGTCGCAGATCGTAAGAAGATCGATCAGAATCCGGAACTTGCTCTTTTTATTATTGAAGTACATCGGGTATCCGCTCTTGCCGTCGTAACTGCGGTGATGCCCGAGGGCGATCTCCGCGTACGTCTGAAGGTTACGGTTCCGCATGAGGATCTCGTAACTCCACTTCGGGTGGAATTTGATGTAGGAGTACTCCATGTCGGAGAGTCTGCGGATCTGCGTGTTCACGATGTTCGCGATCAGAATCTTGCCGATGTCGTGGCACCGAGCCGCGTTGTACATAAGCTTCTGCAACAGCTCCTCGTAGTCCGCAACCTCGGCCGGGTCCTCGAGCCCGAGAACCGTCAAAAACATCTCCGGATGCTTCGCGATCAATTCCTTCAAAACCGCCTCGCACAGCTTCGCGGTCATGACCGTGTGGATCAGTGTCGACATCTGGCGGCTGATGATCATACAGTCGATGAACTCGATCGCCATGTCGTCCTCGTCGATGAACGAGATCAGGTCATACAAAAGATGATACAGAGCCTGGTCGAGGTACTCCTTGCACGCACACTGGCGCGGGATGGTCTCGATGTAGGTCTGGATCTCGTAGAAGAGCTCCGCCTTCATGCGGACCTTCTTCATCTTATCGCAGTTGAACGCCTCGATCATCTCGAGCATCGGCTTCGTCGTCGTTGTGATCACCGAGAAGCGGCTGTCCGCGGGCTGCTCGTACCAGTTCGGATTGTTGAAGTCGTACTCCTTGTCGATCGAGTGGCTGTATGCACGCAACAGCGTGAACGTCTGCTCCGGCTTCAGAAGGCCCGAGTAAAACGCATACACAATATAGCCGACGTACACCTTCATGTTGCGCTTGTGCGACGGCAGCTTGGTCTGCTCGATAAACCCGAGCGGATACGTCGGGCCGAGCGTCTCTTTTAACTTATCACTCAAGGAATTCCAGTGAAGAACCGCCATGAACAAAACATCGGTGCCGATGTCCTCAAGCGGCTTCTCGATCTGCTCCCAGGCCTTGTCATCAAAGTAATGGCGGTACTTGCGGATCTTCGAGAGATCGTTGAAACACTCGATCATGCGCTCGATGTTGGGCTCGAACTGGGAGCTCTCCATCTGATAACGGCTGCGAAGCGTGCCGAGGACACGCTGCACATCCAATAAGAAATCTTCGTCGTTGTCGTGAATGCGGCGCAGGTGATCGATCCGGTCCATATAGCCGGCCACCCACTCCGCCTGCTCCATGGCGAGCTTTCGGAGGTTGCCCTCAACATTAAGGAAGGCATTGTTGGAAAATGCACACCGGCACGAACGCTCGTTGTACTCGTCGCCCTTCTGCGCAAAATACTCCCACAGCCGCACGAACATCTGCGACTCCATCACGTCATCGCACATGACGTTCTGATAGTAGTCGTAGGCGCCTTCGTAGAGAGCCTTTGCGGTCTCGTCGTCGAGCGATTCCTCCCCGTAGAGAATCGGATTGATGAGCGTGTTGATCTCGCGCTCCGTCTGGCGATAATACTTGCGGATCAAATCGGACTTGCGGTTCAATCGCACGAGCCAGTCGGTCAGATTGTCGGTTTCCAGCAACTCGTGCTCGACCAGATCGACGTCGTGAAGACGCTCTTTGTATTCGCGATATAAATCCGGGATCGAGCTTGCCATCCTTTTCTCCTCTCTGTCCGCCTGTTGCAGACTACTTATTATGTGTTCCTATTATCATAGCACACAGCGCCGTCTCTTTGCAAGCCTTCGGGGCGGCATTTCCGCTTTCGGTGCTTACTCTTCCTCGCCGTAGATCAGCGTGTCGTAGAAGTCCGAGCGCTCCTCCAAAAGATCGTCGAGCTTGTCACGGCCGTATTTTTCGAGCATCGTCTGCTCCGCCGAGAAGAGGTTGACACCGATTCCCAGCCGGTTTCCGTCGATCGTAAATCCCATCGCCGCAAGCGTCGTCGGATACATGTCCATCGACGTAAACTGCCGCTCGTACGGAAGCTCGTACGCTACCGCGGAATTGACGATCGCGCAGTAGCTCTTGCGGTTGTATCCCCTGCTCGCGTTCGGAAGGTTGTCCGTGTATTTCGTGTCCATCGTGGGATGATCGCCGACGATCACCACGGTCGTATTCTCATAGTAGGGCTGCTGTGACAGCCACGTCAAAAACTCGTCGAGCTGCTTCGATGCACACGCGATGACGTTGCTGTACTGGTCCGGATAGTCGTTCGGACACAGCCGGCACCGGTATCCGTTCGTAAAATGCGTGTCCATCGTCATCATCGTGAACGCGAACGGCTTGTCGCCGGCACCCAGTGCAGCGATCTCCTCCTTCGCGTACTCGTACACCTTCTCGTCCTCAAAGCCCCACCACACGAAGTAGTCCTTCGGAAGTCTTCCGTTCTCCGTGTACGTGTGGAGATCGCGCATCGCGTAGTCGCCGTGCGTCGAAAGATAGATGTCCGCGCCGGAAAATTCCTTCTCCGACCCGAGCAAAAACGATAGTTCGTAGCCGTTCTCGCGAAGCACCTGCCCAAGCGTGTACACGCCGGGAAGGAACGTCTTGTACGGGCGTCTGCCCATGGCGTTATCCCCGATCGGGATCGTGAGCGGCACACCGGCCGTCTGCGCCACCAGGGATGCCATCGTCCACGTCGTTCCGACGACCGGAACCGCACCGTTTAACTTGTCGCTGCCCTGCGGGGTGAAGTTGACATTTTCCGTCGCAAGCTTCGTCATCTCCGGGATCAGGTTGTCGCCGGCGATTCCGCCGTGCGCCTTATCGGAGTACGTGCACTCCATGGACTCCATATAAATGTAGATCAGGTTCCGCTTCTGCTCCGGTGCAGTGATCGCGGTCTTCTTCGGATCGCGGTACTCGTCGGTGTAGATCGGCGAATTGCCGAACTGGTTGAGCACGTAGCGAACAATGTGCAGCCGGTATCCGACAAAGCAGAGCGCCGCAATCAGCAAAACAACGGCCACGATTCTCCGATGCTCCACGAACCAGCGCGGGAATCCGTCGCTCTTGCCCTTGTTCACCCGCTTGTTCCGCCATGCGCGGATCGCAAACAGGATTCCCAGTTCCACCGCCAGCATCGCCGGACCGATGGTAAACAACATCACAAAAATCTCAATAAAGTTTCCGGGGTCGGCACCGCTCATCGGCACCTTCAACTGGAACAGCACCGTCGTCATATCGATGGTTCCGAACCGGATCTTCAGCCAGACCGTCGTAATCACAAGCCAGTCGGCGATCAGGAGAAGAATCACGGTTGCCCAGTTTCTTCCCGTCATATAAGGTTTCATACGCTTCATCGCAACATTTCCAAGCTCTTTTCCCCACAAAAGAACTTATTCCCTTTCAAATGCGGGAGACCAGCACAGTTTCGTACCGGTCTCCCGAAAAATTCTTTCTCTTTCCTACACCGGTTCCTACTTCAGTCCGAACGCCTTCAGGCTGTTCTCGCCGATCAGGAGGATGTTCCAGTCCTCACCGTCATCGTAGAAGATGTAGAGGTCGGACATCAACTGGTTTCCGTCATCGCCGGAGTACTTGGAGATGTTCTCCACCAGGTACGCCTTCTTGATCTCAACCGTCGCGCCCATCTCCTTCTTGATCTTGCCGCGGAGATCGTCGGTGTCCTTGATCTCGTACATCATGTACGCCTTCTCCGAAACGAGCTCAACGTTCGCGCCGCAGCTCTTCTCAAGGTACTTCTCGTAGTTCTTCGCAAGCATCGCCTCAACCGTGTCGCAGCCGAACATGCGGCAGGCATAATCCACGGCGTAATCCGGAAGGTTCTTCTTGAACTTGCGTGCGCTCTGGGATGCAAATGCCTCATCCACCGGGTTCACGAGCTCGAGGAACGCATCCTTTTCCTTTTTCGACAGCTGGCTGAAGTCGAACATGTTGAGGTCGATACCGAAGAGGTTCTTTTCGCCGTTCTTGTCAAAGAACGTCAGATATGCGATACCGCTGCCCGCAAGAATCACAAGGATGAGCAAAATGCTGATGATGATCACCGGAGCTTTGGACTTTTTCTTCTTAGCAGGTGCCGCCGGAGCAACAGGCTGTCCGTAAGCAGGCTGTCCGTATGCGGGCTGCTGGCCGTAGGAAGGCTGACCGTACATCGGCTGGCCGTAAGCGGGCTGCTGCGGTGCCGCCGGAGCGGGTGCCACAGGCGCTGCCGGTGCAACAGGCTGCTGGTAAACAGGCTGCTGATACACGGGCTGCTCCGGAACGACCGGTGCAGGTGCCGGAGCTACCGGTACTTCCGGTGCCACGGGCTGCTGATATACAGGCTGCTGATATACAGGCTGCTGATACACGGGCTGCTCCGGTACAACCGGTGCGGGTGCCGCGGGCTGTTCAAAATTGATCGGCTGCTCTGCTGCCGCCTTCATCGCCGCTATCTGCTCGGAGATTGCTGCGGCCTCTGCGACCGGTGCAACATTCTCAACTACAGGAGCTGCCTCAACGACCGGTGCAACGTTCTCTACAACCGGCGCAACGTTCTCAACAACCGGTGCAACGTTCTCTACAACGGGAGCTGCCGCTTCGGTCACCGCTGCCGCTGCCTGCTCCGGAACCGCCTCTACAGCCTCCGGAACTGCCTCTACAGCCTCCGGAACCGCCTCAACGACCGGCGCAACGCTCTCAACAACCGGTGCAACATTCTCAACTACAGGTGCCGCTGCCTCGGCTACCGCAGCCTCGACCTGCGCGGGCGCTGCATTCAACTCCGCCGCTGCCTCCGCAAGCGGTTCGGCAATTTCGATCCTGTTGCCGCACACACCGCAGAACATAGCACCGGGAAGCAATTGATTTCCACACTTATTGCAAAACATACTGCCCCTTCTTTCCGCGCCTTCGCGCAAATTATATTCTCTCGACATCCTTCCGCGGATACGCGCATTTTCTCCCGTCGAACACGTCCCTGACGGAAACTCCGCAGAATATACCATGATATTATATTATATTGCAAAAGGCACGCATTCGCAAGGACTTTTCGGGCACTTTCGCAAAAAATGATACCCTTTTCGTGCTCATTTTCGCGCTATGCGCGAATCCCGATTATCGGGGCTCCCTTGCCGAGGATGTAATCCCCGGTGATGGTCACCGTTCCGATCGTGTCATCCTTCGGAATCTCGTACATAATATCGAGCATGAACTCCTCGATGATGGAGCGCAGCGCACGCGCGCCGGTGTCTCTCGCAACCGCCTGCTCGGCGATCACATCGAGTGCGGATTCGTCAAATTCAAGCTTCACCTCATCCATGGCGAGAAGCTTCTGATATTGCTTGAGGATTGCATTTTTCGGCTCGGTCAGGATGCGTTTCATCGCCTCCTTGTCAAGCCCGCGAAGAGCAAACACCATCGGCAGACGGCCGATGAACTCGGGGATCATGCCGTACTCGCGAAGATCCTCCATCGTCGTCTTCGACAACAGGTCCGGATCGTTGTCGAACGAGTCCTTCAGGTGTGCGTTGAAGCCCATCGTAAACGACTTCGTGAGCCTCGTCTTGACGATCTCGTCAAGTCCCGGGAATGCTCCGCCGCAGATGAAGAGAATGTTCTTGGTATTCAGAGTCGTCTGCGGAACCATCGCATTCTTGCTCGATGCGCCGACGGGCACCTCCACATCCGCGCCCTCCAGAAGCTTCAAAAGACCCTGCTGTACGCTCTCGCCGCTGACATCGCGGCTGGTGGTATTCTTCTTTTTGGCAATCTTGTCGATCTCGTCGATAAATACAATGCCGTGCTCGGCGCGCTCGACATCGTTGTCCGCAGCGGCCAGCAGTTTCGACAAAACGCTCTCCACGTCGTCGCCAATGTAGCCGGCCTCCGTGAGAGAGGTCGCGTCCGTGATCGCAAGCGGCACATTCAAAAGGCGCGCGAGCGTCTGCACCAGGTACGTCTTGCCGCAGCCGGTCGGTCCGATCATGAGCATGTTCGACTTCTCGATCACGACGTCGTCGCGGAACGCTTCCTCCTCCTGGCGGCGAACACGCTTGTAGTGGTTATACACCGCAACGCTCATGACCTTCTTTGCGTGCTCCTGCCCGATCACGTACTCGTCGAGTCTCGCCTTGATCTCGTGCGGCACGGGCAGGTTCGCGATGTCCATCACGTCCGGAAGCTCCTCTTCCTTCGGCTTCTTCTTGGGCTTCACACGCGCGTTGTTGTTCTGCATCATCTCCGGCAGAATGAAGCGGATCCCGCCGAACGGAATACCGAACGAGTCGCCCTTCTCGCGGTCGCTCTTCTTCTCATCCGCATCGTCGGTCTTCGGATCGTCCTTCTTCTCTTCGGCCGATTCTTCCGCTGCGGGTTTGTCCCCGCTCTTATCCGCAGGCTCCGTAACTTTCGGCTCCGATGTCTCCGGCGTAATGTGCTGCTCGCGGAAGAGGCGCATCGCCTGATTCATCATGTCCTGCATGCAGCTATGGCACACCGTGATTCCCGGCGGCACCGTGACGAGCGGTCCGACCTCGCTGCTTCTTCGACGGCACATCATGCAAAAACCGTCGTCCTTTTTATCCTTGTCATCCGTGTTGTTCATAAGTTCCTTTCTCCGCGGTCCGGCGCTTTCGCCCGCCCGCAATGTGTGTCTCGCACAAGGTTTGATTTCTCCTCCGAAATGCCCCGCAAACAGGCCCGCGGAACACCATTATTTTACTATGAATCGGCGTCAAATGCAAGTGCTCCGCCGCCCCGCGCGGGAGTTTAACAAAGCCGTCACAAATCAAACATATTCTGCTGGTATCATGAAACCGTTCGAAGTTTCGGCGAAGGCCGGACGCGGACTTGCGGAGGATTTTTATGAGATTTCTCAAGAGGTTTTTATTCTTCATCGTACTGGCAGCCATCGCCGCGGGATCGTTCTACGGCGTCGGCCTTTTGCTGCGCGCCGCAACGGAGGAAGAAAAGCCGACTCCTACCCCCGCACACACGACGTCCACGCCCGCCGTCACGACCTCGCCCGCACCGACCGGCACCGAGCCGGAGGGCGCGCGAATTCCTACTACGGAACCGGGTTCGGTACAGCTCGTTGAAAACGTCTATGTCTCCGATCTCGTTGAGGCCGTGCTGCCGTCCATCGTCCAGATTGAAAGCAACGTGACCGGCGTCGATGTCTGGGGCCGCACGCAGACCGAGTCGACCCTGGGCTCCGGCATCATTCTCTCGCAAAAAGATGACATTTTATATATCGCAACCAACAATCACGTCGTGAGCGGCGCCACAAAGGTTTCCGTAACCTTCTCCGACGGCTCGACCGCGGCCGCGGCGCTCCTCGGGACCGACCCGGGCGGTGACCTCGCGATCGTGACCGCCAAACTTTCGGACCTCTCCGAAGAGACGAAAGGATATATTGCGGTTGCCAAGCTTGCGACCGCAGCCGAACCCAAACCCGGCAACATGGTGATTGCCGTCGGCAACGCTCTCGGGTACGGCAACTCCGTGACGGTAGGCTTTGTCAGCGCGATCCGCGGGGATTTTCAGACGACCTACGGGGAGCGCGAACTGATCCAGACGGACGCGGCCATCAACCCCGGAAACAGCGGCGGTGCTCTGGTCAACCTGCAGGGCGAGGTCATCGGCATCAACTCCGCCAAATACACCGCAACCTCCGTCGAGGGCATGGGTTTCGCCATCCCGATCACACAGGCGATACCGGTTTTGGAGGAACTCTCGAGAACGGAGGATTTTCCGTCCGAGCAAACCGGATTTCTGGGTGTTTACATTGTCACCGTGACCGCTGAGATGCAGACGACCCTCGGCTGGCCCAGAGGCGTCTACGTAAAGGAAATCATCCCCGGAGGCGCAGCGGAAACCGCGGGAATTCTGCCGGGCGACATCGTCCTCTCCGTCAACGACATCAACGTCTACGAGAACTCGCAGCTCATCAACCGCGTCACCTCCTACCGCGCCGGTACGGAGGTCATGCTCCGCCTGAGCCGCGAGACCGAGGGCGGCCGCGAGGAGATCACCCTTCCCGTCGTTTTGAAGGAAAATGCTCAATAATCTGGACAATCATCCCACACATAAAGAAGCGCCCGAATCCAATGCCGGATCGGGCGCTTTCATTTTCCGCTTTTGATCAGCCGAACTCCTCGGCACATTTTGCGCGGGCGGAGGCGATGACCTTGTCCATGTCGTAGTATTTGTACTCGCCCAAGCGGCCGCCGAAGATGATCTTCGTGTCCGCAAGCGAGCGCTCACGATACCGCTCGTACAGTTCGCGGTTTGCCGCGTCACCGACCGGATAGTACGGCTCCTCGCCGGGCTTCCACTCCGTCGGATACTCCTTGGAGATCACGGTCTTAGGCTGCTTCCCGAACACAAAATGCTTATGCTCGATGATGCGCGTGTAGGGAATCTCGCGCTCCGTGTAATTCACGACCGCGTTGCCCTGGAAGTTGTCCGTGTCGATTACCTCGTGCTCGAACGACACCTTGCGGTACGCAAGATTTCCGAAGCAATAGCCGTAAAATTCATCGATTGCGCCGGTGTAGACGACCTTCTTCGCCATCGCATCCCACGACGCGCGGTCCTCCAGGTAATCGACTCCCAGACGTACCTCGATGCCGTCGAGCATGCGCTCTACCATCGCCGTGTACCCTTCCGTCGGAATGCCCTGGAACCGGTCGTTAAAGTAGTTGTTGTCATACGTAAAACGAAGCGGCAAACGCTTGATGATCGAGGCAGGAAGATCCTTGCAGTCGCGTCCCCACTGCTTCTCCGTGTAGCCCTTTACAAGCTTCTCGAAAACGTCGCGGCCGACCATGGAGATCGCCTGCTCCTCGAGGTTTTTGGGCTCCGTGATGCCCTCCGCCGCAATCTGCGCCGCGATGATATCCTTCGCCTCCTGCGGCGTCTTGATGTTCCACAGACGGCTGAAGGTGTTCATGTTAAACGGCAGGTTGTAAAGCTCATCCTTGTAGACGGCAACCGGCGAGTTAATATAGTTGTTGAAGTCCGCAAACCGGTTGACAAACTCCCAGATCTCGCGGTCCGAGGTGTGGAAAATGTGCGCTCCGTACCAGTGAACGGGGATATCCTCGACCGTCTTGCAGTAAGCATTTCCCGCAATGTGGTCGCGGCGGTCGATCACCAGCACACTCTTTCCCTTTTGCTTCGCCTCATAGGCAAATGTCGCGCCGTACAGGCCGGCACCCACAATCAGATAATCATACATCGAACGTAACCTCTTTCTCCTCTGAGATCTGCATCGTCGCCGCGCGATAATCCTCGGGCGTCGTAATCTTTAGATTGTTGCGGCTTCCCTGCACCGTGACAACGCGTCGTCCGAACGCGTGATAGCAGCCGCTGACGTCCGTGCGCAGCTCGCGCTCCGACAGACTCATCTTCGAATACACCGCTCTCCAGTCCCCCAGAAAAACGGTCTGCGGCGTCTGCGCAAGCCACATCCGGCTTCTCGGCGGAACGTCCGTCACCTGGCCACCCAGATTGACCGTGAGCACCGTGTCGACCGAAGGGATCGCCGTCGTCACGGCACATCCCGCGCCCGCCTTGCGAAGCGCCGCCACGTTGGCCGTGATCATCTCCTCCGTGACGAACGGGCGGACCGCGTCATGCGTGAGCATAATCGTGTCCTGCGGTGCGCGAAGCTTTGCGATCGCCGTCTCCGTAATCTTCCACAGCGTCTCGTTGCGGTTGGCACCGCCCTCGGTCAGAAGGACTTTCCGTCTGCGGTCTCCATAGATGTTCTCATCCAAAAGCGCGCCCGTGTACGCAAGCCACTCCCTCGGAACGCCGACGATCACGGCGTCCACATCCGGGTGATGAAGAAATGTCTCCACCGACCACATCAGGATGCGGCGCGTTCCCAGCCGAAGAAACTGTTTCGGCACCTTGGCTCCCATCCGGCTTCCGCTGCCGCCGGCAACGATTGCTGCAATAATCATGTGTCACACCCCGCCCGAAAGCCGGTTGACCGCGCAGAACATCGCGCGAATCGAGGCTCTCGTAATGTTCGAACTGATACCCACACCGTACGTCGTCCGTCCGGTCGTAACGTCCTGCATCCGCACGTAGGCTGCAGCCTGCGCCTCGGAGCCGGAATTTAACGCATGCTCGGAGTAGTCGAGAATGCGAATGTTGAGTCCGAGCTTCTCCTGCAATCCCTTCTTCACCGCATCGATCGGGCCGTTGCCGTAGCAATCGAGCTCGTCCTCGCGCCCGTCGTACGTGTACGCCAGATGCGCATGCGTCGTGTACTCGTCCTCGGTGTCGGTGCGGTCGTCGATACTGCACCGCAGAAAATGAAGCGGCGATTTTCTCTCCAGGTACTCGCTTCGGAACAGCCCGAAGATATCCTCGCGCGTGAGCTCTCCGCCGAGCGTCTCCGCCATGCGCTGCACTCTCGCGCCGAACTCCTTGTGCATCTCCTTCGGGAGATGGAATCCGTAGTAATCCTTGAGCACGTAGGCGACGCCGCCCTTGCCGGACTGCGCATTGATGCGCACAACCGTCTCGTACGTGCGTCCGATGTCCGCCGGATCGATCAACAGATACGGCACCTTCCACTCGCCGGAAGGATCCTTCGCCATCGCCGCAAACCCCTTGCTGATGGCATCCTGATGACCGCCGGAAAATGCGGTAAACGCAAACCGTCCCGCGTACGGATGCCTCGGCGAAACCGGCATCTTCACCAGCTCCTCGTAGGCCTCCATGATCGCGTTGATATTGTCAAGTTTAAGCCCGGGATCGATACCCGCGGCGTAAAGATTGTAGCCAAGCGTCAGAACGTCCATATTGCCGGTTCGCTCGCCGTTGCCGAACAATGTGCCCTCAACGCGCTCGGCGCCCGCCAAAAGCGCAAGCTCCGTGCTGGCGATGCCCGTGCCGCGGTCGTTGTGTGTGTGAACGCTGACCGTCACGTAATCGCGAAACCACAGGCGGTCGGACACCCACTCCACCTGGTCGGCGTACACATTCGGCGTATTGAGCTCCACCGTCTCCGGCAGATTGATGATTGCACGGCGTCCCTCGCAGGGTTTCCACTCCGCCAAAACCGCATTGCATACCTCAAGCGCATACTCGGGCTCCGTTCCGCTGAAGCTCTCCGGGGAGTACTCTAAAACGAGTTCGCCGTCAAAGGAAGCCTCCAGCTCGCGAATCTTACGAACCGCGCGGACCGGAATCTCCAAAATCTCCTCCTTCGATTTGCCGAAGACAACCTCCCGCTGCAAAACCGAGGTCGGATTGTAAATGTGCATGATCACATGCGGCAGACCGCGGATCGCGTCAAAGGTCGCATCGATCTGCTCGTCGCGGCACTGCAAAAGCACCTGAATGTACACGTCATCGGGAACTCCCGACTCCGCAAGCATACGAAGAAACTCCCGCTCCGTAGCGGAAGCAGCCGGGAAACCGACTTCAATCTCACGGAAACCGAGATCGTACAAAAGGTCGAAGAGCTTCCTCTTCTCCTCCACGGTCATCGGTTCCACCAGCGCCTGGTTGCCGTCCCGCAGATCCACACTGCACCAAACCGGTGCTTTCGTAATCTGCTGCGAAGGCCAGCGTCTCTGCGGATAATCCATCGCCGGAAAACTCTTGTATTTGCCTGCGTGTTCCATAGTCTCTCCATAAAGCAACGAAGTGCTCCATACAATCATCTCATACAAAGCACTTCCGTTTCTCAAGTCAAATCAATTCGCAAAAATGTCTCTTAAACGAGGTCAAATCCTGCCTCAACAGCCGCGAGCAGCTCCTTGAGAGCCTCCTCCTCGCCTTCGCCGTCGCAGACCACTTCGATCTCCTCGCCCTTCTTCACCTGTGCGCTCAGAATACCAAGAACGCTCTTCGCGTTCACGCGATACTCCCGAATCACAAGGTAGGCCATGCACGGGTACGACAGAGCGATGCTGCTCATCTTCCCCGCCGGCTTAATGTGCAAACCTTTCTCGTTGATCACAACCGCTTTCCCCGATACCATACCTGCTCCTTTCCCCGACAAACGCCGTCCGAACCCCACGGACAAACGCTCCGGTAACCGTTCTTCTCCAAATACTGCTGCGCATATGTGCGGCTTGGCCGCAAAATCAATACAACACCTTATCACCCGGCGGCTTCCGCCGAACGGGCTTACAAACCGTTCTCGCGGTCGTCGGTCGCCTCCGTAATCTCGAGCTCGATCATGACCTCATAGAGCGTCAGATCGTCGTCGATGTTCGCCGTACCCTCAGGGCTGCCGTTTAACTTCGAGCGAAGCTCCGCCGTGACGGTTCCGGTCTCGGTAACCTCCGACAGATCCACATACAGCTCCAGATTCGTCGCGTTCAAGGTGACGAGGTACTTATCAATCTCGTAAACGCGAACCTGAATGTTCTCATCCTTGAACGTTGCGGCAAATGCCTTGTCCAGACGCTCGATCCGGATATCCGAAGTCTTCACGAGGAAGTCCTTCGTATTCTCCGCCGCAACCGTAATCTTCACGGTGAACGTGGAATTCTCGTTCGCCACGTACACACCGGAAGGAAGATACTGCTCAAGCGAGACGTTGTTGAGGTCCACGCTCTCCATCAGATCGCGCTTTTCGTACCTGATCACCAGCTCAGAACCGATCCGGCCGAGTGCCTCCGGACGTCCCGCCAGTTTGATCGACTCCAGAGAGTCGAGGCTGGACTCCTTCGAGACAATGCCGAAACCTTCCGCTGCGGTGACCCCGGACCATTCGATCCGTACCTTCTTATCCTGAATCGGCAGCAGATCGATGCTTACCGGAATCGTCGACTGGATACCGAACTCTCTCATGTCCGCTTCGATGATGTTGCCCTCGACGTCGTAAGCGACAAGCTTCACCTCACGGTCAACAACGTCCTGCGAACTGTTCTGCAGATCGACCGTCGCTACGAACCGCTTCACCTGGTCGACCAGATCCTTCGAACCGTAGATGGAGAAGCTCTGGTTGTCCTGCTTGCTCACATGAGCGAAATAGCCGGTCGGAACATTTTCCGTGCGAACCTCGACAGGAATGCCGCGGATCTCCTTCTTCTCCTCAATCTTACCGCGAAGCATCGTTTCCGACTGTCGGATGATATCGACGAACGTCGCTGTGTCTTCGCTCTTGGGAGCCACGTGAATCGGAACTGCGAACACGCTGCTCATCTCGTTGAAATCAATGTAAGCAATGAAATCGTCCTTGGTGAGATTCTCGATCTTCGAACGGACACCCTCAATGCGGATGGTCAGCTCGGTTCCCACATCGGAGTCCGCAACATACGACGTCGTCGATGAATTCACAATGTCCTTGTTGCGCCACTCGATCGGAATTCCCGAGATGGTTCTCGTGATGGTCGGGTCCGAAAGATTGATGATCGTGATCCAGACGATAAATGCAATCAGGATGGAGACAAGCTTCATCCCGATGTTGCGGGTGAACATGGCTTTAAGCTTGTCCTTCATGATTGTTGTTCCATTCCTTTCTGAATCGTCTGCGCGCACCGGCCGACTTGTTCTGGCACTCGATCAGCTTGCTGCGGAGAATGTTCTCCGTCACGTCGCGGATCAGCTGGCCATGCTGCGCGAGCGCAATCTTGCCGTTCTCCTCGGAGACGATGATCGTCAGACAGTCGGCAACCTCACTGACACCGACACCGGCGCGGTGACGCATGCCGAGCTCCTTGGAAAGACGCATGTTGTCCGAGACCGGCAAAATGCAGGTCGCGGCCATCGCGCGGTCGCCGCGAACAATCACGGCACCGTCGTGGAGCGGCGTATTGTGCTCAAAAATATTGATTAAAAGAGCCGACGAGACGCGCGAGTCAAGCGCGATACCCGTCTTCTCAAACTGCTCAAGGGAAACCTTCTCCTCCATGACGATCAGCGCGCCGGTCTTTACCTCAGCCATCGCCAGAACACCGGCGATGATCTCCTCGCGGGTCTCATCCGAGAACCGCTCTCCCGCGTTCTTGCCGCTTCCGAAGAAACCGACAATGTTGCGCTGGCCGAGCTGTTCGAGAGCCGTACGAAGCTCGGGCTGGAAGATGATAAAGATTGCTATAATACCGACGCTGATAGCGTTTCGGAAGATCCACAGAATCGCAGTGAACTCAAAGAATGTCGCTACAAACCACACCAGAACGAGCACGATCATACCCTTGACAAGATACCATGCCCGGGTACGCTGGATCCAGTTGATCAAATGGTAGATCAAAAAGGCGATCAACAAAATCTCAACGATATCCGAAATCGAAAACTTCGGCATCGAGACCCAGTTAAAGGCATTTTTGAAAGCATCTGCCAATGCGCCCATGCGATTCTCCTTTCCGACCGTTCGCGCCCTCGGGCGACCCCGGCCTGATTTCATTTATGACGATCCTTTACAGGTAATCCTCGTCCTCAATACTGTCCTTGCCGTTTTGCTCGGACTTCTGTCCCTCCGGGAAATACCCGTAGATGACCTGCTCGTCCTCATCGTCGTCATCATCATCGACAAATGCGGGCTTGGAAGCCGGCGCTGTTGCCGCTGCTGCGGGTGCCGGTGCTGCCGGCGCTGCCGGTGCGGCCTTCTTCGAAGAGGTCTTGCCGGTTGTTCCGGTCGACTTCTTCGTCTTGCCTGCGGTCTTGCCGGCGGACTTGCCGGACGTCTTGCCGGCAGTCTTGGATGCCGTCTTCTTCACGGGCTTCGGCGCCTCGTCCTCGTCCTCCTCATCCTCGAAGAGACCGGACGCTGCCGCTACGGGCGCTGCCTTCGGAGCTGCCGGTGCAGGTGCAACCGGTGCGGGAGCCTTGGCTGCGGGAGCCGGGACGGATGCCTTCGGTGCTGCCGCGGGAGCTTCCTCCGCTGCATCGCCGACGCGCGTCTCCAGACGCTTCTTCGGCTTTATCACAAGTTCGCCGATGTCATCGCCGAACTCATCGTCCTCATCTTCCTCCTCGATCGGAGCGGCCTTCGCCTTTGCCTTTCCGACATTGAGACCTTCGGCAGCCTTGTTGCTGTAATCGATCAGCCCGAGTGCCGCCTCCTCATATTCCTCGTCGTCATCGTCGTCATCGGTCGTCTTGCGGCGGCGGATAACCTTCTTCTCCTTGAGCTTCGGAGCGCCGGCCTTCACCTTCGGGATGGCCGTCACGTAGTAGAAGTAATCGTCGTCCTCAAACTCGACATGCTCCGCGGCCGAGTACTGCAGCACGCGGACAAAGAACAACAGAACGAGGCAGACACCACCGCTGATGAGGCAGGCAAACACCATGCTCGCAACGCGGATGCCCATATCGTACTTCAGGTCGGCAATGATATAACCGAGCATCATAACGCCCGTGCCGACCGCGATACTGATTTCAAACGCATAGTCCATGTTGATCCGGCGAACCAGATACACCACGATGATCACCAGTGCCAGAATCAGCATGGTCACGTACATCGCGGGGTTCTTCAACAGCTGATCCAGCACCGTGATGAAGATCTGCTGCGGTTCCGACTTAAGGGAGTACTGTGCCAGCGCATCGATGTTCTCGCGAACAAAACGGATCGTGTAGAAGGCAAATACACCGCAGCACATCGGAACGATTGCCAGAAGGTTGCTGAACAGACCCAGAAGGATCGGTACCGCATACGGGATTCCGAAGGACTGCAGCATGGGTGTTGCGATCATTGCCGCACCCTGGCGGGGTGTAAACCGCAGGAAGAAGCAATAGCAGATCATAAACAGCGCGAACACCGTGAGTGCCAGAATTGCCGAATCGGCAGCCACAATCTGGAAGCAGACGTACATTGCCGCAACAACTACCATCAGACTCGACGGCAGGAACGACGACACCAGTGCGAGCGCAATGAGCGCGGGCGTCTTGCAGAGCGTCTTGCTGTACGGCAGGATCTTTGCAAGCCGGCTGTACGTCAAAAACAAAAGTACAAAGCGGAGCGCAAGGTTGATCCAGAAGTCGTACTTCTGGTAAATCGAAGTCACCTTCGCACGCAGTTCAAACAAAAGCATCATCGGATTACTCCCCCCATTCCTCGATCATATCGTTCTGCCGGTCTTCCTTCTCTTCGATCTTGCGCACCTTGGTGAGCATTCGGTAGTACCGGTTCAGTCGTTGATGCGACCGCTGATAATAGATTCGGTAACCGATCCAGGTGATTGCGACGAAGACAACCAGAAGCGTCAGATAGACGGCGAGGATCCATTTGCCGAGCAAAAGATAGTTGAGATCCAGCGCGTTGTCCAGCAAAAAGTCAAGCTTGTATGCGACGACCATCGCGAGCAGGATCAAACTGCCGAACGTCACCGCAACGATAGTCTTCAAAACTTCGTGGCGGATGAAGTCCGATCGAAAGTAGTTTGCGACCTCCATGTCCTCCTGGCCGTTTTTGTTCTCGTAGATGGCCAGACGCGTCATGAGTCGCACTTTTTCATTGTTTACCATAGTTACCTCGGTTTCCGAGAACCGTCTTGCCCCGTTGCCTCCCCCATTTGGCGTTCGGGCACACTTCTCGACAGTACTCACAGTATACGTCATTTTACCACACTTCGCCGCAAATAGCAACCGTAACGACCTCAAGAAATTAAAAACGGAGCGGCATTTTCCGCCCCGAAAGCCGAAAAATGCGCCCGCGGAAAGTCCTCCCGCAGGCGCACTTGCAAATTCGCTGTTTTTACTTCTCCACGTAATACAGAATTCCGATGGTGTTCGGGCCGCAGTGACTCGAAATTACGCCGCCGGCGTCCGTCTCGCAGATCTCCGTAAAGCGGCCGAGCCCCTCCAGAAATTCTCTCGCACGGTCCACCAGTACACGGTCGCAGATCGAGTGCGTGATGAACACGCGCGTGGTCTCCGCGGTCATCAACTCGTCCTTCAAATCCGCCATATAGCGCTCCAGCGACGAAACCATGTTGCCGCGGTACTTCTTCGCAACGCCCATGCGCCCCTCCGAAACCGCGATCATCGGATGAATCTTAAGAGCGTTCCCGAGGAATGCCGTCGTCGCCTTGCAGCGGCCGCCGCGCGCCAAATACGTGAGTGTGTCCACGATGAAGCTCGCGCGGACGCGGCTTCTGGCACCGTTGATCTCCTCTACGATCTCCTCGGCGGTCCTCCCCGCCTGCGCCAGTTCCGCAGCCTTTAATACCTGCAGGCCGATGCCGGTGGAGAGATTTTCCGAATTGATCACGAACAGACGCTTGTACTCGTGGTCATCGGCAAACATCCGGACCACGTTGCACGTCGTGCTCATGTCCTCGGAGATGCCGATGAAGATGATGTCGTCGCCCGCCTCCATCATCGGGGTCAGGCGCTCCTCCAGAATTTCGAATGTCACAGCGGCGGTGCGCGGCGTCGTCTTGTGCGCATCCGCCCACGCGAAGATCTCCTTCGGCGTGATGTCCTCCCAATCGTAATAGCTCTTCTCGTCGATGACGATGCAAAGCGGCAGAATCGTTAACCCGTAGTTCGTAATCTGCTCTTTGGACAGATCCGCGGTGCTGTCCGATACGATGCGAATAGCCATGATTTTCCTCCGTAAAGTAACATTAAAAACCCCGGAAGGCTTGCACTCTCCCGGGGTTCTTCCATCTCGCTTAGATTATACGCGCTTCATGTACTCACCGGTACGCGTATCGATCTGAATAACCTCGCCCTCATTGACGAACAAAGGTACCAAAACCGTAGCTCCGGTCTCAACCGTTGCGGGCTTCGTAGCGCCGGTAGCGGTATCACCCTTGAAGCCGGGCTCCGTCGACGTGATGGCAAGCTCTACGAACATCGGCGGCTCGATCGCGAACACCTGGCCCTGATGCGAAAGCATCTTAACCATCTCGTTCTCCTTGACAAACTTGAGCGCATCGCCGACCTGCTCGGCCGTCATTGCGATCTGATCGAACGTCTCCGTATTCATGAAGTTATACATATCTCCGTCATTGTAGAGATACTGCATATCCAGTCTTTCGATGTGAGCCTGCGGGAATTTCTCGGTCGGGCGGAAGGTTCTCTCAACTACGCCTCCGTTCTTAATATCCTTCAGCTTCGTACGTACGAAAGCGGCACCCTTACCGGGCTTAACATGCTGAAACTCGACGACCTGATAAACCGCATTGTCGATCTCCAGCGTAACGCCGTTTCTGAATTCACCTGCTGACAGCATAAAAGTTCCTCCTTCAAAGAAACAAATCTACATACTTGATGTAAGTTTATCCTATTTGGCGAACGTTTGCAACATTTTTTTCGAAAAATGCCAAACTTCTTCCCGAAACACCCCCGCAAAATGCACCGCGGGCCGCTTACTTCACCGGAATCTCGATCAATTCTTTCGGGGAATGCGCCAAGTTCTCGTATCCGTCCTCGGTCACCACCGTGAGGTCCTCGATCCGGACGCCGCCGAAACCGTCCACGTAGATGCCGGGCTCCACCGTCATCAGCATGCCCGCGCGAACGATCTCCGTACACCGCGGATTGGCGTACGGCGGCTCGTGAATCTCGAGGCCGACGCTGTGCCCGAGTCCGTGCCCGAAGCACCCCTCATAGCCCGCCGCATTGATGATATCCCGCGCAACCGCATCGATCTCGCGTCCCTGCATGCCCGCATGAAGCGCCGCTAAAGTCTCCGTCTGCGCCTTCAGAACCGTATCGTAAATCTCCCGCTGCTTCGCATCGGCTTTGCCTAAAACGACCGTGCGGGTCATGTCCGAGCAGTACCCTTCGTAGATGCAGCCGAAGTCCATCGTCACGAAATCACCCTCCGCAAGTGCCTTCGCACCCGGCATCGCATGCGGCATCGACGAATTCACGCCCGAAGCCACGATCGGCGAAAACGAGTTGCCCGACGCGCCCGCTTCGCACATATAGTACGTAAGCTTCGCCGCAATCTCGCGCTCCGTCACACCCGGCTTAAGGTCCGAAAGAATCCTTGCAAACGCCTCGTCGCCGATGCTCTCGGCCTTGCGAAGAAGCGCCAGCTCCTCCTCAGTCTTGACCTTCCGAAGGTCGATCAGAATATTGTCGACAGGAAGCATCTCCTGCGCAAACGCGTTTGAAAATGCCTCATACTCGCGATACTTCACCGCATCTCGCTCGAACGCGACCTTTGTCGCCTGATGGTCCGCTAAAAGCTTCGCCGTCAGCGCCTCGTACGACGTTCCCGCGACATCCAGAACCTCGCAGCCCTTCGCCTCGTTTCTCGCCTGAATGAGGAAGCGGAAGTCCGTCAAAAGGTAAGCGCTGCCGTCCGCAAACAAAAGCAGCTCTCCCGTGTCGTTTGTGTAGTTACTCAGATACCGGACATTGGCCATGTCCTTGACAATCATCGCATCCGCGCCCAGGTTCCGGAACACCGGAACGGCACGTTTCCATTTTTCCATGTTTACGCCTTCCTGCACCTAGTTTTCCTTCTCGCGCTCCGCCAGGATCATCGTGATGGCGTCCATCGCGTCCGCATAGCTCGCAAAGCCGCGGCCGAAGATCTGCCGGTCGCAAGCGCCGGCGGTCACGCTGTTGCTGCGGAACGCCTCGCGGTTGTAAATATTCGAAAGATGCACCTCGATCTTCGGAACCGAGAGCATCAAAAGTGCGTCGTAGATCGCATAGCTGTAGTGGGTATATGCGGCGGGATTGATGATGATTCCGCTGTATTTGCCCTGCATCGCGCGGTTTAATCGCGTCACGATCTCACCCTCGGAGTTGCTCTGAAACATCTCCGCCAGGTAGCCGCGCTTTCTCGCCTCCTCCCTGCAATAGTTCTGCAGATCGTCAAACGTCTCGCTGCCGTAGATCGTCGGTTCTCTTCTGCCGAGCATCGTGAGGTTCGGTCCGTTGATGATCAGCAAAGTCTTCGTCACTGCCATACGTCGCTCCTTCCCCGGGGCGATTCCCCCGGAAACAATATCGTTACGCAAAATGCGCATTTTCCGTCGTTATAACGAGTCGCGGACCGCGTCCGCCACCTGCTCCACGGTGCGGTCGTCGATGTCGACCGTGCGGTGCGCCACCATCGGGTACGCAAAGCGCCAGCGAAGCAGCAGGTCTCTTCTGGCCTCTTCGCTCTTCTCGGTCAAGAGCACCGGACAATTCTCCGGATCCTCCTCCGCGAGTCGCTTGAGGATCAGGTCCTCGCTGCCGTTTAAGTACACCACCGTGCCGAGCTTGCGAAGACGCTTCTGATTCTTCTGCCGGATCGGCATGCCGGCGCCGGCCGAGATCACGGTGTGTGTGCAGGACTTCAAAATACCCCGCAGAGCCATCGACTCGAGATCCCGGAAGTACTCCTCCCCCTTGGTGCGGAAGATATCCGCGATCTTCATGCCGACCTTCTCCTCGATGTAGCGGTCGGTGTCGATGAAGTCAAATCCCATCTGCTTCGCAAGCACCTCGCCGACCGCAGTCTTCCCGCTTCCGGAAAATCCGATCAGCACGACGTTGAGCTGATTCATCTTCTCCCAGCGGTTGCGGTGGTAGAGCTTCAAAACAACTCTCTCGAGCTTGCGCTTTAAGATGATCTGAACCTCCTCGCGGCGGTTGATGGGCTTCACCAGAATGGAGCGGATACCGGAGCGGTTCGCGCCGTACACGTCGGTGAAGAGCTGATCGCCGATGAAGAGAGTATTCTTCTTGGTCGTGCGCATCAAAACCATCGCCTTTAAGTAGTTGCGGCGGCGCGGCTTGTGCGCGTTGAAAATGTAGTGGAGCTTCACGCCCTTGACGCGCGCTCCGCGGTAGAACCGGCGAACCCGGGGTGCCTTGTTGTTCGACAAAAGACAGATGCGGAACCCGATCTTATTGAGACGACGAAACAGCTCGATCACCTCCGCGTTCGCGTCGGCACCGTGCTCCACAAGCGTGTTGTCGATGTCATAGATCAGGCCGCGGTATCCCTTGCGATACAGCTCCTCGTAATCGATGTCGTACGAGGACTCGGCCAGCTCTGCCGGATAAAACATTCGAAACATACAAAAACTCCAACGATCGCGGCGTCGGCGTAATGCGCCGGAAACCGCATCCGCGGACCGGGAAAATTCAAGCCCGCGTTATCGCACTAAGTGTAGCAATCTTTCCCCGCGTTGTCAATCGCGGTCTGAAAGAATCCCGAATTGCAACTCCCCCGGATTTTCTTTGATACAGCATACTGCAGAGGCCGGTATGCACACAGCCTCTGCAGTACGGAAAATTCTTCATAATCGGTACGAGAATTACTCGTCGTCTTCCACCTTCTCGGCCTCGTCGATAACCTTCGCCTGAACATCCGAAGGAGCAGGCTCGTATCTTGCGAACTCGTAGGAGTAGTCGCCGATACCGCCGGTCATGGAACGAAGATCGGTCGAGTAGCCGTACAGCTCGGACATCGGGATGTCCGCAACGATCTCCTGCTTGCCGCCCGTGATCGGGTTCATACCGAGAACACGGCCGCGGCGCTTGCTGAGGTCACCCATGATATCGCCGGTGAACTTGTCCGGAACAACAACCTTCATCGAGGCGATCGGCTCCAGAATGATCGGCGTGGCATCCATGATACCGGCCTTGAACGCCTTGCGGGCAGCCAGCTTGAATGCCATTTCGTTCGAGTCTACCGGATGGTAGGAACCGTCGATCAGCGTCGCCTTGATACCGACAACCGGATATCCTGCGAGAGGTCCTGCGAGAACGCTCTCCTGAACACCCTTCTCAACAGCCGGGAAGAAGTTGCGCGGCACGGAACCGCCGAAGATCTTCTCTTCGAATACGTACGGCGTCTCAAGATCGCCCGAAGGCTCGAACGTCATGATAACGTCACCGAACTGGCCGGCACCGCCGGACTGCTTCTTATGACGGCCCTGAACCTGAACCTTCTTGCGGATGGTCTCGCGGTAAGCAACCTTCGGCTTGGAGGTGATCACCTCAACCTTGTAGCGGGTGAGGAGCTTGCTCACGGTAACGTCGATCTGCTGCTCGCCGATACCGTACAGAAGAGCCTGACGGTTCTCGGTATCGTTGACGGTCTTGAGGGTCTTGTCCTCTTCCATCAACTTCGCAAGAGCCTGCGAAACCTTGTCGTCATCGCCCTTATTTTTCGCCTCGTAGCGCACATAGGTGTACGGTACGGACATCTTGATCGGATCGTAGATGATCGGATTCGCCTTCGTCGAAAGCGTGTCACCGGTCTGCGTGTCGGACAGCTTGCCGATCGCACCGATGTCGCCCGCATAGAGCTCCTTCACTTCGATCTGCTCCTTGCCGCGCAGCACATACAGGCGGGACAGTTTTTCCTCGGTTCCCTTGTTCGCGTTGTAAATCACGGAGTCGGACTTGAGGACGCCGGAGCAAACCTTGATGAGGGAGAATTTGCCGATGAACGGATCGGCGATCGTCTTGAAGACGCGTGCCGAAAAATCCTTGTTCGCATCGTAGTCCGCGAAGAAGGTCGTCTCGGTCTTCTGGCTCATACCGGTGATAACGTTCTTGTTCGGCGACGGGAAATACTTGTCGATCGCCTGAAGCAGTGCAAACGTACCGCGCGCCTGAACGCCGGAACCGCACAGAACGGGGATCATATCGCAGGATGCAACGCCGGAGCGGATCGCATTCTCGATCTCAACCATCGTAAACTCTTCGCCCTCGAAGAACTTGTTCATCAGATCTTCGCTCGTCTCCGCGATGGACTCCATCAGGGCATCGCGGTACGCATTCGTATATTCCATGCAGTACTCGGGGATGTCGCCGTCGACATACTCGCCGAGGTTGTTCGAGAAGCGGCGGCCCGCCTTCTTCACAACGTTGACGAAACCGATGAACTTCTCGTTCTCACGGATCGGGGTGTGGAACGGCGCGATACGATTGCCGTAATCTGCCTTCAACGCCTCTACAACGTTACGGAACGATGCATTGTCATCGTCCATATCGGTAACGAAGAAGATGCGGGGCAGCTTGTAGCGCTCGCAGATGTCCCAGGCTTTCTTGGTACCGACTTCGATACCGGCCTTCGCAGAAACAACGATGACCGCTGCGTCCGCTGCGCTGACGGCTTCCTCAACCTCACCGACAAAATCGAAATAACCCGGAGTATCCAGGAAATTGATCTTCGTATCCTCCCAGAGAATCGGCACCAGCGTCGTGCTGATGGAGAAGAGTCTCTTCTGCTCTTCCTTGTCGTAGTCGCTGATCGTGTTGCCTTCCTCGACACGGCCCATACGCTTCGTAACACCCGTCGTATATGCCATGGCTTCCACGAGAGTTGTCTTACCGCAGCCGCCGTGACCCAATACCGCGACGTTGCGGATCTTCTCGTACTTGTAAGTCTGCATGTTTGTAACCCTCCAATATCGTAGTGTTCCGCTAAAGCAGAAACCATGTGTTGATTTTACCAATTTTTCGGAAAATATTCAATTCTTTTTGTGAAGTTTTACAAATTATTTTCCGAACCGGCGACAAAGACACACGCACACGCAAAAAATGCCGCCGGCCTGCGGGATTTCCCTTTTGCGGGAGCCCGTCTGCCGGCGGCAGGTGCATTTCAATTTAAACCGATCCGATTATTCGGGACTGATGCCCAGGTTCTTGCGAAGCACGTCGAAGCTGCAAGGGCCGACCTTGAGGAACGCCTCGTACGCCTGCATCTTGGTCATGTTCTTCGAGGTCTGAAGCTCGTTGATGATATCGATGCACTGGAAGTGGCACAGCGAGTACGGAAGGTAGATGACCGGATCCGCAACAACCATCGCGTAGATCTCATCCGCCGCTTCCGCGTTCAGATAGTTTTCCGTGAGGAAACTGCGAAGCTTGTCCTTGGACCAGTTGTAGTAGTTCACGCCGATGTCGCAGCAGCCGACAACCGACATGGAGTACGTGTAGTCAAAGTCGTACATGAACGCCGCGCTCTCGTCGCCGTTGGTCGCCCAGAGGTAGGCATCCGTGCCCATCATCGTTGCCCAGCCTTCCATGTAGCCGGTGTAGTTCAACGTCGAGTTGACCGGATGATAGCCCGCTGACATGCGGAAATACTCATCCTGGTACAGATGTCCGGGATAACCCTCGTGTGCGAGCGTCGAGAAGAGCTCGATATCGGTATCCTTGTTCTTCGGGTTCACGCGGATCACCTTGTGGTCCGGGTTGTCCGACTGCGGCGTCAGGAAGTACGCGAGAATACCGTCCACGCACAGCTCGTCCGGCAATGCGGAAACCGTGTAATTCGTCTCACGGATCTTCGGGAACTCCTTCGTCGTGCGTGCCTTCAGATCGTCCAGAATGACCTTGAAATCACGCGTGCCGTACTGCATCTCATCGATACGGTCGAACACTCCCTTGTCATTCGCGTAAACTCTCGTGTAGTCCTTGATCATCTGCTTCGCCTGACCAAGGAGATACTCGTACATCTTGTCGACGGTCCAGTTCGAACCGGTCGTCGACTGCGCAAGCAGCGTGTAGTAGTCCGTGCCGCCCTCTCTGGATGCCAGCGACTTCGGCTCGGAAATGTACTGCTCGAGGCCCTTTACGGTCGTAAGAAGCTTGTCAAATGCAGGGCAGACCTCGTTCTCGACGGTCTCCTTCACAAGCTCCACATAGCTGTTGTAAACATCCTCCTCCAGCTCAATGCCCTTCGCATTTTCCTTGAAAGAGATCACAATGACATTGCCGTCAACCTTGCCGATCTTCTCGATGTTCTCAACGGTCGTATCAAACATGCCCTGCGTCGGGCCGTAGCCCTCCTCGCAGAGTCTCTTCATCTCGCTGCCGAGCGAATCCAGGTATGCGGGAAGCGCCTTCAGGTTCGAGACGAAGTTGTCCATATCCTTCTTCTCAACGATCATGTACTCGGTGAGATAGGTGGAAAGGTTGCTCACGGAGTTGCTGTTCTCGCGCATCAGATAGTTCATGCACGGTGTCACATCCTGGAAGCGCTTCGTGAGCTCGATCTCGTACATCAGACGGTCATAGTTGGCCTTCTGGCCGGCCGTCAGATTCTCATAGTTGAAGCTCTGAAGCTCCGGCAGGTACGCAGCCATGGTCTCGTACGCTTCCTTCGGATCCTCGGGCTCCTCGGTCAGTTCGAAGTCCGGCGTGATGCCGTACTTCTCGGGATGCTCCAGCGTAAAATGAAGCACCAGCTCGTTCGTGCCCGCAAACTCAACGAACACTTTGTCCAGAAACTCGTTAAATGCAGCCTGCTCCTCCTCGGGCGAACCGTAGTTCTGCGTCGGAGTGGGCGTAGGCGTCGCCGGCACTTCGGTCGGCGTCGGTGTTGCCGGCACGTCGGTCGGCGTTACCTCTACGGTCGCGGTCGGTGTCGCGGTTGCTTCGCCGGCCGGATCGGACTCTCTCTTCTGCGCCTTGTCGCTCTTGCATCCGCCGAGCACCATCATCGCCGCAAGAAGAAGGCAGAGCCATTTCTTCCAAACTCTGAATTTCTTCATAGATAAAACCTCTCTAGTCGTATTTCACGTGTATCACGCTAACGCGCAAATTCCGCACACCATTCTTCCCCAACATATGACGGAACTCACGTCGATATGAGTTCATTATAGGGTGAGAGAAAGCATTTTTCAACAAAAAACTGTGAAAAGATTGTTAATGTGCCTTGATTTTTTTGTAAATCTCTGTTACAATCCAGATGGTTGTAAATAAAGTTTACGGAATAATTCCTGACATTTTTCAGGTTTTTATAGCAGAAACGCAAACAAAGATAAGTTATCAAGACAAGGAGGTAAATAAATGGATCGAGCTGAAATCGGACGTATTATCAAGGAGGCCCGTCTGGCCAAGAAACTGACGCAGAGCCAGGTTGTGGGCGACTTTATCACGCGCAACATGCTCTCCCAGATTGAGAGCGGAACCGCGATTCCGTCCATCAAGACATTGGAATATCTTTCGAAGAAACTGGACATTTCCATTCATCTTCTCACGCCGGAGGATCGTCGCCTCTCCATCACAGAGACCGAGGGTGACGCCCGGCCGATCATGAAGGCAAAGGCACTGTACCGCGGCGGAGACTTCCGCGCAGCGGCTGCCGCGGTGAAACCGCTTCTCGACACGGAGAATCTCTTCTACGACGAAGCGTGCGCCGTATATACGATGAGCTGCCTTGCATACGCCAAGTCCGGCGATGTCTCCAAGGCGGACGCCAATTCCTACGCGAAGGAAGCCATGCTCTACGCGGACAAGGGATTCTACTCCTGCCGCGAGTGGAAAGTCGAGGCCTGCTGCTTAGTGGAGTCCTCGCAGCAGAACTACAGCGACAAGGACTGATCCTTACAAACGAAACAAATCCGCAGACCCGACCGGGCCTGCGGATTTTTTGTTGCCATATAATACCGATTCGTCGGAAAATGCTTACTGCTGCTCTTCGACTTCGATCTTGCGGATCGTCTTGTTGTCGATCTCCTCGCGGATTGCCTTGATGAACTCAGCAAGCGGCTTTGCACCCTCGTCACCAAGGAAACGGCTGCGGACGGAAACAAGTCCCTCCTCGGCCTCCTTCGCGCCGACAACGAGCATGTAAGGAATGCGCTCGAGTCTCGCCTCGCGGATCTTATAGCCGATCTTCTCGGAACGGCAGTCCGCCGAGACAAAGATGCCTGCCTTCTTCAACTCCGCGCGAACGGAATCCGCGTAGTCGTTGTACTTCTCGGAGATCGGAAGCACGCGAACCTGCTCGGGGCACAGCCAGGTCGGGAACTGACCTGCATAGTGCTCGATCAGCCATGCGAGCGTACGCTCGTAGCAGCCCATCGAGGTGCGGTGGATGATCCACGGCTGCGCCTTGTTGCCGTCGGCGTCGATGTAGTACATGCCGAACTTCTGGGCGCTCTCGCAGTCGAGCTGGATCGTCACCATCGTGTCTTCCTTGCCGTAAACATTTTTCGCCTGAATGTCGATCTTCGGGCCGTAAAATGCTGCCTCGCCGTCCGCTTCGGTGAACTTGATGCCGTTCTTGTTCATGACATCGCGGAGGTACTGCTGCGTCGAGTTCCAGTACTCCTCGTCGCCCTCGTACTTGTCCTTGTTCGCGGGATCCCACTTGGAAAGGCGGTACGTTACGTCGCCGTCGATACCCAGAGTCTTCATGACGTAGTTGGCAAGCTCAACGCATCTCGTGAGCTCCTCCTCCGCCTGATCCGGACGGAGCACGATGTGGCCCTCCGTGATCGTGAACTGACGGACTCTCGTAAGACCGTGCATCTCGCCGGAATCCTCGTTGCGGAACAGCGTACTCGTCTCGGACATGCGGTACGGAAGGTCTCTGTAGGAGCGCTGCTCGTTCATGTACACATAGTACTGGAACGGGCAGGTCATCGGACGAAGTGCCATGACTTCCTTGCCCTCTCCCACATCCTTGTTGAGGATGAACATGCCGTCCATGTAGTGATCCCAGTGACCGGAGATCTTGTAGAGGTCGGACTTTGCCATGAGAGGCGTTCTCGTGCGAACGTAGCCCCACTCATTATCCTCGAGGTCCTCCATCCAGCGCTGCAGCGTCATGATCATGCGAGTTCCCTTGGGGGTGAACAGCGGCAGACCCTGACCGATGACATCCGCCGTCAGGAACAGCTTCATCTCGCGGCCGAGCTTGTTGTGATCGCGCTTCTTGATGTCCTCAAGGTGCGCAAGGTATGCATCGAGGTCGGCATTTTTCGTAAACGCCGTGCCGTAGATACGAGTCAGCATCTTGTTCTTCTCGCTGCCTCTCCAGTAAGCGCCCGAGGAGGAAATCAGCTTGATCGCCTTCAGAGGCTTCGTACTCATCAGGTGCGGGCCGGCGCAGAGGTCGACGAAGTCGCCCTGGTCGTAAAATGAGAGCTCCGCATCCTCGGGAAGGTCGTTGATAAGCTCAACCTTGTAAGGCTCGCCGCGCTTCTCCATCAAAGCAATCGCCTCGGCACGGGAAAGCGTGAAGCGCTTGAGCTCCTTGCCCTCCTTGATGATCTTCTTCATCTCCGCCTC